>DASRZY010000030.1:0-13166 GCA_035685905.1 Syntrophales bacterium
AAGAGGGCGCGATCGCCTCAACAATTGCCCACGACTCTCATAACGTCATTGTCGCGGGAGCCGGCGACGGCGACATGATCCGGGCGGTGAGCGTTTTGAGAGATTCGGGGGGAGGGATTGTTGTGGTGCGAAAAAACGAGATCCTGGGATTCCTGCCGCTGCCCATCGGCGGGCTCATGTCGGAGAGACCCTTCGAGGAGGTGGCCGCACTCCACGAAGCCCTTCAGAGCGCCACAGACGGCCTGGGCGGCAGGATGATCGCCAGCCCCTTCATGTACCTGTCCTTCCTGGCGCTTCCCGTCATCCCGCACCTGAGGGTGACGGACCGGGGTCTTTTCGACGTGGACCGCTTCGAGTTTATCCCGCTGACACGGATGTAGCACCCCCGCCTTGAGATAACCCTCACGAACTCTTGTGAACCTCCTTGGCAATCCTCTCGGTGCCGCCGACCCATGCGCCGAGCAGGGTGTACGTCACGGCCAGCACCACGGGCCCGATGAAAAGACCGATGATCCCGAAGGCAATGAGGCCGCCGATCACGCCGGCAAAGATCAGCAGGAGAGGAAGGTCTGCGCCCTTCTTGATGAGAATCGGCCGCAGGACATTGTCCAATGTGGAGGCAACGATCGTAAAGGCCAGCAGCACCGTTCCCCACAGGGTCTCACCGCTCCAGTACAGCCAGATCACCGCCGGGACGAGGACAAGCACGGGCCCGAGCTGCGCGATGCAGAGGATGAACATGATGGCCGTGAGAACGGCCACAGCCGGCACGCCGCACACGACAAGCCCGATGCCTCCGATCAGACACTGGATCAAGGCAGTGCCCACGACGCCGAGCGCCACGCCACGGATCGCTTTGGCGGCAAGCACGATAACGTCATCGCCCTGCTGTCCGGCAAGGCGCCGGGTAAAACGGCGCACTGCATTCGCCGCGGGTTCCCCGCCCGAGTAAAGGATCGCGCAGATGATGACGGTGAGCAGAAACTGGACGAGCATCATCCCGACGCTGCCGGCCTGGTCAACGAACCACGTGACAAGCTTCCCCGCGTAAGGGGCGATTCGGGCCGAGAGACCTTCCGAACCTGCAGAGGCAATCTCATTCCAGGACACTGAAAGCTTGGGCCCGACCAGCGGGATGCCCGATACCCATCCGGGAGGCGGGGGCAGGCCGTGCGTCTTGAGCGAGTCTGCCCAGCCCCTGATCATGTCGGCATTATTCGAGAGGGTCACGATGGCAAGCGTGAACGGCACGATGAACAAAAGCAGAAGAACAATCGTCATGACCGACACCGCAAACCCTCGTTTGCCGCCCAGCCATGCCTGCAGGCGCAGCATGAGAGGCCACGTGGCCACGACGATCATCACCGCCCAGATGAAGGAAGGCAGGAACGATTTCAGAATCCAGTAATTGGCTGCGATGAGAATGCCGATGAACAGCACCGACAGCGACGTCTTGGTGATGTCATGGGCGGGGGGGGTGTTCGTCATCGGGAAGCTCCTTCTGCGTTCAATACGCTGGCGTTGCAATCGGCCTGGCCATCACTGTGCAGGAAAAAATGCCGTCTTGTCAATGTCAATTCAATAATCCAAGAAAAGTTAAGAGATTGTAAAATCCCGTAATCCCGAGGCAAAAGGATTGACTCGGCAGCACAGGTGTGGTTTATTTTCCCCCGATGACAAGGCGTCTCAGCAGAGGCCCTTTTTTATCGTGAGAGGCTATGAGGAAGCGCATTCTTGTCGAATTTCTGTTTTCCCTGCTTGCTGTTGCGGCCGTTGCTGCCGGACTGAGCATCGCGGGCGCTGATCTTGCCATCGAGGCCCTCTACTACAGTACAACGACGGGCTGGTCGCAGGGAAACGGGGCGATCTGGGTCTTTCTGTACCGGTACGGCAATATTCCCGCTTTTGTCATCGGCGGGCTCGGGGCACTGGCCTTCGTGTTGAGCTTTTTCTCGGCGAAGTTTCTGCCTGATCGGAAAGCGGGGCTTTTCGTCGTCGTCTTTCTGATCCTGGGTCCTGGCCTGATCGTCAACACCCTGTTCAAGGATTTCTGGGGCAGGCCGAGACCATCGGAAATTGTTCAATTCGGAGGCACGGAAACATACCGGCCGTTCTGGAATCCCGGCACACCGGGGGTGGGCCGCTCGTTCCCGTCGGGACACGCAGCCATCGGATTCTTCATCATGGCCCCGTATTTTGTGCTCCGTCGCAGCTCGCCCGGCTGGGCGCGAAGGGCGCTTGCGGCGGGCATTCTCTACGGCATGCTGATGGGACTCTGCAGGATGATCCAGGGGGGTCATTTCCTGACCGATGTGATCTGGGCGGGCTGCCTGGTTTATTTAACGGGACTGTTTCTGTACTATCTTTTTCGCCTCGATCGGGAAGAGTTGCCGCATCATGATACGGGAGCCTGAGGGCGGCCATCGAAAACCGGCTGCCGGGCGAAATGAGCCATAAAGAATAGCAGCAATAACAGGGATAACGGCAGGAACATGGATGTAGGGTTGCAAAGAAAGATCGATCAGGCTTTCGGGCCGTTGATCTGCCGGGCGCTTTCCCTTTTTTCGGCAGATCGTGCGCCGTCCGGCCCCCCGAAGAAGATCCTGATCATCCTCCTTTCGGAAATGGGGAGTCTCGTACTGGGATATTCCATGTTCCGCAGGCTCAGGGAAAAATATCCGGGGGCCGAGATCCACGCCCTGCTGTTTGAAAAGAATCGGGAGATCCTGGACCTCATGGAGGCCATTCCTTCCGAAAACATCATGACGCTCAGTGACCGCTCCCTGGGTGATCTGGTGAGCGATTGCCTGGCTGCCCTTCGGAAGATGCGCCGGCTGCGGTTCGATGTCGTCATCGACTGCGAGCTCTTCGCCAGGGTCAGCAGCATCTTTTCCTTCTTCAGCGGGGCCCCCGTCCGGGTCGGGTTCCACCGCCACACGATGGAAGGGCTCTACAGGGGGGATTTCATCAACCGACCCGTCCTCTACAACCCCTATCGGCATATCAGCGATCAGTTCCTCGCGCTCGTGGACGCCATCGAGTCGCAGAGTGTCCCCAAGAACAAGCTTGGGTCCTACGAGGATGTCCCGAAAGCGGCACCTGCCATGCGTCTGCGCGAGGGGGAACAGGAGGCGATGCTCAAGCGGCTGCTCGGCGATTTTCCCGCCGTTGCCGGGAAAAAACTGGTCCTGCTTTACCCCAGCGGGGGGATTCTTCCCATCCGTGCATGGCCCCTGCAGAGCTTCTGCAGGATCGCGAAGGATTTTGTGGAGCGGGGTCATGCGGTGGCGGTCATCGGACTTCCCGGCGACAAGGACCTTGCCCGGACCATCCTGAGTCACTGCCAGAGCCCGCTGTGCATCGATCTGACGGGGTACACGAAGACCGTCCGGGAGCTTCTGGTTATTTTCCACTTTGCGGCGCTTCTGATTACCAACGATGGGGGGCCCGGGCAGTTTGCCGTGATGACGCCGATCCCGTCGATTCTCTTCTTCGGTCCGGAGACGCCGGTCCTCTACGGGCCCAACAGCGCGGGCACAAAGGTATTCTTCAGCGGCATTGCCTGCTCGCCCTGCCTGACGGCATACAATCACCGCAACTCGCCCTGCGACGGCGACAACCGGTGCCTGAAGATAATCGACCCTGAATCCGTGCTCGAGTGTGCCCTGAAGCTGCTCGGAGAGGGGCCGGCGCGATGAGCGGGTTGTTGCGGTTCAAGCAGGCCGTCAAGGACGCCGTCTCCCGGCTTCCCGGCGGGGAATGGCTGGTCAGGCAGCGCTTTGCGAAGTTCGGCACCGTGGGGTTTGCAGGAACCATCGTGAACATAGGCGTCCTCTATGTTTCCGACAAATTCGTCTACCGTGCCATCGAGTCCGCGTATGTCAGGGAAAATCTTGCACTCCTGACAGGAATCTTTATCGCAACGGTGCATAATTTTCTTTGGAACCGGGCCTGGACGTGGGGAGACCGAAAAGTCCACGGCCGGGGATCCATCGTCGTCCAGTTTTTCCAGTACTGTGCATCCTGTTCGCTGGCCATTGCGCTGCAGATCCTCTTCACGAACCTGTTAAAGCAGTACATGTTCCTGGAGATGGCCAATTTTTTCGCCATCGGTATCTCGGCTGTTTTGAACTACGTGATCAACCACGTCTGGACCTTCCGAGTACGCAAGCAGCCGCATAAATACGGTGATTAGTGGTTTGTGCAAGTGACTTGTGAAAAGAGATGGGGTCAGTGACCGATCACGCATCCTTGTCTTTCACGAGCCACAAACCACTAGACACAAATCACTGCCGCGAAGCGGCTTGCCAGCTGCCCCGGAAACCCCGCCCGATGGCAAGGTGCACGCTGAGCCAGTCGATCTTCTCACCCCGGAAAATGCAGTCATGAGCGCCCACGCGCTCGATTCCCTCAAAGTACCCTGAATAGCGGGCGAGGCCCGAATCGCTTCCGCCGTGCAGGACAAGGATGGCGTCCTTGCCGCGCAGGGCGGAGAGATCCCCCAGAAAAACATACCTCTCGGGCTGGAACAGATCGAGGCCTGTGAACCGGGCGCCGCTGTAAAACACTGCCTCGGCTGCGGTTGTCCCCTTGTCGGACAGGATGAGATAACCGCTCTCGGAGGAATGCTGATCCGCGATCCGTGATACCCGGGCACCCAGATCACGCCAGCCGTGGAATTGCTGCACCGGGTCGATGGCAGGGGGGATGGGGAGAAAGGGCCTGATGAGATGGGCCTGGACGATCAGACCCGCGCAGAGGGCAAACCCGATCCCGAAGGCGATGAAGCGTCGATGTGCCGGTCTGTTTGCATAGACCTCGCGATAAACGGCTGCTGCCAGGATGAACCCGGCGATGTAGGATGGGGCGGGCCAGTTCGGTTCGGCAACCTTGCCCATGGCTGTAGAGAGCCCGAAGAAGAGAAGAACGGGCCAGGACAGAAAGAGAAGGAAAAGGTAGGCCGGCTGTTCCGCCTTCAGGCTCAGTTGCAGGGCCTTCACGCTGTACCAGACGAAAGCGACGAAGAGAAATGGGGTGGCAACGCCCGCCTGGCCGCCCAGGTATTCCAGAATTTTCAGAGGGGCGATTTCGCCCCCGGGCGAGAATCCCTGGCGGAGCTGATAGGTGAAGGAGGCCCAATCGTGTGTCGCGTTCCAGTAAAGAACTGGCGAGAAAAGAACAAAGGCAACAAGCAGGGCAAGCCAGGGCTCTTTCCGCATCAGCCAGTGCCGCCGGGACGGGCAGAAAAGCAGGAACCCGAAGGTGCAGGGGACCAGGAGCACCATGGTGTATTTGCTCAACAGGCCAAGACCCAGGAAGACCCCCCAGAGGTACCACCAGCGGCCTGCCCCCCCTGCCGCAATACGGCCTCCGCACCAGGTGGCGGCAGCCCAGAAGAAGAGCATGGGCGTATCCGGGGTCTGGATGATGCAGCCCGCCGGAAAGAGCAGTGTCGCGTTGAACGCGAGGAGCACTTCCCAGGGGAGCGTTCGAAAGGAGGGGAAAAGGGTCCTTGCCGTGTCGAAGAGGAAAAACAGGGCGGCCAATGAAAGGAGAAACCCGCCAAGGCGGACAAAGAACTCGGTGTTTCCGCCCAGCGACGTGAAAAAAGCCATCACCCAGGCCACCATCGGGGGGTGATCGGAATAGGATAGAGACGGATGCTGGCCCCAGTACCAGTAATAGGCTTCGTCGGGGGCAAGCTGGACCGTGTAGATTGCGAGGAGGCGGAAGGCAAAGAGGGCGGCGATGATGGAAAGGATCAATTTGTCGCGGGGCGTGGTAACCATGGGCCCAAATCCCGATCGGCCTGGCGGGGCAACCTCTGCAGGACGTACCCCGGCGTCATATTCCCGGTTGTCATCGGGTCATCGGTGCCTGGTCAGGACGTCTCCCTGCCGGTATGTTCCAAGCCATTGCCTGTTCATGTGACGGGCATCTCATTCAGTCGGGACACAGCAAAGGGAATCCCCGCGGGTCGCCCACGGGGATTCCCAAAGATGTTATCTCTTCTTATGACGGTTGGCCTTCAGGCGCTTCCGGTATTTGTGCTTGCTGATCTTCTTCCGTCTTTTCTTGACGACACTGCCCATACATCACCTCGTGCACGTTATCTTGCCGGTTCATAAGCGTTATTTACTCTCACATTCTTCGACAGGAATCAAGCAATTCCTGAAAAAAATTACAGCAGGCACAGGCGGTCGGCCAAGGCCAAACCCCGTCGGGTAGGGGCGAGAATGTCCCCCTGCAGATTCACGAGCCCCTCGTCACGAAGGGAGCGCAGGGCGGGGCCCTTCTCCCGGAACAGGTCCAGGCCGTAGCGCTCGGCGAAATCGGAGCCGCGGATCCCCCGGATCGTCCGGAACCCGAAATAGAGGGCTTCCAGGCGGAGCTGATCCGGAGAGAGGCTCTCCTGCCCCCCGGTGGGCGGGCATCCGTCTTGAACATCCCGCTGATACTGCTCCAGCGACCGATGGTTCCACCGGCGGCGGGTCCCCCGGAAGGAATGGGCGGCAGGCCCGAGACCCAGGTACGGTGAATGGTCCCAGTACTTGCAGTTGTGCCGTGAAACGAGGGAGGCATGACGGGCAAAGTTGGACACCTCGTAATGGGTGTAGCCCCGCCCCTCGAGAAAATCCGAGGTCATTGAGAAAAACCGGAATGCCTCCTCTTCCCCGGGAAGGTTGATCCGGCCGTCTTTGATCCTCCGGTGCAGAGGGGTTGCCTCCTCGAGTGTCAGCTCGTAGCAGGACAGATGCTCGGGCTCGAAACCGAGCGCGGTTTCCATGGTTTCCTGCCAGAGCTGAAACGATTGGCCCGGAACCCCGTAGATAAGATCGATCCCGAGGTTCTGGAAGCCGGCCTTTCGGGCCGCTTCAATCGCCAATCGGCCATCCCGAGCGCCATGACGGCGGCCCAGGAATCCCAGGAGCCTGTCATCAAAGGACTGTACACCGATGCTCACCCGGTTGATGCCCGCATCGTGGAGCTCCCTCATCCTGGTTTCATCCGCGTCTCCGGGATTGATCTCCACGGTGATCTCGGAGTCCCGGGCGATCACAAAGTTCCCCCGGACGTTGCTCAGGATTCCCGCCAGCTGTCGGGGAGTCAGGCAGGAAGGGGTGCCGCCGCCGATGTAGACCGTGTCGAAGCAAGGGGCAAAATCCCGATAAAATGCCATCTCGCGGGAAAGCGCCAGGAGATAGCCATCCACCTGAGAGCTGTCCGTGATCGAGTAGAAGTCACAGTAGGCGCACTTCGACCGGCAGAACGGGACGTGAATATACAGGCCGGCGTTTTTGGCGTTTGTAAGTTCAGTGATCATCGGGGTCTGCTTTTCACAACCTAACCAGGTACATAAGGTGGAATGATGGAATAATGGAATGCTGGGGGTGGAAGGGGATTCTTTATACCCATTATTCCACGATTCCCTTACTCCACTGCTCCATTCTTCCTCAGTCGTTGTCCGACTGAAGAACGGCCAGGAAGGCGCTCTGGGGGATGCTCACGGTGCCCACCATCTTCATGCGCTTCTTCCCCTTCTTCTGCTTCTCCAGGAGCTTGCGCTTGCGCGTAATGTCGCCGCCGTAGCACTTGGCCGTCACGTCCTTGCGGAAGGGGCTGATCGTTGAGCGGGCGATGATTTCGCCCCCGATGGCGCCCTGGATGGCGATCTTGAACTGCTGGCGCGGGATTTCTTCCTTCAGCTTTTCGCAGGCGTGAAGAGCTCGAGCGCGTGCGTTGTCGCGGTGGACGATCTGCGAGAGGGCATCCACTTTCTCGCCGTTGACCAGGATGTCGAGCAGAATGAGATTGTCCTGCCGGTAGTCGATAATATCGTAGTCAAAGGAGCCATAGCCCTGCGTCACCGTCTTGAAGCGGTCGTAGAAGTCAAAGAGGACCTCGGCAAGCGGCATCTCGTAGATCAGTTCCACGCGGCCGGGGCTCAGGTAGCTCATCGTCGAGTTGGTCCCGCGTTTTTCCGTGCAGAGTTTCATGACGGCCCCGAGGTATTTTTCAGGCATGATCATCGTGGCCCGTATGAAGGGTTCCTCGGCCTTCTCGATGGATGAGGGGTCCGGGTAATTGGACGGGTTGTCGACGTTGATGATGCTGCCGTCCTTCAGTGTGAATCGGTAGCGTACACTGGGCACGGAGAGGATGATGGACTGGTCGAACTCCCTCTCGAGGCGCTCCTGCACAATCTCCAGGTGCAGCAGCCCCAGGAACCCGCAGCGGAAGCCCAGTCCCAGGGCCACAGAAGAATCCTTCTGGTACACGAGGGCGGCGTCGTTGAGCTTGTACTTCTCCAGTGATACCGCCAGGTCCTCGTAATCATCCGAGGAGATGGGGTAGATGGACGAGAAGACGACGGGCTTGATCTCCTTGAAGCCCGGCTGCGCCTTGTCCGTGGGCCTGTCGTCGTGTGTGATCGTGTCACCGATGTGCACATCGGCCACGGTCTTCACCCCGGCGATGATGTAGCCCACGTCGCCGGCCGAGAGGGTGTCTTTTTTTGTGCGCGCAATACCGAAACAACCCACTTCCTCCACCTTGTAGGTGCTGCCGTTGTGCATGAAGCGGATGATATCGCCCTGCTTGACCTCTCCGTCGAAGACCCTGCAGTGGATGACGGTGCCCCGGAAGGAATCGTACTTTGCATCGAAGATGAGGGCTGAAAGCGCCTTGGCCGGGTCACCTTTCGGGGGCGGAATCCTCTCCACAATGGCTTCCAGGACATCTTCGATCCCGATCCCCTGCTTGGCCGAGCACTTGATGTGGCTGAAGGGATCGAGCCCCAGTTCGGCATCGATCTGTTCGAGAACCCTGTCGACGTCGGCCGTCAGCAGGTCGATCTTGTTGATGACGGGGATGATGGCCAGGTTGTTCTCCATGGCCAGGTAGAGGTTTGCAAGGGTCTGAGCCTGCACGCCCTGGGAGGCGTCGATGAGCAGGAGCACCCCCTCGCAGGAGGCAAGCGAACGGGAGACCTCGTACGTGAAATCCACGTGGCCCGGCGTGTCGATCAGGTTGAGAATGTAGTCCTGCCCGTCCTTTGCACGATAGGGAAGGGTGATGGCCTGGCTCTTGATGGTGATGCCGCGCTCGCGCTCGATGTCCATGTTGTCCAGGATCTGGTCTCGGAAGTTGCGGTCCTCGACCATTCCCGTGTGCTGGATGAGCCGGTCGGCAAGGGTCGACTTGCCGTGGTCGATGTGGGCGATAATGCTGAAGTTGCGTATGTTTTTCATATATTTTTGCGAATGGCTCTTGGAGAGCAGTGAAACCACAAACCGGCAGAATTGGTTAGTGGTTCCGTGCTTATTCAGCGATCGATAAAAAAATCCTCCCGCAGGGACAATTCCCGGCGGGAGGACTATTCTTATACATTGAAATAATTAAAAAATCAACCCAGTTTTTTCATGAGGTCCTCGGAGACTTCCTTCACGCCGGGGGTGCCGTCCACCTCGATGACCTTCACGCGCTGCTTGAAGAAATTCACGGCGGCTAGCGATCCCGTTTTGGTGTCGTAGTAAATGCCGTGGCGCTTGTCGATGGCGCCCTCGTCCTGGTCGTCGGCGCGGGTCTTCAGGTTTTCGGCGCCGCAGACCCTGCATACGGGTTTGCCGTTTTTCTCGGCGGGCTTGATGGCGTCGATGAAGATGTTGTTCGGGTGATTGTTGTCGGCAGGGCAGAGCCTCCGGCCCATGATGCGCTTCTTGGCGATCTCGCGGGCCAGCAGGATCTCGACGACGAAGTCGAGCTTCATGTTTCTCTCCTGGAGGGCCTTCCACATGGCCTCGGCCTGGGCGAGGTTACGGGGGAAGCCGTCGAGCAGCCAGCCCTTCGCGCAGTCCGGTTCCTGCAGTCGGTTCAGGATCATGGGGATTGTGATGTCGTCGGGCACGAGATCGCCCTTGTCGATGAAAACTTTTGCTTTCTTCCCGAGTTCCGTTCCCTTGGAGATGTTCTCGCGGAAGATCACGCCGGTCTCGATGTGGGGAACGCCGTATTTCTTCTGGACGATGGCGCCCTGGGTCCCCTTGCCACTGCCATTGGGTCCGAATATCAAGATGTTCATGTACCTCTAGCTCCTTTCGTGTGGGTCTCTCCCTTTATTTGTTCTCGGCCACGGCTTTCACCTTGGCCGCGAGGTTGATCAGGTAGGGCCTCTCGGCCTGCTGGATGGCACCCGTGTCCTGGTGGTCCTCTTTGAAGATTCGCTTGACGACGCTTTCCTGGTTGCCGCCACTGTCGTCGAGATAATTGCGGATCCGGTCGGCAAACGCGAAGGTTCTCTCCAGGGAGTTCTTCAGATAGCCCCGTGCATCCGCGCCGGTGAGGACGTAGTGGTGGCTCAGCATGATGATCTCCACATCGAGTGCGGCCAGCTTTTCCAGGGAAGTCACGTAATCCCTGTAGCTGGCGAGGAACTCGGGATGAATCCGGAAATTCCGGTCGGGCACCCCTGCAGCCTCGCCGCAGATGAGGGCTTTCGCTCCGGGAAAGTAGAAAGACAGGCCGTCGCGGGTGTGGCCCGGAGTGGCGATCACCTTGAACGTCCACCCGTCGCCAAGATCGACGGTCTCACCGTCCTCGAGGACCCTGTCCACCTCAAGGTGGTCGAAGGCGATGTTCTCGCTTCCGAAACGTGTTTTGTGTTGATCTTCGTAATCACGGCTGAGACTCTGGATGAGGTTGACGGCATTGGGCTTCTTGAAGATTTCCGAGGCGAGCCGGCTTGCAGCGACTTTGAGCCCTGGGATGTGCCGCTTGAGAAAAGGGGCCGTCCCGCTGTGATCGAAGTGAGCATGGGTGATGAAGAGCCAGCGAAGGCGGTTTTCATCACCGAGGTATTGACGGATTTCTTTCAGATAGCCCGGGCCCATGAAGGTGATGCCCGCATCGAACAGGGACGGAGTTTTGGCTGCCACGAGATAGGCCGGAAGATCGATGTCCGAAAGCGCATAGAGACCGTCGATGATCTTGCCTGCTTTTTCGATAATCATGGCCTCTGCACCCCCTCCAAACCGGTCGGCATGTTAGTGGAAGGGTTGCGAAATGTCAAGCAGATTCAGGACTCTCTAGTTGACGGGTCCGCAGGGGATGTGATACTCAAAGCGGCGCGGGACAGTGGGGAGAGCACTCGAAAGGAGAAGGCCATGGCGGTTTCAAAAAAGATCGAAGGGATGATCACTCAGTCCTCGTGGATCCGGAAAATGTTCGAGGACGGGATCCGGCTCAAACAGCAGTTCGGGGCAGAGAACGTCTTCGACTTCAGTCTCGGGAACCCGAACGTGGCGCCGCCCCGGGAACTGATCAAGGCTTTCCTCGAGGTTGCAAAAGACGAGAGGCCGGGCGTGCATGCCTACATGCCCAACGCGGGCTTTCCCGAGACCCGCACAGCCGTTGCGGAGCGTCTCAGCGGGGAGCACGGGGTGAAGATCGCCGCCGAGCATGTCATCATGACCTGCGGTGCCGCAGGGGCCCTCAATGTGATCCTGAAGACCCTTCTCGACCCCGGCGATGAAGTCATCGTCCCCGCCCCCTACTTCGTCGAATACCGTGCCTATGTGGACAATCACAACGGGGTCCTGAAGCTTGTCAAGACAAAGGAGGACTTCTCCCTCGATCTCTGGGCCATTGCAGAGGCCGTCACGGAGAAGACGAAGGTAATCCTCATCAACTCGCCGAACAATCCCACGGGTCGCGTCTATGACGAGGCCTCGATTCGGGCCCTGGCGTTACTCCTGGAAGACAAGGGAAAGAAATTCGGCCGCGCCCTCTACCTCGTCTCCGACGAGCCTTACGACAAGATTGTCTATGACGGAGTGAAGGTCCCGAGCCTGTTGAAGGCATACCGCCACAGCCTCATCGCCAATTCCTTCTCGAAGACGCTCTCCGTTCCCGGCGAGCGCATCGGCTTCATCGCTGTGAACCCCGAGGCGGACGGCCTCGACCTTCTGTTGGGCGGCCTCATCATGTGCAACCGCATGCTCGGGTTCGTCAACGCGCCGGCCTTCATCCAGCGGGTTCTGCCGAAGGTCCTCGAGGCCGGGGTCAACGTGGGGGACTACCAGAGAAAGCGAGATCTTCTCTGTGACGGGCTTGCCTCCCATGGATACGAGTTCACGAAACCCGAAGGGGCATTCTATCTGTTCCCGAAGACGCCCATTCCCGACGATGTGGAGTTCGTGCGGGCCCTGCAGAAAAAGAACATCCTCACGGTTCCCGGCAGCGGTTTCGGCGCGCCCGGTTACTTCCGGATCGCCTACTGCGTCGATGATGCGACGATCGTCAACTCCCTGAAAGGGTTTGGCGAGGTCATGCGGCAGTACCGCAAGTAGGCCGGCGGGGATACCATGAAGCACGGAACGGGTTAATGCTGCAAAACCTCTCCCCCTCGCAAAAACAGCTCATCGTCGGCCTGTTGCTGTTGCTGGCAACGCTGGCCGTTTTCTGGCAGGTCAAAAGTCACGATTTCATCAATCTCGACGATGAGCAGTACGTTACCCAGAATCCATACGTCAGGGGGGGGCTCACGGCGGCCAATCTGGCCTGGGCGTTCACGACGACTCATGCCAGCAACTGGCACCCGCTGACATGGATTTCCCATCAGTTGGACGTTCAATTCTTCGGGATGAACCCGGCAGGTCATCACCTGGTCAATCTCCTTCTGCACATTGCAAACACGCTGCTTCTCTTTTTTGTCTTGAATCGGATGACGCAGAGGTTGTGGCAGAGCGCCGCCGTGGCGGCCCTTTTTGCCCTCCACCCCCTGCACGTGGAGTCCGTGGCCTGGGTGGCTGAGCGAAAGGATGTCCTCAGCACCTTTTTCATGCTCCTGACTCTCTGGGCCTATTTCGTGTACACGCTCCGCCCCGGTCGGCTCCGGTATCTCCTCGTCGCGGTCCTCTTCGCCCTGGGGCTCATGTCCAAGCCCATGCTTGTCACCCTGCCGTTTGTCCTGCTCCTGCTGGATTACTGGCCCCTGGGACGATATGCCGGTCTTGAACCGAAGCCGACGCCGCCGGCCGAGGAATTCGCGGGGAAAAGGAAGCCGAAGAAAAAGAACGCAGGAGAGGCGCCGCCTGTGTTTCCGGAAGGGCGCAGAGCCCCCGGCCCTGCAAACATGTTCGGGGCCCTCGTGACAGAGAAGATCCCCC
>DASRZY010000031.1:0-17668 GCA_035685905.1 Syntrophales bacterium
GTATCCCGGCATGTCGGTGCCGGACAGGGAAGCCACCGGTGGTCATTCCTTGCTTCCATTGAAGGTAAAGAATATGCGCGGATGTGGGTACCCCCGTTTTCCAAAGTGAAACGGGGGCATTTTATTTTCTGCTGACCGGAAAGATGATTCATAGACTTTAAAAAAGGGCCACTCAAAAGTACCTGAATGCAAGGCGCCCGACGGCTCGAGGAGCGAGGCCTGTAATAAGCCTAAACCTCAATCTTCCTCTCCCCTCCGTGGGAGAGGATCGAGGTAAGGGGGAATGATCCCCCCTCCTGTACTTCCTCCTCCCGCCAGGGGAGGAGAACAGGGGAACGGGACTTCGCAGGTTGAGCGACGAGGGGCGAGGGCAACGCCGCAGACGGGTGCTTTGGAAGCCTCTTACCGCTGCGCGGGGCTTCCCGGCAAGGAAAGAACTAGACATGGTAGCGCATCCTTGCGGGATGCGCCCCCGGTCAGAGTCCACGACAAGGAGGGAGATATGCTGGCACTGGAGGGGATCAAAGTTCTCGATCTGTCAAACTATGTACCGGGTGCACTGTGCACCATGATCCTGGCCGACTTCGGAGCCGAGGTCATCAAGGTGGAGCCGGCCAAGGCCTTTCCCATGGGTGATATGGGGTATTCGCCCGGCGGCAAGGACAAGGAGAGGGAGGCAGCATACTTTGCGCTTAACCGCAACAAGAAGTGCATCGGCCTGAATCTGCGGTCCGATGAGGGACGGCGGATATTTCACCGCATGGCGAAAGAGGCTGACGTGGTCATAGAGGGTTATCGCCCCGGTGTCGTCGAGCGGCTCGGCGTCGACTACAAGACGATCCAGGGGATCAATCCCCGAATCATCTATTGCTCGTTGTCGGGCTACGGGCAGGACGGGCCATACAGACTCTTTTCCGGTCACGATATCAACTACATCTCGCTGGCGGGGGTTTTGGGGCTCATCGGCCCGAAAGAGGGGCCGCCCGCCATCCCGCTCAACATCATCGCTGACTTCGCCGGCGTGTCCCTCTACGGGACGATCGGGATCCTTCTTTCGCTCGAGGCCAGGAACAGGACGGGAAAAGGCCAGTATATCGACCACACCTACATGGAAGGGGCGCTTCACCTCATCACCTGGTTTACGCACCGCTTCTTCATGGACGGTACGGTCATGAAGCCGGGCGTGTCCTGGGCGCAGGGGGCCTATCCGCACTACGGCGTCTACAAGACAAAAGACGGGAAATGGCTCACCATCGGCTGCCTGGAGCCACACTTCTGGGACAATCTCTGCAAGGCCGTCGGGAAAGAGGAGTACATGCAGCACAAGTGGACCATGGCGATGACCTTCCAGGGGCCTGAGCCAAAATTTGACGAGATCAGGGCCGGCATGGAAAAGGTATTCCTCACGAAGACAAGGGATGAGTGGTTCGATCTGCTCGCAGCAAACGACGTTCCCGTCGGCAAGGTCAACTCTCTGGATGAGACTTTCCAGGACCCGCAGATCCTGCACCGGAAGATGGTTATCGAACTGGATCACCCGAAACTCGGTAAGGTGAAGCAGGTAGGGATACTGCCAAAGCTTTCGGAAACGCCGGGCCAGGTCAGAAGGTTCGCGCCGGTTCACGGTGAGCACACGGATGAGATCCTGAAAGCCCTGGGTTTCAGCGGCGAAGAGATCGAGAAACTCCGCAAAGAGGGGACAGCGGGCTGAGGACAGGGTAAAGGGTAAAGGGTAAAGGGTAAAGGGTAAAGGGTAAAGGGTAAAGGGAATCCCCCTGTGTCCCAGGGCAGCTTCGCTGCAGTAATTGGTGACTGGGTAAATGGTTGATTGGGGAAGAGCAGACAGTATGTCTCTGCTCTTTTCCCTTTATCAACCAGTAAACGAATCACCAGTTACTGCTGCGCAGCAGCGCAGCGAAGCTGCCCCGGGGATGCAGGGGGATTGATTATTGCAGGTCCTCCTTGACAGTGCTGCGGAGGACTCCTAAAATTTGATTGGATGCCATGCAGGTAGTCTATACATTCATAGAGGAACCCACGCCGCTGCAGGTGGACGGCGTGCTCGAATTATACCGGCTGCAGGGTTGGTGGGGGCCGCCAACGGATCACGACCCCGAATTGGCCGAGGCAATTATCCGGGGAAGCCACTGCTTTGTCGTCGCCTCAAATGAGGACAACATCATCGGGATGGGGCGCGCAATCAGCGACAGGGCATCCGACGCGTATATTCAGGATCTCGTCGTCCGCTTTGCTGACAGGGGGAAGGGAATCGGCACCCGGATGGTCAATGAAATCATCGGACGTTTGCGCCGCGACGGGCTCGGCTGGATCGGACTGGTGGCCGAAGCCGGGACGTGGGATTTTTATCGAAGGGCGGGTTTTGCCGAAATGCCCGGGTCGGTACTGATGCTGAAAAAGAACCTATGAATTTCAAGAAACTGGAGATTGCCGATTACCCGGCACTCAAACATTTTTTTTCGAATATCCCCTACCGATTGAGCATCTATTCCCTGCCGTCGCTCATTGCCTGGAGCAATTGTGTCTTCGAAGCCCGGTATGCCGTTGACGGGGAGCTGCTCATCATCTCCAACGAGTCCGAAATGCGGCCGGAAGAAAGGCACCTCATCCTGCCCCTGTCCCTCTCGGGCGATGTCTTGCCGGAGAAGCTCCTTGATCTTGCCGTCAGGCTCGGCTTCCAGAGTTATTGGTATATCCCCGGGGATTACGTCGAGCGGCATCGACAGGGCCTGGAGCCTCTTTTTGTCATGGAAGAGCAGGAGGAATTCGAGGACTATGTGTACCTGGCAGAGGACCTGGCCCATCTGAAAGGCAACCGGTATGTACGCAAGCGCAACCTCATTCACCAGTTTGAGCGTGAGTTCATGACCAACGGGGTCCGCGTCCATGTGGAACCGATCACCGCCGCGAGCGTCCCGGAGTGTCTTGCATTTCTCGAGGCGTGGTGCAAACAGCGGGACTGCGATGTCGATGAGGATATCGATCTGGCCTGTGAACGGATGGCAGTGATCACCTCGCTGGAAAACTTCGAAGCCCTCGAGCTGAAAGGGATTCAAATCCGTGTCGACGGGGCCGTGAACGCCTTCGGGATTGCCGCCCGCCTCAACGAGGAGATGGGGATTCTCAGTTACGAGAAGGCCTATTCGGATGTGAAGGGGCTCTACCAGTATCTGGACAACGAGTGCGCCAAGCACCTTTTCGCGGGATACCGGTACATCAACAAGGAAAGCGACATGAGCCTTCCCAACCTCGCCCGCATGAAAAGGTCCTATCGCCCGGTGATGCGGGTCAAGTCCTGCAAACTGACGCTGAAGTAAGGGACAGGGGACCAGGGGGTAGGGACTTGGCATGATGCATAAGACAAATCCCCCTCTTTCCCCCTTTTATAAAGGGGGATGAAAGGGGGATTTTTTTTGCCTTGTGGCTTGTGGCTCGAGGCTTGCGGCCCGTTATTTTCAATCAACCAGTTTCCAAATTACTTATTTACTGATCCTCTCCGGGACCGGCTTTCCGGCGAGCCAGTCCGTCATCGCTCGGACAACGGGCTGTTCCACTCCATAGAAGCCATGATTGCTCAGGGCCTCGCAAGGGCCGGAAGCGGGGGGAATCCCGCCGGTCACCGCGACGAGGTCCACCTTCGGGCTTTCCGTCAGCCGGTTCTTCAGATCCATAGCCCCTTGATAGGGAGTGTGGCGGCACTGGTCGTAGACGTGATGGATGATGAGAACGGGGTCATCGATTTCGCTGAAGTCGATGCTGCCGAGATCGGCGGGCGGATAAACGGCTGAAAGGATGATTCCGCCGATCGTCGGGTCATCGATCACCGATGACAGGTACGCCGCCGAGATCGTTCCCCTGCTTGTGCCCACGAGATACAGCGATGTTACGTGGTGCTTTTCCTTGAGGTAGGCGATGATCTTCCGAGTGTCCTTGGCATGCTGGGGTGATGTCCGGAACGAGTCGGACATGCCGGAGGCCTGGTCCGACGGGGCATCCACTGCCACAACGATGTACCCTGCGGCGGCAAGATCCCTTGCAGAACGCATGAGAAAATTATTGCTTACCCAGAACCGTCCATCCCTCTCGCCGAAATGCTTTGACCCATTCGCGCCCGGGAATAGAATCAGCGCGGTGGTTGGCTTTGAATTCGCCTTCATGATCAGCAGCCGCACTGTGACATTGAGCCGTGTGGGGACAATCTCGATGGCCTCATAACCCGCCGCAAAAGCAGACGCTGCGACCGCAAAAACAATCAGAAAAAAAACTGCGATAAAACAAGACTTGATCCCTGTCATCCGGCGAACTTCCTGTGAGGTCTTTATCATCTTCGTCTTATCCCTGAACCCGGGGCCCTGGACCCGATACCCTGTCTTACTCCTCGATTGCCATCAGCGACTGCCACCTCTCCCATTCGGTACCGACAGGCAGCCCTCTCTGTTTGAGAATCCCGATGATCTTCGGGTCATTGAAGCGCATGTAGGGGTTCACCCGCAATTCATCGCGGAGCCTTGAGTACACGCAGTGGGGGTCATAGTTGCTCATGTACGCATCGATGTCTTCGTTTTCAGGCTCCAGGTGCCGTGCAAAGGAGACGGCCAGCTCCACATAATCGTGCCCCGCGAAGACAAGCGTGTCCTCCGGGAGGGCCATGAGGCGCACAACGGATTCGAAAAAGCCCCGAAGATTGCCCGAGAAGCAGTTCCCGATGGTCCCGTTGAAAAGCGTATCGCCCGAGAGCAGATACGGCCCCGCGTGGAAGCATGTCGAGTCCATGGAATGGCCGGGCGTACGATACACACGGACCGCCTCCCCGTCAAGGGGTATCACGGAGTGATCCGCAAGCTCGTGGAAGTCGATGAGACGCGCTTGTGACTTCTCGAGGAGCTGCTCGCTGCCCTCGATGTGATCGTGGTGGCGATGGGTGTGGGTCACATAGCGAAGATGCAGCCCGTGCTCCCCGACAAATTCGAGGATGTCCTGCCAGGCCCCTCCGTCGACGGCCATGGCCTCCGTCGGGCCGAAGACGAGGTATCCCAGGTTGTCGTGGCCGTATCGGAACTGTTCCACATGAAGCGCCATGTCAGGTCCCTTCCTTTTCCTGCCGGGGTGCATCGGCAGACACCCTGGCGACGTCCAGCAGGAGCGCGAGGTCCCTCTTCACGGCCGGGGGCGAAAACGGGTCGTCGACCTGTTTCCGCAGGACAAGGCCCGGACCTCCCGAACCGGCGAAACCGCCCAGGAAGCGGCGGAAAAAAGGGACTTTTCGCGGAAGGGCCGTCAGGCTCCGAAACCCGGGTATCTGGAGGACCGCGCGTACCTGAGGCGATTCATCTCCGTGTTGTGCGGGGTCTTCACCGGCCTCGAGAAAGAGATATCTGCCGACGGGGCACTCGAGGAATAGCTGGAACATGGCACGCTCATCGTGCCCGAGGAGTGAATAATGAAACCGGTGAGTGCCGGCCGCACCCGAGAGAGTGTGATGATAGGGGTAGTGCCGAATGGACCAGCTGCCGGGGTCGCAGACAGCCTCTGCCAGAGTTACAAAACCTTCCCTGAGCGATCGGAATTTTGTGAAGACGGCGTACACGTAGCAGGCGAAAGAGAGGACGAGGGCGACGAGGATGATGAGGGCAATGATCCTGTAGCCGAAAAAATCCAAAACAATCATGGCCGGGATGGCAATGGGGAACAGCAGGATGAACCAGGGACTTGTTCGTTTCATTCAGTTTATTTCGTTCGTTTCGTATTCCGTTCTGCAGCGAAGCGGTCCATCACCGGCCACTGATCACTAACCACTATCCACTGCCGTCAGGCCGTTACCCTATTACACCTTGCGAATTTGTTCAAGCCTTCGAATCGGGCTAAAGTTTACGACCCGCCTGCCGATGGAGTATATGATTACTTATTTCTTTCACCAACGAAGCCTGAAAAGAGCAAACCGCCCGAAAGGGCGGGACGCAAAGCCACTGGCCTACTTCCGGGAACCACCCGGATAGGGAAGCAGGGCTGCCAGGCGACTCCGGCACACTTCCCGTGCGGGGCGCCACCAGGCCGATCATACCACACGGGGTGATGCTGCATGTTCGATACGTATACTCCTCTTTCCCTTCCTTTTCGGCTGCTCCTCGCAGCGCTCCTGATGGCTTTGCTGATCTCAACCGGGTACACCGGTTCGCCGATTTGATCCCGGTGCTCCGGATCAGGCTTTCAGGTCAAGCGAATACATCTGCTCGGTGATGGCGTTTCCCCACTGCCGGATGTCGTGTTCCGCGGCGATCCGGAATCCTGCCGATTCATAAAGGGCACGGGCCCTGTCCAGGCCTTTGAACGTCCAGAGGAAGATTCGGCCATAGCCGGCTTCCCGGCAGAATTCGACAGCCTCGTGGATCAGCCTGCGGCCGATGCCGAGCCCCTGGCATTCCGGCGCCACGATGAACCAGCGGAGCCTGGCGCCTTCCGTTGCCGCTCGTTTGCCCTCGACGGCGATGGAACCGGCAATCCGGTCACCGATCCTGGCCGTCCGGAAAAAATCCCTCCCGTCCCGGAAATCCCGCAGGAACTCGGAGAGCTCCCGCCCCACCTGGGTCTCGAAGCTGATGTCGAAGCGCCAGTTCTCATAATAGTAAACACCGTGAAGCTCTGTGATCTTTCCGATCACCCCCGGCCAGTAGCCGCCGTAGATGATATCCGTTGCCGTCATGGTGTCGCCTTCTTTCGTCGCGGGCCTCTCCTCGAGGTGCCGTCGAATCGGAACGCACGAGATCCGTGCATGCATCTCGTTTTTCATAGCGGGAATCGGCCGGAGGCACAAGGGAAAACAGCCGTGCAGATGAACCCCGGCCGAAGGACCTTCTTGACATTTTCCCCTTATATTCTATAGTAACTGCACATCAAAACATAAGGAGGGTGCCTATGAAACGTATCATGATTGCCCTTGCCATTGTGTTTCTGTTCGTATCTGTCTCCATGGCCCTGGCCGCCGGTCCCAAGACCTACCAGGTCACCGGTCCTGTCCTCGAGATCAAGGATAACATCATCGTTGTCCAGAAGGGGAAGGACAAGTGGGAAGTGGCCCGCGACAAGGACACGAAGGTCAAGGGAGACCTCAAGGTCGGCTCCAAGGTCACCATCGAGTACACCATGACGGCCGCGACCGTCGAAGTGAAGGATGCAGGCAAGAAAGCCGCCGAGCCCAAGAAAGAAGCACCTGCCAAGAAGTGATTCGACACCCTGACTGACACGAGATGGCGGCCTTGCCGGCAGGTAGGGCCGTCATCTTGTTCAACCCTGAGCTGCAATGCAATCCATGGAGGATCTATGGCCGTGCAACCCGCCCCCATCCTTGTCGCCAAAGGCACGGAAGAAATTTACCTCTACCCGAAGATGGCCAACCGCCACGGCCTGATTGCCGGCGCCACCGGCACCGGCAAGACGGTCACCCTGAGGGTGATCGCCGAGCAGTTCAGCGCAATGGGTGTGCCTGTTTTCATGGCCGACGTGAAAGGGGATCTTTCGGGGATTGCAAAGGCGGGGGGCGACAACCCCAAGATTGCCGACCGGGTCAAGGAACTGAAGCTCGTGGGGTTTGACTACGATGCTTATCCCGTCGCCTTCTGGGATGTCTTCGGCGAAAAGGGCCACCCGATCCGGACGACGGTTTCCGAGATGGGGCCGCTGCTGCTGTCCCGCATACTGAATTTGAACGAAACCCAGGCCGGTGTCCTCAACATTGTATTCAAGATCGCCGACGACAGCGGCCTGCTGCTCCTCGATCTCAAGGACCTCCGGTCCATGGCACAGTACGTGGGCGACAACGCGAACCAGTTCAAGGTCCAGTACGGCAACATCTCCAAGGCCAGCGTCGGCGCGATTCAGCGAAACCTCCTTGTCATCGAGGAGCAGGGAGGTGCAAAATTTTTCGGCGAGCCCGCCCTGGACATCAACGACCTCATGCAGGCCGACGCAAAGGGCAGGGGGATCATCAACATCCTCGTTGCCGACAAGCTGATGCAGTCGCCCAAGGTCTACGCCACATTTCTCCTGTGGCTTCTATCAGAGCTCTTCGAACAGATGCCCGAAGTGGGCGATCCTTCGAAGCCGAAACTCGTCTTTTTCTTCGACGAAGCGCACCTGCTCTTTGAAGACATCCCGAAGGCCCTCGAGGACAAGATCGAGCAGGTCGTCCGGTTGATCCGCTCAAAGGGGATCGGTGTCTACTTCATCACACAAAACCCCCTCGACATCCCCGATGTCGTCCTGGGTCAGCTTGGCAACCGCGTCCAGCATGCCCTGCGGGCCTACACGCCGCGCGATCAGAAGGCCGTGAAAGCCGCCGCCGAAACCTTCCGGGCAAATCCCGATCTCGACACCACGAAAGCCATCCTGGAGCTCGCCGTGGGCGAGGCCCTTGTGTCGATGCAGGACGAGAAGGGCGTTCCCGCCATGGTGGAGCGGGCCTGGGTCGTGCCCCCGCACAGCAGCCTCACACCCCTTCAGCCGGCCGAGATGGCGGCTGTCGTCAAGGGCTCGGTTCTGTTCGGGACATACGAGAAGACCGTCGATCGCGAATCGGCATACGAGAAATTGACGGCAAAGACCGAGCAGGCCGCCACTCAGACAGCCGCCCCAGGCAAGAAAGAACCCAAATCCCAGACGGAGGTTCTCGTCGGGTCGCTTGCCCAGAGCGCTGCGCATGCCATCGGGACCCAGATTGGCCGGCAGATCATTCGCGGTGTCCTGGGATCCCTGTTCGGTAAGAAATGATCGATCCCGGAATCCACTCCTCAGCGTAAAAAATGGCATGAATGTCCCTGCCTTTTCTTTATCTGCCTGAATCGCTGCCGGTCTTGTCAACCTCTTCAGAGTCCGAGCGTTATAGAAGAGTGAGATCACATCAAGGAGGGAAATACACATGAAAACCCGGATCAAGGTAGCTCTGCCTGTTTTGCTGGTTGTCGTTTTTGCCGCGACTGGGGCAGGTTACGCCCAACCGTATACCCCTGCATACCCTCTTTATTTTGGAGTCTTCGGCGGGTACGTGGCACCGCAGAACATAAGCTGGAGCTCGACTGTATCAGGTGCGTCAGGCGACCTTTCAACGGATGGAAGCGGGATGGCGGGGTTGAAACTCGGATATATTCTGCCTCAGGCCAGGGCCCTTGCCTTCGAGCTGGAATGGAATTACATGTTCCAGCAGAACATCCCTTCTCAGACCGTCAACGGCTGGCAGGTATCAGGCAATACGTCCCTGAGCAATTTTCTTGTCAATGTCATCCTGCGATATCCCGAGGGGAAGATTCATCCTTATGTCGGTGGCGGCATCGGGGGATCCTCCATGAATATCCAGGATACGGAAGTCCGGGGTGCCACTGTATTTACCAGCAACGAAACTGCGACGGGTTTTGCCTGGCAGTTCCTTGCCGGGGTCAACGTCGATCTCGCCCCAAACCTTTCCGCCGATCTGCAGTACCGTTACTTCGGCACGGACCCGTCATTCAGCTTGATCAACGTGAACTACAGGGCGCAAGCGGTGACGGCCGGGCTCAACTTCCACTTCTAAAAAAGGATCGAGGATCGAGGCTCTAGGAACGAGGATTATTCTTTGTGCCTCGTGCCTCGTTCCTCGAACCTCGGTCCTGTCCTTATGCCGGTGTCAGCACCTGGATCGAAACACCCTTCATGACATCCTTCACCCGCTCGCGGTACTCCTTGAAGTGCGGCTGGGTGAGATGAAGCTTCAGGGCATCGACGTTTTCCCATTGCTCGATGAGCGTCACGACGTCGTTGCGCTGGGGCACCTGGATGGGGATGCCCGTCGGCACGTCCACCGTAGGACCATATCCGAGGCAGCCTTTTTCTTTGAGAACCGCAGGTGTGACCCTCTTCAGCTCGGCCAGGTATTTCTCCTTGCCGCCTTCGCTCAACTCTATTGTCGCAATCACATAAATCATATTGCCTCCTGTCAAAGACCCACACCTTGAATCCCTCTCCCTTGAGGGGAGAGGGCCTGGGTGAGGGTGAATTTGCTTTTTTTATGGTTTTTTCACCGGACACGGGCCACCGGTCGCGGGTCACTGCATTTTACGGATTCTCACCTCGATTCCCTTTTCTCCTTTCATCAGAGCGGCCAGCTTCTGTGTGTCCGTCTCCCCGAAGTGGTACGGGTACAGGATCGCCGGGCGGAAGGACTTGGCCGCGTCGGCCACCATCTCGGGAGTCATCGTGTAGGGGAGGTTCATGGGAAGAAAGGCCACGTCGATGTTCCGGAGTGACTTCATCTCGGGGATGTTCTCCGAATCGCCGGCGATGTACACGCGCCTGTCGGCGAAGGTGACGATATAGCCGTTCCCGTCTCCCTTGGGGTGATACGGCGTTCCGGGGCTGCGCATGTGGACGAGGTTGTACGCCGCGACGGCCTCGATCGTGAAACCCTGGGAGGCCATGACGTCGCCGTTCTTCATGACGAGCGCATCCTTTACCTGTTTCGCCACGATTCCCGTCGTTACGATGACAGTCTCTTTTTTACGGATCGCATCGAGGGCTTTCAGATCGAGATGGTCCCGGTGCTCGTGGGTGATCAGGACGAGGTCCGCTTTCGGCAGCTTTCCATAGTCGGCCAGCTGACTCCACGGATCCACGTGCACGACTTTCCCGCCATAGGTGAACATGAGCGTGCCGTGGCCGATGAAGGTGATCTCGAGATCGCCCGTCGATGTGGGAATGACATCCGCTTCGTACGCATGGACGTTGCCGGCAGTGACCGCAAGAATGGCCAGCAGGGAATAAAGCAGGATTTTCTCCATGAGCCCCCTCCTCTTCGCGATGGGATGGCATGTTATATCATTTCTGCACGGGGACTCAAGGGGTTGATGCCGGTGGGTTCGTTTTTGTTTTGTCATCGAGAGGTTCCCGTTGCAAAGGATTCGGAAATGGTGTAGAAGGATGAAAAACACTGACCGGCGGTCAGTGAAGTAATGTCCAACACGTGATATAAGCAATCAAAATCAGCAAGTTAGACGACAGGGGAGGGGTGAATTTATGCTGTTTAATCCAAGAACATACGCAAGCGATTATCCCTGCGAAAAATCGAAGGAGATCATGCGAAAGACGATCGACTTCTTCGAGCGCAAGGGCAAACAGCGCATCAAGTACGATGATCAGTGGTGCGTCTGGTACGATGACTTCATCGAGTTCCTGAAGGACAACAAGATCTTTGCGACCCTGCTCACGCCCTCGAAGTACGGCGACGCGGACTGCCGCTGGGACACCTGGCGCAACTGCGAGATGAACGAGATCCTCGCCTTCTACAGCCTGTCCTACTGGTATGCCTGGCAGGTTTCGATCCTCGGGCTGGGCCCGGTCTGGATGAGCCGCAACGAGGAAATAAAGAAGAAGACCGCCCAGCACCTGCAGTACGGACGGATCTTCGGGTTCGGCCTCTCCGAGAGGGAGCACGGCGCCGACATCTATTCCACGGACATGATGCTGAAGCCCAAGGGTGACGGCACTTACCTGGCCGAGGGCGACAAGTACTACATCGGGAATGCCAACCAGGCCGTTATCGTCTCCACTTTCGGCAAGATCCCCGGCACGGGCGAGTACGTGTTCTTCCCCGTCGACTCGCACAACGAGAAGTTCGAACTGGTCCGCAACGTCGTGGCCAGCCAGATGTATGTGGCCCAGTACAACCTGCATGACTACCCGATCAAGGAGGAGGAGATTCTCGAGAGGGGCCAGGAGGCCTGGGATGCCTCGCTCAACACGGTCAACGTGGGCAAGTTCAACCTGGGCTGGGCCACCATCGGGATCTGCACCCACTCCTTCTACGAGGCCATCAACCACGCCTCGCATCGCATCCTTTTTGGGAAAGCCGTGACCGAGTTCTCCCAGGTCAAGCAGCTCTTCGTCGATTCCTACACGCGTCTTGTGGCCATGCGGCTCTTCGCCCTGCGGGCCATCGACTACTTCCGCTCGGCCTCGGCCGAGGACCGGCGCTACCTTCTCTACAACCCCATGGTGAAAATGAAGGTCACCATGCAGGGCGAAGAGGTCATCAACCTGCTCTGGGACGTCATCGCCGCCAAGGGCTTCGAAAAAGACACCTACTTCGAGATGGCCACCCGCCACATACGGGCGCTCCCGAAACTCGAGGGGACGGCCCACGTGAACATGGCCCTCATCATCAAGTTCATGGCCAACTACTTCTTCAACCCCGGGAAGTTCCCCGAGATCCCGAAGCGCAACGACATCGCCGACGACACCTTCTTCTGGGAACAGGGGGCGACAAAGGGCCTGAGCAAGATCCAGTTCCACGACTACAAGCCGGCCTACGACGGCTACGACCTGCCCAACCTGAACATCTACAAGGAGCAGATCAAGCTGTTCAAGGCCTTCCTGGCAACGGCGACGCCCAATGCAGAGCAGCAGAAGGACATCGACTTCCTGCTCATCCTGGGCGAGCTTTTCACCTGTGTGGTCTACGGCCAGCTCGTCCTGGAGAACGCCAGGATCTACAATGTGGACAGGGACCTCCTGGATCAGATCTTCGATTTCATGGTGCGCGACTTCTCGAAGTACGCCCTGCAGCTCTACCACAAGCCCTCGAGCACGCAGATGCAGATGGAGCTGTGCATGAAGATGATCCGCAAGCCCGCCGTCGACGAGGCGCGCTACGAAAGGGTCCTGAAGAACCACGTGTACGCGCTGAAGGATGTCTATGAAATGAACCCCTAGGCATTGAAGATGTGTTTTGTGGCTAGTGGTTAGTGAAGGAAAGGAGACCGGCTGGCCGTCTTTAAAAGATGTGTTGAGAAGTCCGTATCGAAAGGCAGGCAGGCCGCGGGCAGACATCCCCGCGGCTTTTCGCATTCAGAAGGCATGAGAACCGGCTGAGAAATCCTTTCATACGTCTAGCAAATCGAAATTACAACTTTTTTAGATATTGACCGGGGGCGCGTCCCGCAAGCCCCGCCTTGTTTTTTCACTTCATCGAGTGCAGCCCCACGAGGTTTCCCTCCGTGTCATGGAACAGGGCGAAGTGGCCGTACTCGTCGGTGATCTTCGTCTTCGCGACGACGATCTTGCCCCCCGAGGGCTCGATGCGCTCGAGAGATTCGGCGAGGTCCTCGCCTGCATTCAGGTACACCACGGTGCCACGGTCGCACGGTTCATAGCCTTCGCCCCGGATCAGGGCGCCGCTGTTCCCGTGCCCCGCCATGGGGAAAAAGGCCATCAGCACCCCGCCCAGATCCTGCACGGGCAGGTCGTAGCCCAGGATGTTGCTGTAGAAGAGCCTTGCCCGTTCCATGTCTTTCACGGGGATTTCGAACCAGACGGCGATGTTCCTCATCCTTTCCTCCTGCTGCCGGGCGCCTCGCGGCGCCGTTCGGTCCACATTCCATAATGGTACTCGCGTCGAATGTCAATGGTAAGCGAGCATTGAACTCAAGTTTCCGATTGCTCCGGCCGATTAACGGTAGAGAGTTTCATCCCGAGCTACAGGAGCACACCCATGGCACTGATTACCTGGACCGATGCGCTTTCGGTCAACATCAAGGAGATCGACAACCAGCACCAGCGACTGTTCGATCTCATGAACAAGCTTCACGAGGCAATGAAGATCGGGAAGGGAAACGACGTGCTCGGGGGCATCCTGGGCGATCTCGTGAAGTACACCGTCGTGCACTTCTCCAGCGAGGAAACCTATCTGAAAAAGTACGACTACCCCGAGTACGTTCAGCACAAAAAAATACACGACGACCTGACCCGGAAGGCCAAGGCCCTCAAGGCCAGTTTCGATCAGGGCAAGCAGACGGTCTCGATCGAGGTGCTGACCTTCCTCAAGGATTGGCTCAACAATCACATCCTCAAGACCGACAAACGATACAGTTCCTTCCTCAACGGCAAGGGCATGCATTAAAAACACCGGGCCCTCAGGTGACCGGCATCATTCAACTGGGCCTGCAAACGAACGGGAGGAGACAATGGCAATCATCACGTGGAACGATACCCTGTCAGTCCGTGTCAAGGAGATCGACATCCAGCACCAGCGCCTCGTGGAACTGGTCAACAAGCTTCACGACTCCATGAAGGCAGGGAAGGGCAATGACGTCCTCGGGCCCATCCTGTCGGATCTCGTGAAGTACACCGTTTTTCACTTTTCCACCGAGGAGAAGTACTTTCAGAAATTCGGCTATCCCGAGTTTCAGCAGCACAAGAAACAGCACGACGACCTGACGAATAAGGCCAAGGCCCTCAAGACGAGTTTCGAGCAGGGCAAGCAGACGATCTCGATCGAGGTGCTGACCTTCCTCAAGGATTGGCTCAGCGGGCACATCCTCGGATCGGACAAGAAATACGGCCCCTTCCTCAACAGCAAGGGCCTGCACTGATCCAGTTTGAGAGCAAGACGCTTTTTTTCAGGCCTTGCGGCTCGCGGCTTGCGGCTTGAGGCCGTGTATGTCCGGAAATGCTTCGAGCACCTTCCGGACGGCTGCAACGGAGAGGCTGTTTCCCACGAGTTGCCATTTCTTCCGCAGGGTCATCCTCTCGGGAAAACGGAAGTCCTCCCGGAAGTGAAGAAGCCGCGCAATTTCCTCCGGAGCAAACCGTCTCACTCCTCCTGTACAACGCAGGTAGGACCCCGCATACATGTGCGACCGGCCGTAACCTGACGTGAAACAGGTCGTATAGGCCTGCGGGTCATTCGGGTCGAGGATACGAAACCCCTTGCCGAATTTTGCCAGTACGTCTCCCCCGACGTGCAGCTCATCAGGAATATTATCTTCTTCTCCTCCGTCCAGGTAATCGCTCAGCGGACGCAGCGGCATGTCCATGATGACGACGGGGGGGCTGAGTCTCGTGCGGGAGGCCATGAGATAATATCTCGGGCGGCGCATGGGCACGCCCAACTCCGTCGGGCAGAGGATGCACTCCTGGTGCTGAAATCCCCGGCTCGCGAGCAGGTCGACGAGACGCCTTCTCATTGCCGACCGTGCAAATCCCTCGACATTCTCGAGAGCCATGTGCCGGGGCAGGTTTGCCTCGGGTATACGGGCCATGACGTCGAGAATGCGGCGGAAACTGAGGGCTCGCGGGTCCTCGATGTCCCTCCCGGCGCCCCGGACCGTGTAGGGCTGGCATGGAGGCGAGAGCCACCAGAAGTCGGCATTGAAGATCATCAACTCTTCGGCCGTCACGTTTTCCAGGTTGAGCTGCCAGACATCGTGGCCCGGGAAGTTCAATCGATAGACGTCGAGGGCCGCGGGGCTCTGGTCTACAGCGCCTGCCACGCGGACATTGGTCCCCGCTGCAGCGGCCGCAAACCCGCCGATCCCGCAAAACATCTCCAGCGCCCGGACCGTCGTCATGAAGCAATAACCCCGTTAATTTGTTGATTGGTTAATCAGTTGATAAGTGACTCAGGAATTTCGAATCCTGAATCGAGATTCCATCTTTACACTCAAACACTAAACCACTTATCCTTCACCAGCCACAAGCCACTAAACACGAGTCACTGATCGATTGCGCCATAACAGGTAACTGGCTGCAAGGCAAGGAGGAAAAATCACTTCGGGAGGCTCCTGTGCCCGCGACAAGGCAGGATTCAATTCTGATCGACAGGCTTGGGATATTTCTGCATGGTGCTGTTTTGCCGTGCTTACCTTTTCCTGAGATCCCGTAAGGAATTTCCGGAGCGGTTATCAGGGGGGGTCTGATTGCGGCCTGCGGGGAATCGGTTATAGTAGGCATGGTTATGCAATCCGATCGAAATCTCAGGAGGTGTGTGCGATGCAGAATATCGAATTCAGCGTGAAGGACATGGACTGCAAGTCCTGCGTGAATGTCATTCTGAAAAAACTCAGGGCCATGGAGGGTGTCAAGGACGTCAAGATCGACCCTGCCACGAAGAAGGTCAAAGTTGAATGGGATAATCCAAGCCTCTGCGACAGCGACCTGACCTGCGCTATCGAAGATCTGGGATATAAAGTCAGCATGGACTGACACTCCCGCCGACTTGCACAGGACCGCATCTGCAAACGGATGCGGAGCTCTTCTGTCTTCCCGTTCGCTGAGTCTTCATCATTCCTGTCAGGAGGGGGTTCATGAAGACTGTCGTCCTGCCCGATGGTTTCCATGACATGATGTCTTTTGGCCTCGTCGAAGCCTTGCTGGGCCGGCGTTCGCGCCGCTTTTTCAGGGGCGCAGAGATCCCCGACGGGGTTTTCAGGCACAAGTCGCAATCCGAGCCGATGCCGCTTACCGAGTTGGAGAAGCTGCTCGTCGTGGCTGCCTGCGGCGGCAACACGAGCTGGCACCACATGATCTACAGGGCCGAGCAATATGCCCCGCATCTGTCAAATTATGCTGCGGCAGCAGGGGGAAGGACCTTCCCCTCTTCTGCAGGCTTTCACACGAGCAAGACCTTTTTTACCGACGACGAGGGGGTTTACGTGCTGGATGCCCGGGATGCCCCGGCCTTTGCCGAAAGGGGCGAGGACGGGTCTCTCGACATGGAAGATTTCTTGACTGCAGCGCGAAGCCGTGTGAAAAAAATCCGCGAGGGCCGGCTCGCGCTGCCGCCCAGGGTTCCCTATGTGGAGCCCCACAATACCTGGGTGGTCAATCATCCCGGCACGATCATCGTCTCTCCCGTGGGGGATCTGGCACAGCATGTCCTGCTGAACATTTGCTACATGCTTCAAAACGGTCTTGTGCTCACCGATGACATCCATCGCCGCCCCATCCCGGGGATCGAGAAGTTCCGGGGCATCGTGGACGTGAACAACACCTGGCCCATCACCTTCGTGGAACAGTGGTCGATAGCCGAACTCACGGCTGAACTTTCGACAAGCTGTTACGCAGGCGCGCTTGTGTTGCAGGCCATGGGTCTCGGGGGGTGGATGTTCAACGGGATAGACCCCTTCAGTTTTCTCGGGGCGAGCGGCAACCCCGATGTGCCCGGTCTCGGGTTCCGGTATGACACAAACGACCGATGGCCCTACCCGAACCCGACGGGACTGCCAGGCGTCATGGAAGGAGCCTGCCCACCCCATTACCCGGATATGCGCGCCGCTGTGGAGGCCGTTTGTCAGCGCAAATTCGGCCCCGGCGGTCCTTTCCACCCCGACACCCCCGGACCATGGAAGGACTCCAGCGCAGTCCGATCGGCAGCACAGGTCCACAGCGAGGAGTTCCGGGATTGTGTGGCCCTGCAGGCCCAGTATGTATTCGACACCTTCGGGAAATTCCCGGGCACGGTGCCATCCATCTTCCACATCATGCACCTTCAGGCGCACCACCTCGACCTGGAGTTTTACGACAGGTTCTTCAAGCCGGGCGCCTATCTGAAGACCCACGCCGGACACATGAAGGCGTGGCATCCGGAAGGGTGATGGCGATCTGCCTTTGCATCGATGAGTGTCTCCGCAATCAAGTGAAGACGGTGATCCTTGCCTGCACACGCTGTGCAATCACTTCGTCCGGGTGGATTGCGCATTGCGGTTTGAAAACAAAAAATATTGTTGACAGCAATCATGACAGAGTATAAATAGGACAAAACAGATCGTAAAGGTCATGAATAGTGAAGCCTATCAGTAAAAAGTGTGATTATGCCATCCGGGGGATGGTACACTTGGCAGGTCAGCCGCCG
>DASRZY010000032.1:0-9560 GCA_035685905.1 Syntrophales bacterium
TGCCGCAGATGCTCTGCGACAAACTTGATTCGTTCATCCATGGCACAGGTCGCTTTCCAGGGCATCGGAACGTCCTCCTAGCCCTAAATTGTAAACCATGTGCCCGGTGTGTTCTGTAAACTATGTAACCGGTTTGTACCCCTTAGTCTTCCTCTCCCCTGGCGGGAGAGGATTGAGGTGAGGGGGTACAAAGCCCACGCACCTTTTTTCACCCTTACCCTGGCCCCCTCCCGTCAAGGGAGAGGGCAATCAAGGAAAAGGTCTTTACAGGTTGAGCGACGAAGGACGAGGGCAACGCAGCAGAGGGGCCTTTTGGCCGCCATCGTCCGCTTCGCGGGGCGGCCCGGCAAGGAGTGAACCGGACAGGGTTGCGCCTCCTTGCGGTATGCGCCCCCGGTCAACAGCCTAATGCCAAATAAGAAAAGGCCGGGAAGCTAACCCTCCCGGCCTTCTTTGTTGCCAGTGCACCTTGAGCCGAAACTTAGATTCCGAGGATCCCGAAGAACAGCCAGCACACGATGGCGCCGACGATCGACATCGAGAGCCCCCAGATCAGGAGGTTCCTGAACAGTTTTGCCTTGTCTTCGCTCTCGGCGGCGCAGGCGATGCAGAGCGCGCCCAGGGTGGAAAGCGGCGAGGTGTCGACAAGGTGTGCGCCGATATTGACCGAGGAGATCATCGCGATGGCGTCGGAGCCGGGCACCAGCTTGAGAAGCCCCGGAACCAGGGGCAGGAAGGCCGGCATGACGACGCCGGAGGAACTCGAGTAGGCAGAGATCACACCCGTGACGAGGCCCAGCCAGAAGTTTACCGTTGCGGGGCCCGAGACGGCGCCGATGATCGACGACATGGCAGCAAGGCCTCCCGAACGCTCCATGACCTCAATGAGGACGGTCACGCCGCAGACCATCAGGATGACAAACCAGGGCATGCCCTTGACGGCGGCCTTGCTGTCGGCCACATTGAGAAGCATCATGATGCCGGCCAGAACGAAGCCCAGGGTGCCGACATTGGCGGCCATGAGGAGGACCCACTTGGGGAAGATGCCCTTCATCCCGGGCAGGGCCGGGACGACGACGAGGAAAATCAGCGTGATGATGCAGATCACGGTGATCCACTGGTTCTTGTCGAACGGTTCGGGCTTGGGCGCGATCGTGTTGATGTCCACGGTTGCCCCCTTGTGCTTCATCATCCAGGCCCAGCCTCCGAAAACCAGGAAGCCGACGATGGTGACGGGGCCCTGGGCCATCATGGAGTTGAAGTAGATCTTCCAGTCCAGCGACGTGGGTGACCAGTTTGCCCAGAGATTCGGGATCTGGTCGGCCATCCGTCCGATGAGGCCGTGGGAGATGATCCCCGTGGGGGCAAACGGCGAGAAGCAGGCCGAGTTGGCCGCGCCCACGACGATGAGCGTCATGCAGAATCCCGACATCCCCACCCGGCCCGCAATGGCCATGCAGATGGGGGCCAGCAGAGCCGTTCCGGCGATGTTGCCCGGTCCGATCGTGGTGATGAAAACGGTGAGCAGGAAAATAATGAAGGGCAGCAGCATCATGTTGCCGCCGCACAGTCGGATCGAGTAGGACGTGATTTTCCCCAGGGTGCCGTTTACCTGGGCCATGGAGAACATGAACGTCACGCCCACGAGGATCATGAAGAGGCTCAGGGGGAACCCCATCACGACCTTTCCGGCGCTCTCGTTCATGAAGAAGGCCGCCACGATGATCGCAAAGGAGATGCTCAGGACACCGACGTTGAGTTCCTCGAAAAAGCAGCTGATGATGATGACGATGGTGAGGGCCAGGATGGACATCCAGGCCGCCAATGAAATGCCGAAAAATTCCATTGTCTTTCCCTCCTTGAATCGTGCTTTACTGACCCATAACCCCTCGATGCCCCCCTCATAACGGATTTGCAAAAAAAAGTCTAATGAAAATCATGCATGATCCCCGGATCAAGCAGGATGTCCCGGGGAGGATCGGCCCGTGCGAAGAATAAAAAAAGGCCGGGAGGACATGCCTCCCAGCCTTTTGTCGAGTCAGAGAATCTCGAACCTTAAATGCCCATGATCCCGAAGAACAGCCAGCATACGATGGCGCCGACAAGCGACATCGAAAGCCCCCAGATCAGGAGGTTGCGGAAGAGCTTCGCCTTGTCCTCGCTCTCGTCGGCGCAGGCGATGCAGAGCGCGCCCAGCGTGGAGAGCGGCGAGGTGTCGACGAGGTGCGCGCCGATGTTGATCGACGAGATCATGGCGACGGCATCGGAGCCAGGCACTTGCTGCAGAAGCCCGGGGACGAGCGGCAGAAATGCCGGCATGACGACACCGGAGGAACTGGAGTAGGCGGAGATGATACCGGTGATGAGACCCAGCCAGAAGTGGACCGTGGTGGGCCCGGAGACGGCGGCAATGATCTTCGTCATGGCGGCCAGCCCGCCGGAGCGCTCCATGACCTCGATCAGGACGGTCACACCGCAAACCATCAGGATGACAAACCAGGGCATTCCCTTCACGGCTGCCTTGCTGTCCGCCACGTTGAGAAGCATCATGATGCCCGCCAGGACGAAGCCGACGGTGCCGACGTTTGCGGCCATCAGAAGCGCCCACTTGGGGAAGAATTGCTTCATTCCGGGAAGGGCCGGGAAAACGACCATGACGATCAAGGTAACGATGCAGATCAGGGTGATCCACTGGTTCTTGTCGAAGGGTTCCGGTTTCGGCGCGATCTCGTTGATATCGATGCTCGACGTCCGATGCCTCATGATCCAGGCCCAGCCGCCCAGGAGCATGAAGCCGCCGATGTTGACGAGGCCCTGGGCGATCATGGAGTTGCCGTAGATCTTCCAGTCCAGCGCGTCGACGGAGTACTGGGCAAAGAGATTGGGGATTTGGGGGGCCATCCGGCCGATGAGGCCGTGGGAGATGATCCCCGTGGGGGCAAACGGCGAGAAGCATGCAGCGTTGGCCGCCCCGACGACCAGGAGCGTCATCAGGAAGGCCGACATCTTCACCCGGCCTGCGATGGCCATGCAGATGGGGGCCAGCAGTGCCACACCTGCGATATTGCCGGGGCCGATCGTGGTGATAAAGACTGTCAGTGCGAAGATGATGATGGGCAGCAGCATCATGTTGCCGCCGCACACACGGATCGAATAGGACGTGATCTTCCCCAGGGTGCCGTTCACCTGGGCCATGGCAAACATGAAGGTCACGCCCACCAGGATCATGAAGAGGCTCAGGGGCCACCCGTTGACAACCTTGCCTGCGCCCTCGTTCATGAAGAATGCCGCCACGACGATGGCAAAGGAGATGCTCAGTACACCGACGTTGAGTTCCTCGTTGAAACAACTGATGATGATAACGATGACAAGGGCCAGGATGGACATCCAGGCCGCAAGTGATATGCCGAAGAATTCCATGGGTTTTCTCCCTCCCTAATATGGGGTTTTCAATTTGACTGCTTTGAAATGGGCAAACGGTCCTTCCGCATTTCCTGAAACGGTGAATCATTTCGCCGATTGTTTCCGGGCCTGTTGTCTCTTCACTCAGGCAGGATGAACGATGAAGCCAAACGAGACAACAGGGCACCCTCTCCCCGCCAATTGGGGAGAGGGCCCCCGATCTTTTATCCCAGAACGAGGAGGACCTGGCTCGTGTTGACCTTGTCCCCTTCCTTCACCTTGATTTCCTTTACCGTGCCGTCTTGGGGGGCCACGATGGGATTTTCCATCTTCATGGCCTCGAGGATGACGAGTTCTTCGTCTTCCTTCACGGCATCGCCCGCCTTCACGATGATTTCCTTGATCGTGCCGGGCATGGGGGCTACGACTTCGATTGCCATAAGGTTACCGACCTCCTTTCTGTATTTAATTTCCCTCTAGAATTTATCGAATCAAATTATGCCTCTTGACAAACTCATGTCCATCGCAATTAGCGGATCACGCCCATGCCGGCGAGAACGGACAGCATGACGGCAGCCGCGATGACGGAGCCGATCTGGCCGCCGGCGTTGGCGCCCATGGCGTGCATGAGCAGGTAGCTCTTCTTGTTGAACTTGTTGCCTTCCTTGGCAACAACACGGGCCGCCATGGGGAAGGCCGAGATGCCGGCCGCACCGATGAGCGGGTTGACCTTGCCGCCTGTGATGATGTAAAGGCCCTTGGCGAAGATGACACCGCAGACCGTGTCGAGGCAGATGGCCAGGAAGCCCAGTCCGAGAACGATCAGGGTCTCCTGCCGGATGAAGGCCGGCCCCGCCATGGTGGCGCCGATGGAGAGACCCAGGAAGAGGGTGACCACGTTGGCGATCTCGTTTTCGGCAGCCCCCGTGAGACGGGCGACACAACCGGACTCCTTCATGAGGTTGCCCAGCATGATCGTCGCCAGCAGCGGAAGCCCCTTGGGTGCAATGCAGCCGCCCACGATGGTGATGACGAGCGGGAAGAGCAGCTTCGTCGTCTTGGAGACGGGCTTGGCCGTGAACTTCATGGCCGTCTTGCGCTCTTTCTCCGAGGTCAGCGCCCGCATGATGGGCGGCTGGATGACCGGCACAAGTGCCATGTAGGAGTAGGCCGCCACGGCGACGGCTCCCAATAGATGAGGTGCGTATTTTGAGGTCACATAGATCGCTGTCGGGCCGTCGCAGGCGCCGATGACGCCGATGGAGACGGCATCGAGCTTCGGGAAGCCCAGGTACAGGGCCAGCAGCAGCGTCAGGAAGATGCCGAACTGGCCTGCCGCTCCCAGGAGGAACGTGTAGGGCTGGGCCAGCACGGGGCCGAAGTCCGTCATGGCGCCGATGCCGATGAAGATCAGGAGCGGGAAGAGCTCCGTGTCCACGCCGGCATCATAAATCACCCGGATGAACCCGTCTTTCAGCATGACATCCGACATGGGGATGTTGACCAGGATGCAGCCGAACCCGATCGGGACGAGCAGCAGGGGCTCGCAGTCCTTCTTGATGCCCAGGTACAGAAGTACGCCGCCGACACCAAGCATGATCAGGCTCTGCCAGTTGACAAACAGCAGTTTAAAGCCGATGACCAGTCCGCCTAACCCGGCAATGATTGCTTCCATCATGGCGCTAGTCCTCCTTCCCTTCGTCTTCCTTGTAAGGGAAGAGCTTCCCCAGGCCAGCCATCATGAGGCTCAGGATCCCGAGGGTGACCAGCGTGCCACCCATGCCGGCCACGAGCATCGTGACGCCGAATGTGAAATTACTCATTTCCATATCGATAAAACCTCCTTAGTGCGTTTGAATAATAAATCATTCTCTTTAGAGTAGTGCCGGATCGTACCCGGCATCGGTTCTAGAGAGGAATGTTCCCGTGTTTCTTCCAGGGCCGGTCTTCTTTCTTGCCTTCGAGCATCTTGAGGGCCTTGATGATCATGGGCCGCGTTTCCTTAGGCTCGATGACCTGCTCGATCAGGCCGTGCCGTGCCGCCTGGTAGGGTGTGGCAAAGTTGTCGATGTACTCCTGCGTCTTCTTCTTGAGGTTCTCGGGGTCTTCCTTGCGGAAGATGATCTTTGCCGCCCCCTCGGCGCCCATGACGGCGATCTCCGCCGAGGGCCAGGCCATGACCACATCGGCGCCCGTCTGGCCGGAGCACATGCCCAGGTAGGAGCCGCCGTAGGCCTTGCGGACGACGATGGTGATCTTCGGGACGGTTGCCTCGGGGTAGACGTAGAGCATCTTGGCGCCGTGGCGAATGATCCCGCCGTATTCCTGCCCCGTTCCCGGGAGGTAGCCCGGCACGTCGACGAAGGTGAGGATCGGCAGGTTGAAACAGTCGCAGAAGCGGATAAATCGCGATGCCTTGTCGGAGGAGTTGATGTCGAGGCAGCCTGCCAGCACGGCCGGCTGGTTGGCGATGATCCCTACGGGCTGGCCGTTCATGCGGGCAAAGCAGGTGACCATGTTCATCGCAAAGAGGGCCTGGCTCTCGTAGATCTCGCCGTTGTCGACGACGAGCTTAATGACCTTCTTGATGTCGTAGGGGCGGTTGCTGGCCTCGGGGACGAGCGTGTTGAGCTTCTCCTCCATGCGGTCTGCCGGGTCGGCACAGGCCGCCACGGGCGGCTTCCCCGTGTTGTTCGAAGGCAGGTAGCTCAGAAGCTTCTTGATCTGGTCGATGCAGTCCTCGTCGGAGGCTGCGACGAAGTGTGCAACGCCGCTTTTCGTGTTGTGCGTCATGGCGCCGCCGAGTTCCATGGCCGTCACTTCCTCGCCCATGACGGCCTTCACGACCTGGGGGCCCGTGATGAACATCTGGGCGTATTCCTTGTCCACCATGTAGATGAAGTCCATGAGCGCGGGCGAGTAGACGGCGCCGCCGGCCGAGGGGCCCATGATGGCGCTGATCTGGGGGATGATGCCCGAGGCCATGGTGTTGCGGTAGAAGATCCGCCCGTAGCCGGCAAGCGAGTCGACGGCCTCCTGGATCCTCGCGCCGCCCGAGTCGTTGAGGCCCACGATGGGGGCTCCCGCCAGTTGGGCGCGTTCCTGGCACTTGACGATTTTGGCGGCGTGCATCTCGCCAAGCGACCCTCCCATGGTGCTGAAGTCCTGCGCAAAGGCAAAGACGGTGCGGCCGTTCACCATCCCGTATCCCGTCACCACGCCTTCGCCGGGGACTTCCGTCTGGTCCATGCCGAAGTTCACGCACCGGTGCTCCACGAACTTGTCCAGTTCCACGAAAGTGCCTTCATCGAACAGACGGGCCAGCCTCTCGCGGGCCGACAGCCTCCCCGTGGCCTTCACCTTCTCGAGGGCCTTGGCGCCGCCGCCCAGCTCGATCTTTTTCTCGCGGGTCCTCATGAGTTCTATTTTTTCTTTATTCGTCACGGCTCCTCACCTCTTTCTTCTTCTGGATCGGTTTGATGCGGGGTTACTTCCTCTCGCTCAGTTCGAGCAGTATGCCGCCCGTGGAGCGGGGGTGCACGAAGGCGATCCTCGCTCCGCCGGCACCGTATCGGGGTTTCTCGTCGATGAGCCGCACACCCTGGGCCTTGAGCTCTGCGAGGGCCGCCTCGAGATTGTCGACGCGCAGCGCCACGTGCTGAATCCCTTCGCCATTCTTTTCGATATACTTGGCCACGGGGCCGTCCGGTGCCGTGGACTCGAGCAGCTCGACCTCGGCCTCGCCGATGGGAAGGAAGGCCACGCGCACTTTCTGCTCCGCCACCTCTTCGACGCCCACGGACTTCAGCCCCAGGGCTTCATAGAACTTCAGGGATTCGGCAATGCTTTTGACTGCGATTCCGATGTGATCAACACGCGTAATCTTCATCTTGATTCAACCTCCTGACTCGTCTGGTTCCTTTATGTAATCGTAAGACTGTAGTTCTGGAGAAAAGAGAGGATCCGGGCTGCCCCTGACGTGGCCGTGATCTGTCCGTTGACCACTTCCTTCTCGATGAGAGGCAGGAGGTTCACGACCTGGGCATTCTTGGAGAACCACTCTTCCAGACCTTCTTTGACCAGGGCCCACATCCACAGGCGGGATTGCTCGCGCCGCTTCCTCTCCAGGTCCCCCTTTTCCTCCGTGATTTTTCTGTGCTTCAGGACGGCATTCCAGATCTCCGCAAGACCGTCCCCGGTCAGGGAGCTGCACAACATGACCGGCGTGCTCCAGTCCGGCGAGGGCGGCGAGAGCAGGTGCATGGCCGTCTCGTACTGCTGCCGGGCGAGCTTTGCCCGATCGATGTTGTCGCCGTCCGCCTTGTTGACCGCGATGGCGTCCGCCAGTTCGAGCACACCCTTCTTGATCCCCTGGAGCTCGTCACCGGCCCCGGCGATCATGAGCACCAGGAAGAAATCCACCATGGAGGCCACGGCGACTTCCGACTGCCCCACACCCACCGTCTCCACCATGATGACGTCATAGCCTGCGGCTTCGCAGATCATCATGGTCTCCCGGGTCTTGCGGGCCACCCCGCCGAGGGTGCCTCCTGAAGGGGAGGGGCGGATGAAGGCCCTCTCGTTGACGGAGAGCTTCTCCATGCGGGTCTTGTCGGCCAGGATGCTCCCGCCCGTCCGGGGGCTGCTCGGGTCCACGGCCAGCACGGCCACCCGGTGCCCCTTTTCCGTGAGCATCATGCCGAAGCTCTCGATGAAGGTGCTCTTGCCTGCGCCGGGCACGCCCGTGATCCCCAGGCGCACAGCCTTGCCGGTATGGGGCAGCAGCTGATCCATGACGGCCCGGGCCATTTCCTGGTGGGCGGGCAGGATGCTCTCGATCAGCGTGATCGTCTTTGCCATGGCGAGCCGGTTGCGGCCGATCACGCCCTGGACGTAGTAGTCAATTTCCTTTTGAGGCATCGCCCTGTCCCGGATCCCATGAGATCATCTGATGCTGCAATGCCGGGGGGATCGCCCCCGGCAATGGCTCGCTGCTACTTCTTCAGGTATTTCTGCTCCAGCAATGTGAGCACCTTGTCCGCCGAATCGGGAATCGAGGTCCCCGGCCCGAAGATCCCGACGACGCCCGCCTTGTAGAGGAAGTCGTAATCCGTCGGGGGGATGACACCGCCGGCAATGACCAGGATCTCGCCTGCGCCCGATGCCTTGAGCTTCTGGATCAGCTCGGGAACGAGCGTCTTGTGTCCTGCCGTGAGGCTCGAGGCGCCCACGATGTGGACGTCGTTCTCGAGGGCCATCTTGGCCGCCTCGTCGGGTGTCTGGAACATGGGGCTGATGTCGATGTCGAAGCCAAGGTCTGCAAAGGCCGTGGCGACGACCTTGATTCCGCGGTCGTGACCGTCCTGGCCCATCTTCGTCACGAGCATTCGCGGGCGGCGTCCTGTCTCCTTCAGGAAGTTCGCGGTCCGCTTCTGCAGGCCCTTGATCACGTCGCTGTCGCCGTACTCGGAGGAGTAGACGCCGGAAATCATCCGGGTCGTGGCCACATAGCGGCCGAAGACCTTCTCCATGGCATCGCTCACCTCGCCGACGGTTGCGCGCAGCCGCATGGCCTGGATGGAGGCCTCCAGGAGGTTTCCGCCCTTCTCGGCGATCTGGGTGATGTTTTCGAGGGCTTTCTTCACGGCCGCGCTGTCGCGCTTGCCCTTGATCTCCTTCAGCCGGGCGATCTGCTCATCGCGCACCGTGCTGGGGACTTCCAGGACTTCCACCGGCGCCTCATCCTTGATCCTGTACTTGTTCACACCGACGATGACGTCCTTGCCCTGGTCGATCCGTGCCTGGCGGCGTGCCGCCGACTCCTCGATGCGCAGCTTCGGCATTCCCGTCTCGATGGCCTTGGCCATGCCTCCGAGGGCCTCGATCTCGTCCATGATCTTGCCGGCCTCGCGGATGATGGCCCCCGTGAGGGCTTCGATGAAGTAGGAGCCGCCCAGGGGGTCCACCACGTGGCAGACCTGGGACTCTTCCTGGATGATGATCTGGGTGTTGCGGGCAATCCTGGCCGAGAAGTCCGTCGGGAGGTTCGTGGCCTCGTCCAGGGCGTTCGTGTGAAGCGACTGCGTGCCGCCCAGGGCCGCCGCGAGCGCCTCGAGGGTTGTGCGGATGACGTTGTTGTAGGGGTCCTGCTCCGTGAG
>DASRZY010000033.1:0-13408 GCA_035685905.1 Syntrophales bacterium
AGGGGGAAAACGCCTTCGCCAACCCCCGCAACGCCGCCGCGGGTTCCCTTCGTCAGCTCGATCCCCGCATCACGGCGCGACGGCCCCTCAACATCTTCTGCTACGGCGTGGGGAGTATCGAGGGCAAGAGCTTCTCCACACACTGGGACACCCTGAAGGCATTGCACGAATGGGGATTCCCCACGAACCCCAACATCGAACAGGCCCGCGACATTCAGGGTTGCATTTCCTACTGGCGCCGCATTGAATCCATCCGCGAGACGCTCCCCTACGAGATCGACGGGATCGTCATCAAGGTGAACTCGCTCTCCCTCCAGGATCGCCTGGGCACAGTTTCCCGAAGCCCCCGCTGGGCCGTTGCGGTCAAGTTCGCCCCCACGCAGGCCACAACGGTCATCGAAGACATCATCGTCGGCGTGGGAAGGACGGGAGTGCTGACCCCCGTTGCCGTGATGAAGCCCGTCCAGGTGGGAGGCGTCACGGTGAGCCGGGCAACACTTCACAACGAGGACGAGATCGCAAAAAAGGACATCCGTGTCGGTGACACCGTGATCGTCCAGCGCGCGGGCGACGTCATCCCCGAGGTCGTGAAGGTCATCGACAGCAAACGAACCGGAAAAGAGATACCCTTCCGGATGCCCGATAAATGCCCCGTCTGCGGCTCGAAGGTCGTGAGGCTCGAAGGCGAGGCGGCCAAGCGATGCATCGATCTGGCCTGCCCCGCCCAGATCCAGGGAAACATCCAGCACTTCGTCTCGCGGGGAGGCATGGACATCGAGGGGCTGGGAGACAAGATCGTCAATCAGCTCCTGGACGCAGGTCTTATCCGCGACCCTGCGGATCTTTACAGCATCACGAAGGGGCAGCTCCTCGATCTCGAGCGTTTTGCAGAAAAGTCCGCGGAGAACCTCGTTACGGCCATCGCGCACTCGAAGCACCCGCCGCTGGAGCGGCTCCTGTTTGCCCTCGGGATCCGGCACGCGGGTGAATACGTGGCAAAGATTCTGACAAAGAAATTGGGGAGCATCGGTAAAATCGAGGCAGCAAGCCAGGAGGAACTGACGGCCATCGAGGGGATCGGCCCGATCATTGCCGAGAGCCTGTTCACGTTCTTCCACGAGCCGCACAACCTCAAGATTCTCAGGAAACTGGAGCAGGCCGGTGTACGGCCCGTTGTCGAGAGGCGGGCGGCGTCGTCGGCCCTCGAGGGCAAGACCTTTGTCTTCACGGGAGGGCTCAAGGGCTTTTCACGCGAGAAGGCGAAAGAAATGGTGGAGTCCCTCGGCGGAGCCGCCACGTCTTCCGTGTCGAAGAAGACCGACTATGTCATTGCCGGGGAGGACCCCGGCTCCAAATACGAAAAGGCGAAGAAGCTCGGCGTAGCGATCCTGGACGAAGAGGGATTCTTGAAGCTGATCCGGAAGGCGGAAGGGAAATAGTCCGTCGTGGGCTATGTGGCTAGTGATTTGTGTTTTGTGTGATGTCTTTTTCTAGCCTTTTACCGTTGTCCTTTATCCTTTTTCCTGTGCATATGAAACGCATTCACGTCACCATCACCGGCAGGGTCCAGGGCGTTGCATTCCGCGCAAAGACCCGCAGTGAGGCCATCCGGAATAACGTGTCCGGCTGGGTGAGAAATCTCCCGGACGGGGGCGTGGAGGCCGTCTTCGAGGGAAAACCCGAAGAAGTGGATCGTGTCGTGAGCTGGTGCCGGGTCGGCCCCAGCCTTGCCGTTGTAGAGCATGTCGAAGTGCTCGAGGAACCGTACACGGGCACATTCAAGGAGTTCAGTATCCGCTATGGGCCCTGAACCGGGTGGCAGCGGGCACAATCAACGCAAACCTGCAAAATCCAAACAGGAGGGACAATAATGAAACGTACCCGAATTCTTTTAGCAGTGCTGTTGAGCTTGTTGAGCGTTCTGGCCCTTTGCCATCAAACCATGGCCGCCGGCGAGGGAGCTAAGCTGGCCGACTTCTATCTCAAGAAGATGCCGGCACCGGCACTGGACCCTTCTCTCACACTGGATCAGGCCATGAAGATCCAGGTCGAGTTCATCCAGGCCATCAAGCCGACCTTCGGGAGAGTTGTCGGGTACAAGGCGGGCCTTACCAACCCGGCCGTCCAGAAGGCCTTCGGTGTTACGGCGCCTGTCCGCGGGACCCTTCTGGACAAGATGATCCTCGAATCCGGTGCGACCCTCGATGCAAACTTCGGAGCCCGCCCGCTGTATGAGGGGGACCTGATTCTTCGCGTGGGAAGCGTGGCCATCAACGGGGCAAAAACCCCGATGGAGGCCCTTCAGTATATCGATGCGGCCATCCCCTTCATCGAGCTTCCCGATCTTGTCTACGCGAAAGACGTCAAGATCAACGGCCCGATGCTCGCCGCCGTCAACGTGGCCGCACGATATGGAATCGTCGGCGAGCCCATCCCGGTGCAACCCACACAGGAGTGGATGGAGCGCCTGAAGAATTTCATGTGCCAGATTTATGACGAAAAGGGCATCATGCTCATTGAAGGCCCCGGAAGCAGCCTCATGGATCATCCGATGAACGTCGTCCTCTGGATCCGCGATTCACTCAAGTCGAGCGGGACCCTGCTCTTGAAGGGGGATCTTCTGTCTCTCGGCACCATCACGAAGCTCACCCCCACGGCGCCCAACACGGTCATCAAGGCCCGTTACGTCGGCCTCGACCCGAAAGGACCCGTGGAGATTTCTGTGATCTTCAAATAGGCAAGGCACAGGCTTCCAATCAACAAAGAAAGGCCCGCCCTGGATACAAAACAGGTCGGGCTTTTCGTCTTTTTGAAATTTACATTACTTCCCGCAGATGACCGATATCTCGATTGCCGCGTCGCGGGGGAGCCTGGCCACCTGGACGGTTTCCCGGGCGGGAGGTGCATCCTTGAAATAGCGCCCGTAGATCTCGTTGAATTTTGCGAATTCGTTCATGTCTTTCAGGAAGACCGTCGACTTGAGGACGTTTTGCAGGCTCATCCCGGCTGCCTCGATGACGGCCTCGAGATTTTCCAGCACCCTCACCGCCTGCGCTTCGACATCCGGACCGGCAAGTTCACCCGTCTTCGGGTCCATCCCGAGCATGCCCGATACAAAGAGCAGGTCCCCGTATCTGACGGCCTGCGAGTAAGGACCGATCGCCTTGGGTGCATTCGGTGTTTGGATGACACTTTTCATTTCCTGCTCCTTTCTGTCTGAGTGGCAACGATTGGGCTCATCTGAGATTTATATCACACATCCACGTTTGGGCGAAAGGACCGTATAGTTTCCTGTTGACAGGCCCGGCGGACGCCGATAGAAAACAAGGACCGGATCTGCGCATGCGATTTCGGATCGCGCCGGAGGGGCTGCTTGTACTCGAGATGTGAAACGTTCCCCCAGGAGGTGCTCCATGCCGTTCATTGACAAGGAAGTTCGTGACAACATCGGCATCATCAGCCTGAACAACCCTCGAAAAAGAAACGCGCTCAGCCAGGCGCTCGTCGATGAGGTCATCGCGGCCCTGAAGGAATTCGAGGCCTGCAAGATGCCGGTGGTCATCCTGCGGGCTGCGGAAGGGAGCCCTGCCTGGTCGGCGGGACACGACGTCAAGGAACTGCCGCGCTCGTACCGCGACCCTCTCGGATACTTTGATTCCCTTGCGACGCTCCTGCGGTCGATCCAGAACTACCCGGGGCCCGTGATTGCAATGGTTCAGGGCGGCGCCTGGGGTGGAGCCTTCAATCTCGTTATGGTCTGCGACATTGTCATTGCCGACGAATCGGCTTTCTTTGCGATCACCCCGGCACGGCTGGGGTTGCCGTTCAATGCCTCCGGCATCCTGCAATTCATGAACGGCATGGGACTCAATGTCGCCAAGGAGATGTTCTTCACGGCCGACCCGATATCGGCAGAGCGCGCGAAAAGCATCGGGATCCTGAATCACCTGGTCTCCTCCGACAAGATCATGGAGTTCACGATGGAGCTGGCCGGGCGTATCGCATCGCGCTCCGCCCTTGCCATCGCGATCATCAAGGAGCAGTTCCGCATTCTCTCCGAGGCATCTCCCATCGCACCTGCCGCGTTCGAACGCATCCAGGGATTGAGACGGCGCGTCTATGACAGCCACGACTACGAAGAAGGGGTGAGGGCCTTTCTCGAAAAACGTCCCCCGGTTTTCACGGGCGAATGATGCGGCGATCAGCGATCGTTGTCGTTTCAATTTACAGTTGACACCCCTCGCCTTTCCCTATAGAAAAACAAAGATTTAACCGTTGGAGGTCAAGGTATGAAAAAGCTCTTCGCACTGCTGGCCGTCTTCGCAATGATTGCTGTGCTGACCGTCCCCATCGCCCGGGCCGCCGAAACCGTCAAGATCGGGGCGGCGTTCGCCCTGTCCGGAAGTATCGCCGTTTACGGCGAGGGCTTCAAAAAGTGCGTCGATCTGGCCGTCGAGGAGATCAACGCCAAGGGCGGCATCAAGGGAAAGAAAATCGAGATCGTCTACGAGGACAACAAGAGCAACCCCAAGGACTGCGTCACGGCCGTCCGCAAGCTCATCACCGTGGACAAGGTCCCCGTGATGTTCGGACCCGCCGGCAGCTCCAATTTCATGGCGGTGGCTCCCGTCGCCCAGGAGAACAAGGTCGTGCTGCTCTCGGCTCAGGGCGCCGCAGTGGGCCTGACCAAGGCGGGGGATTACATCTTCCGCGTGTTCCCCTCGGACACCCTGCAGGGTCCCTACCTTGCGAAGCTGGCCATGAGCATGGGCTACAAAAAGGTCCCCGTCATGTATGTCAACAACGACTGGGGCCTCGGCCTCAAGGACGCTTTCGTGGACGCCTACAAGAAGATGGGCGGCGCGGTGACGGACATCATCGCCTACGATGAGAAGAAGACGGATTACCGCACGGAGCTTCTTCGCGCAAGCAAGGGCAACCCCCCGGCCATCGTCAACCTGACCTACATCAACGAGGGCGCCGTGCAGTTCAAGCAGGCCTTCGAGATGGGCATCAAGACGCAGTGGCTCTGCGGCTCTGCCGCCAAGGCGCCCAAGATGGTGGAGCTGGCCGGCAAGGCGGCCGAAGGGGTCATGGGCACCTACCCCTCGGTCTCCCAGAACACGAAGCAATACCAGGCCTTCAAGGAAGCGTACAAGAAGAAGTACGGCGACGACAAGATCCCCATTTTCGGCGATTACAACTACGACATGGTTTTCATCACGGCCAAGGCAATCGAGAAAGGCGGCTACACGGCCGACGGGATTCGAAAGGCCCTTCCCGTGGTGGCCAAGGGATTCAAGGGCGTGACCGGCGACAAGACTTTCGATGCCGAGAGGAGCCCGAAATTCGCCGAATACGGCATCTGGATCGTCAAGGACGGCAAGATCGAGGATTACAAGAAATAACGGATCACAGATCGAACGGATTTCCCGGTGGCAGGTTCCGGCCGCTTTTCGGCCGGAACCTCCTTTTTTTCGTATGGATTCCTTCAGCTACTATTCCCAGACCGTGCTCAACGGCATTCTCGCGGGCTGCATCTACGCCCTGTTTGCCATGGGGCTGACCCTCATCTACGGCGTGCTCAACTTCGTGAACTTTGCCCACGGCGAGTTGATCATGTGGGGGGCCTATTTCCTGTTCCTCTTCATGGGCGAGCCATTCGGTCTTCCTCTCTATTTCGCAATTCTCCCTGCTCTTTTATTGACGGGGTGCCTGGGGCTCGCCATGGAGTACTCCGTGTTTCGTCCCATCCGGAAGGCAAACCGCCTGACACTCCTGATCGCCGCCATGGGCATTTCCGTCTTTCTGCGCAATGCCGCCCAGTTCTTCTGGGGCGCCGAAGTGCGCACCTACGGGCTCGAGGTCATGCCGGGCACGCGGTTTATCGGCCTCTATCTCACGATGCAGCAGTTTGCCATTATCGGGGTGACGATCCTGTGTGTTGCCGGGGTTTACCTTCTCTTCTTCAAATCCCGTCTCGGCAAGTCGATGCGGGCCCTGTCCGACAACCTGGACCTGGCCCGGATCTCCGGAATCGACACAAAGCGGGCAATTCTTGCGGCCTGGGTCATCTCCGCCGTCCTGGCCGGTATCGGGGGGATCCTGATGGCCCTCGACACCAATCTCAACCCCGAGATGGGCGTCGTCAACCTCATCAAGGCCTTCGCGGCAACTCTGATCGGCGGTGTGGGAAATCTCTGGGGGGCCCTTATTGGAGGGCTTCTCATCGGGCTTGCGGAAAACATCGGCGTGCTCTTCATCTCACCCGGCTACAAGGATGGTATCGCCTTCGTCATCATGGTGCTGATCCTGCTGGCCCGCCCCTACGTCATCCTCGGCGAAAGGAGCGATTGATGGATCTGCTCCTGCACCTCTGCATCGTCGTCGCCATATACACCGTCTTCGCGTTGAGCCTCAATGTCGAGGTGGGCTACACGGGGCTCTTCAATTTCGGCCACGTGGCCTTTTTTGCCATCGGCGCCTATACCTCGGCGCTGCTGACCCTTGCCGGCGTCCCCTTCGCATGGGCCTTTGTCGCTGCGCTGTTCTTGGCCGGTCTGTGCGGGTTTCTCCTCAGCATCCCGGCCCTCAAGCTCCAGGGAGATTACTTCGGAATCGCCACGCTCGGATTCGGCGAGATCCTCCGGATGATCTTCAACAACGAGGTCTGGCTCACCAAGGGTCCCATGGGCCTGCCCGGGATCCCCCGGCCCGAATTCTTCGGCATTGTCTTCGACACGCTCCCGCTGTACCTCGCTCTGTCGGCAGGGTTTGCGCTTGCAACCTTCGCCATTCTGTCCTTCATCATCCTGAGCCCCTTCGGGAGGGCCCTGAAGGCCGTACGGGACGACGAAACGGCGGCCGAGATCCTCGGGAAGAACGCCTATGCGTTCAAGATCAAGTCCTTTGTCATCGGCTCTGTCTTTGCGGGCCTTGCAGGCGTGCTCTGGGCGCATTACGCAACCTTTATCAGCCCCGGGGATTTCACGCTCACCGAGACGATCCTCGTCCTGCTCATCGTCGTCATGGGCGGCAAGGGCACACTCACCGGCCCCGTCGTCGGAGCCGTCACCCTCATCTTCTTCCAGGAATCGGTTCGATTCCTGCGGCTCCCGCCCGAATGGACGCGGTTGTTGGGACCCTTGCAGCAGATGATCTTCGGGCTGCTGCTCGTCATCCTCATGGTCTTTCGCCCCGAGGGCATCGTCCGTGAAAAAGGGGGGGCGCGCGTTGATTGAGATCCGCAATCTGACCAAGGCCTTCGGCGGCACACGCGCCGTGTCGGACTGCTCGATCAGCCTCGAGGGCCTCACTATCTCGGGGCTCATCGGTCCCAATGGAAGCGGCAAGACGACCCTCTTCAACCTCATCACGGGCCTTCTGAAGCCCGACAGCGGGGAAATCCGGTTCCTGGGGAACCGGATCGACGGCCGCCTTCCCCACGACATGGCGGCCCTGGGCCTCATCCGGACCTTTCAGCTCTCGAGGGTCTTCCCCAGGATGACCGTACTGGAAAACATGCTGCTCGCGCCCCAGGCCCAGACGGGCGAGAGCATCCTCTCCCTGTGGTTTCGTCTGGCCAAAATCAAACGGGAAGAGGCCGAAAACCTGGAGCGGGCCCTCGAGACCCTCGATTTGCTGGGACTCACCCGCCTGAAGGACCAGTTTGCCGAGAATCTCTCCTACGGGCAGCAGAAGCTCCTGGAGTTGGGCCGTGCCCTCATGGCGAAACCGAAGATGATCCTCCTGGACGAACCCACGGCGGGGATCAACCCGACCCTGATCCGGACGATGATCGACACGATCCTCAAGATGAGGGGCCGCGGCCAGGTTTTTTTCATCATCGAGCACAACATGGACGTGGTGATTGAGGTCTGCGAGAAGGTCTTTGTCCTCGACCACGGGGAAAAGATCGCAGAAGGTCGACCCGAAGAAATTCAAAAGGATCCCCGTGTCATCGAGGCTTACCTCGGGCTATGAGACTGACTGCAACCGACATCCACGCCGGCTACGGCAAGATCGAGGTCCTTCACGGGGCGAGCGTCCGTGCGGACGAGGGCGAGATCATCTGCATCATCGGGCCGAACGGCTCGGGCAAATCGACGCTGCTGAAAGCGATATTCGGCCTGCTCAAGCCGACAAGCGGCTCGGTGAGCTTCAACGGAACGGACATTACCCGCCTGGAACCGGAGCAGAAAGTCCGTCTCGGCATTGCCTTCATCCCCCAGGGTCGCAACGTCTTTCCCTCGCTCACGGTCCGGGAAAACCTCGAGATGGGAGGAACCGCACTGGATGACGAAAAGGCCGTACAGCGGGCCATCGAGGAGGCGCTCGAGGAATACCCCCTTCTCAAGAGGAAAATTCACGACAGGGCGGGGAATCTCTCCGGAGGCGAGAAACAGATCCTCTCTCTGGCGCGCGCTGACATGGTGAAGCCGGGCCTCATCCTCATGGACGAGCCTTCCATCGGCCTCTCTCCCAGGATGATCGACGAGGTCTATACAAAGATCACGGAGATCAACCGCCGCGGCGCCACGTTTGCCATTGTCGAGCAGAATGCCAAGAAGGCCCTCGGCATTGCCCATCGCGGCTATGTCCTCGATCTGGGAAGGACCCGCCTCGAGGACACGGGTGCAGGGCTCCTCAACAACGAGGAAGTGAAGAAGCTCTATCTCGGCGGCTGAAATGCAGTGACCGGTGGCCAGTGATCCGTGAACGGTGAAAACAGCCAGAGTTCTCATCACGCGGTCATCATGATACCGTAGAACGCTCACACACCCCCATCCGACAGGAGTTTTCATATGGCCGCTGCGATTCGCCTTCTTCTCGTTTTCGCCGCTGCGTTGTTCATTGCCAACCCTGTCCTCGTATCTGCCTCCGAGTTCGACAAGGTATTTCAGCGGGGTGCGCAAGCTTACAGCGAGGGAAGATTGGATGAAGCCCTGGACGCCTTCCGCCAGGCGGCGAAGCTCGAGCCTTCCAACGGGCCGATCCACGCAAATCTGGGCAGCGTTCTCCACCAGCTTGGGAACGACGACCAGGCCCTGTCTGAATACTGCGAGGCCGTCCGTCTCAAGCCCGACTTTGCCGGGGCCTATGCCTCCATGGCCGACCTGCTCGAACGCATGGACCGCAAGGCGGACGCCGCCGGCGCCTACGGTGAAGCGTTGCGGCTCACACCAAAAGAACACAGGTTTCTGATTCGGCGCTCCATCGTCCTTCGCCAGCTGGGCCGGTATGAAGAGGCGCTCGCGGATGTCGATGCATCCCTTCGGATCAACGACAAGTCCGGTTACGCTCACGCAAACCGCGGCCTCATCCTGCTGAGGAAAAACGAAAAATCCTCGGCCTCCATCGAATTCGTCAAGGCACTCGATCTCGAACCGGCATACCCTGTCGAAGCGGCCAAGTCAGGGGATGACGAACTGATCCGGTCGTCCCTGGATTTCGGCGCAAAGATCAGCACAAGGGGCCAGGGAGGGGTGACGGCGCTGATGGCGGCTGTCGCCAATGACCGGGCAGCCACGGCAGCGACTCTCATCGCCCTCGGAGCCGATGTGAACGCTCGAGCCGCAGACGGGACGACGGCCCTGATCCTCGCAGCGGGAAGAGGTCAGGTTTCCGTCACGGATCTTCTTCTCCGGAAGGGGGCCGATATCCACGCGCGCCGTAACAACGGAGGCTCGGCCCTGATGGCGGCCGCTGCCCGCGGATACGACGGGATAGCCGGGACCCTGATCGCGAAGGGAATGGATGTCAATGCGAAAGACGAACGGGGCGGCACGTCGCTGATGATCGCATCGGAGCGAGGCCACACCGCTACGGTGCGGACCCTGCTCAAGGCAAAAGCGGACGTCAACGCTGCCGATACGAAAGGCTACACGGCTCTCTTTTTCGCTGCCTACTTCGGCCGGACCGAAACCGCGGCGGTCCTGATCGAGGGCGGCGCGGACGTGAATGCGAGAAATACCGAGGGCTGGACACCGCTCATGGGCGCAACCGTCAATCAACAGGGGGAGGTGGTCCGGCTCCTGATCGGCCATGGAGCCGATATCGGGATCAAGAACCACTCCGGTCTGACAGCGGCTGCATTGGCCGGCCGGCGGGGGGACGAAGAAACGTTCGGCAACCTCAAGAAGGCCGGGGCGACGGAAACGTTCGACTTCACCAAAAAAGAGGCTTTCGTGTGCGGCAAGCTCATCTTCATCGAGGACGGAAAAGAAGTGGGATCGTACGGCCTGTTTGACACCCCTGGCCCCGAACTCTTCCATGCCGGTTCCGGAAAGACGATGAACCGGGTCCAGCTCGCCGGACTGTTCAAGGAAGCATTCCGGGAAGACGGAAGCTTTTGCTGGAAGATCCCGCGCGGCAATTACATGTTCAACCGCATCAACCGCTTCGGCGCTGCCCGGGAGGATCACTTCGTCTATCCGCAAACGTCCTTTTCCGTGCCCTACGGGGCGGATGCCTATTACATCGGAACCTTGAAGATCCACATTGCCGTGAAAAGGAATTTCTTCGGCGAGAAGAGTGTCGGCAAGATGCTGTCCGTCGAGGTCGTCAATGATTCCGGCGGTTCGCGCCAGATCCTGACTTCCGTCATTCCCGATTTCACCGGCACGGTGGAGACGAGCCTTATGGTCCACAGCGCGTCACTGCCGAGAACGGTCCAGACAGGCTCATCCGGCATGGAGAACTGGGCACAGATCCTGAATGCCTTCACGATACCCCTGCTGATGATGAAGTAGCGGCTGCCACGGCAGTATGCTATCCTTATAGGAGAGGAATACAACTCCCTCATCCGCGTTTATCGTCAACACTCCACGACTCCAATTTCTACGGACGGAAAAGACTGAATAGACTGAACAGACCATTCTGAAGGAGATCGATCATGAAACCCATCGGACCCCTGATGTGGGAGCATCGGCTGATCGAACAGATGGTGAACCTGCTGCGATCGGAGATCCATCGGATCACGGACCGCAAAACGGTGAATGTGATCCTCATCGAGCAGGCCGTCGATTTCTTCCGCATCTACGCCGACAGAACACACCACGGCAAGGAAGAGGAGATCCTGTTCCGCGATCTCGCGCAAAAAAAGATGGCGCCGGAACACAGAAGCATCATGGATGAGCTGATCCGGGAGCACATTCACGGCCGTGAACGGGTGCGCAAGCTGATCGAGGCAAAGGATATCTATCTCAACGGCTACGCCGAGGCCCTTCCGCACATCGCGAGAGAGCTCGGCGAGCTGGTCGAATTCTACCCGAAGCACATCGAGAAGGAGGACAAGCGTTTCTTCTTCCCCTGCCTCGAGTACTTCACGCAGGCCGAGCAGGACCGCATGCTCCGGGAGTTCCACGCCTTCGACCGGAACATGATCCACGAGAAGTACCGCAGCGTGGTGGAGACCTTTCTCGGGAAAAAAGTGACGAGACCGGCGCAGGCTGGCTGAGTGTCAACCCGGATCCGACTTCCTGCGCTTCCCGACGGCGGCCAGGTAGATCGTGAACTCGTCCTTCCCGTCCACTTTCAAAATATGATCCATGCCCTGCTGGTCGTAGGCCGCGATGGCGCAGGTTCCTGCGCCGATGGCCTCGCAGGCCAGGTATAGGTTCTGGCAGACGTGCCCGGCATCGATGGCGATCACCTTGGCCGCGGCCAGGCTGTAGCGCCACTCCATCCTGTAGGGAATGGCCGTCCAGACAAAGGTGACGGCCGCCTCCCCCGGGTAGGGCTGGTCGAATATGGCTGCAACGACTCTTTCGGAGACCTTTTCGTCGCCTCGTTCCAGGAGAAGCTGGTGCTCGACGGGGAGGTAGCGATAAACGCCCGCCAGAAGCCCCTTCACATTATTGACACACAGGTATGTTTCCAGGGCATGCCGGCACCCGGCTGACGGCACCGTCCGGAAGGCGTGGGCTTCGTCCATGCGTGTCCGAATTCCCTGGGTTGCCCAGAGAAGATAACTCAGTTCGTCCAGGGTCAGAGGCTCCCGGGTATAGACGCGCCTGCTTTTGCGGTTCCGGATGGCTTTCGTCAGGTCGATTCCCGGGATGTCCTGCCACTTGCCGAATTTCGCCAGGTCGATCCGGAGCGCCTCCGGCGAGTACGGTTTCTCGATCGGCGGGGCGGCGATCCCCCTGTTCTGGTCAGTTTCCGCAAAATCGACCTGTTTCCGGATGTTGTCCTTCAGAAAATAGCGAAGCTGCTCCACTTTCGTCTTGTCTGCCTTCATCATCGGCCGCTCCCCTCGACGTCGCGCGAAGAATCATCGGGCGTCGTGCATGGCTTCATTATTTTTTCCCCTGTTTTTTCTGACTCTCGAGGGCCGTGTCGAGATTTCGACGGGCCTCGGTGAAGTTCGGTTTCAGCCACACGGCCTCTCTGAAATGAGATGCCGCCTCCTCGGGCCTGCCCTCCGTCATGAGCACTTTTCCGAGGTCGTTGTGGGCCTCGGCGTAGTTGGGCCTCAGCACAAGGGCATCCCTGAATTGAGCGGCCGCCTCCGAGAGGCGTCCCTGGTTTGCCAGCGCAACGCCGCAGTTGTAATGGAAGCCGGCGTTGGCGGGTTCGATCCGCAGGGCCTTCTCGTACTGGGATGCCGCTTCCTCGAACCTTCCCTGCGAAGCAAGCAGGACCCCGAGGTTGTTATAGGCGTTTGCATAATCCGGCCGGATCCGGACGGCTTCCTGATAGTGCCTGTACGCCTGCTCCTTGTCGCCCCGTGCCGCATAGTAATTGGCCAGGTTGTAGTGCGGGCTCGAATAATTCGGGTTGATCCGGATGGCTTCGAGATAGTGGGACGCGGCCTCCTGCCCTCTTCCCATTCTATTCAGTGCAACTCCGAGATTGGCATGGGCCAGATAGTTGCCCGACGTCACGGCCAGCGCATGCTCGAAGAGGATGACGCTGTTTTGCCAGTATGACACCTGCACCCAAGTCGCGGTAACGATCGCCGCAAAGACGAGCCCCGCCACCGCAGTGAGGGCGCTTTTTCGCAGGCCGATTCGTTCTGCGAGATCGGCCGCCCCCCAGGTCAAAAGGATGAAAATCCCCACGAGAGGGATGTACGTATATCTGTCTGCCATGGCCTGCATGCCCACCTGGACAACGCCGATGACGGGAACAAGCATCCCGAGATACCAGAACCACCCCACAAAGGCATAGGGGCAGGACTTCCTGTACCGTACGACGAGAACGGTGGCGCACAGGATCAGCACGGCAGACCCCAACAGCTGCCACGCGGCTATTTCGGCTGGATAGGGATGAAAGACGGCAAGGCCCTTCGGATAGAGGGTCTCCACGAGGTAGGCGGCGTAGGAAACCAGGGCATTTCCCAAGCGCTTCAGCATCGGGATGTCGTCCAGGGGGCTCATGGCGCCGCCCTTCTGCTGAGCGAAAA
>DASRZY010000034.1:0-17100 GCA_035685905.1 Syntrophales bacterium
CCTCTACCTCTACCGTCACTGGGATGCCGAGCAGGGCCTTGCCCGATTCCTGCTGGAGCGCTCGCAGGTACCGGCCCCCGGGGTCGACGCCGCGTTGCTCCGCGAAGGACTCGCAAGACTGTTCCCTGCCTGCAGCGGGCAGACGGATTGGCAAAAAATCGCGGCGGCCGCTGCCGTCCTGAAGCGTTTCTGTGTGATCACGGGCGGCCCCGGCACGGGCAAGACGACGACCGTGGCGAGGATCCTCGCCCTGCTGCTGGAACAGGCCGCAACCCGGCCGCTCCGGATCGCCCTTGCCGCCCCGACGGGCAAGGCTGCCGCCAGGCTGCAGGAGGCCATCCGGGAATCTGCCGGGAGGCTTGCCTGCGAAGCCAGCATCCGGGAGAAGCTCGCCGGTATGGAAGCCTCCACGCTCCATCGCCTGCTGGGGCGCCGTCCCGGGAGCTCCTCCTTCATGCGGGATGAAGAGGAGCTGCTGCCTTTCGATGCGGTCATCGTCGACGAGGTCTCCATGGTCTCCCTCCATCTGCTTTTCAATCTTGTGCGCTCCATGACCGGGGAGGCGCGGCTCATCCTCCTGGGAGACCGGGACCAGCTGGCCTCGGTCGAGGCCGGGGCCGTTCTCGGCGATATCTGCGGAGCGGAGCGCGCTCGGCGGTATTCAAGGCCCTTCGGCAAAAGGGTCGCCGCTGCAAGCGGACAGACCGTCCCGCTCCTGCCCGGGGAAGGCCCATCGCCCGCGGGAGACCCATCCCCCGTGGGAGACTGCATCGTGGAGCTTACGCAAAATTACCGCTTCGGTGCCGAAAGCGGGATCGGCGGGCTTTCGCGGGTGATCCGGGACGGCAGCCCGGACGAAGCCCTCTCGATCCTGCGGGAAAGGCACCCGGGCGATCTGGATTTTCGGGCCGTTCCGAAACCTCGCGACCTGTTGCGGGCACTCGGCGACATTGTGCTGGCCGGTTACGGGGATTACATGGCAGCAGGGACGCCGGCTGCGGCATTCGAACGGTTCAACCGCTTCCGGGTCATCTGCGCACTGAGAGAGGGCCCTTACTCCGTGGACATCTTCAACGCCTCCGTCGAGGCGATCCTCGCCCGCGCGGGGCGCCTGCGGCCGGGACGCCTCTGGTACGAGGGCCGCCCCGTCATGGTCACCCGGAATCACTACGGTCTTCGGCTCTTCAACGGCGACATCGGCATCGCCCTTGCCGATCCGGAGAACGGCGGGGCACTCCGGATCTTTTTCCCGGCCCCCGACGGGGCCATGAGGAAATTCGAACCCTACCGGCTGCCCGAGCATGAGACTGCCTTTGCCATGACGATCCACAAGAGCCAGGGCACGGAGTTCGATCGGGTGCTGCTCGTGCTCCCGGAAGGCGATGCGCGCGTGCTCACGCGGGAGCTGCTGTACACGGGCGTGACCCGGGCCCGAAAGCGCGTCGATCTCTGGGCGGGCGAGGAGGCCCTGCGGGCAGCGATGTCGCGCAGGATCGAACGCACCTCGGGATTGAGAGATTCGCTCTGGAGGTAAAAAAGCCGACAGCCGACAGCCGACGGCAAACAGCAAACAGCAAACAGCAAACAGCAAACAGCAAACAGCAAACAGCAAACAGCAAACAGCAAACAGATTCCTGCTGTAGACTGTATGCTGTCTGCTCCGCCGGACGGATGTCCGGCACCCTGTCACAATTCCGGCGATGCCAAAACGGCACGAACCCCGCGCCCCGGCAATCTCTTCCTTATCGTTTCCGTTTCGGCCTGCCCTTTACGTTCATCATGCGCGATCGCCCGGATAGGGCCAGAGCCTTGTCTTTCCTCGCTCCTCGCGCCTCGGTCCTCGTACCCGGGGCTGCGCCCCGTTTGTTGGCATGAATCATGCTCTTTCAGATGCTTCAGGAAGTCCGAATTTCCCGGACGATCATCCGGGGGGACTTCGGAATCTGACAACTGCGAGAGACGTGCTCATGGATTCGTTGAAGAGAGACAAACTGGACCGGAAATGGAAAAAGCACGCTGACGAGATAGAACTGGAAGTCATTCAGAAACTCCAGGGCAACTCCACGTATCACGTGGTGGAGGTTGCCCGGGCTTCGCTGAAACGGTTCGGCGTCGAGAAAACGGGTCTCCGGAAGGACAGCTTCGTGATACAGATCGAGGCTTCGGCAGGCATCGACGAGGGCCGGCGCGCCGCCTGGGGATGGCTGTGCTTCGAGAGCGAGATGCACGCCCTGCTGTATCTCTCCCATGTCTGGTTCCGGCACATCAAGACCAATTTTACTACCCCGGATGACGCGATGATCGAGACGATCGAACTCGTGGAGAAAGCCCTGGACATCACCCTGCGCGAGGGCGGTTTCGGGAACGACGTACTCAGGGACATGATCGTCCGCGCTATCGGCCGGCTTGCCTCCATCAGCCTCTCGGGCGGAGTCTATGTGAGCGACGGGCTGTTCGGGTCGGAAATCGTCGAAAGCTGCTCGAAACGCAACGGAACCCATGCCGAGCTGGCCAACCTCGCCATAAAGGGCATCCTCGACGTGCAGAATCAGGATCACTTGAAGATGGTGGAGAGCTGGATGACAGCGGCATAGCATAGAAGAAGCCACAAGCCGCAAGCCACAAGCCTCAAGGCGGAATAGAAAGAACCGGTGAATGAACGTTCCCGGTTTTTTTGTTGTCCCTACACCCTGGTCCCTCGTCCCTCTTCTTATCCTCGTTCCTCGTGCCTCGGTCCTCGCTCCTCCTGGAGGAACTCCAGGATCAGCCGGTTGAACTCTTCCGGGTACTCGACGTTGGGCATGTGGCCGCAGTGCTCGAAGACATGAAGGCGGGCCCCGGGGATTCTCGCGGCGGCATCGAAGGCCTGGCTGGAAGGAAGGATGCGGTCCTGCCGCCCCCAGATGACGAGCGTGGGTGTACGGATCGTTCCGAGCCCCTCCCGGATCGGTTCAACGATTTCGGGTCGGGCGCCCCGGAGCGTGCAGATGGCCCTGAGGATTTCCGCGAAGGCGTGGATCGTTTTGGGCTGAAAGAAAAGCTCATAGTACAGGCTCGCGAATTCGGCGGTGATCACTGCCGGTTTGTAGACGAGACGCCGGAGAAACCGTTTGAAGACCCACAGGGGAGGCTTGAGGAATATCCGTTCGAAAAACGGCTGAGAGGCCATGCGCAACGGCAGGCTGACCTCCCTGCCCAGCCCGGCGCTGCTCACGAGGATCAGCCGCTCCGCAAGCCCCGGGTGATCGAGCACAAAGCGAAGGGCAACGCCCCCTCCGAGGGAGTGTCCCACGAGCGCCGCCCTGCCCATGCCCAGGGTGTTCATGAACCCTATCAGAAACCGGGAATAGCCTTCCGGGCTGTAGCTCATCCGTTCGGGTTCGCCCGAGCGGCCAAATCCGGGCAGGTCGGGAACATAGACACGGTGCCGCGAAGCCAGGGCGTCCACATTGTATTGCCAGATATCCGCCGAGGCGCCCAGGCCGTGGATGAGCACCAGGGGCAGTCCGCTTTCGCCTGCAAGCCAGTAGCGTGTTCGAACGCCTTCCACATCGACGTAGCGGTCAGCAAGCATTCTCTCGACTCCCCTCGCTTTCTTCCTCAGTGCGAGGCCCGGTGATCTGTTATTGTCTCACGATCCCTTGGGCGGCGGAAGGGGAAACATCCGGGATGGACTATCGATGCCGGGTGGGTGGCGGCGCGCCGGAAACACGATGAAATGAAAAATGGCAGGCCGTCAGCGCGTGAAACCTGCCTTGCTAAACCTTAACGATCAGGGCGGACAGCGGCGGGTCTGCCTGTCGGCAATGCCATGCGCCAGGGGCACATCGTTCGCGATGGAGGCCGTGCCTGACGCCTCTCCATCGCCCTCGATTGTGTGAGCCCCATGGCGTCTGTGTCTCTAGAGCTGGAGCTGATCGAGATCAATCCCCGTGATTTCCCGGGCCAGTGCCTTGAACCCCTTGATCATCTCCTCGTCTTCCTCGACCATGGCGGCCTTGTCTTTGGAAATGCCCGTACGCTGAACCAGCTTTATGCGAGCCTGCAGGCCTGCCTTGTGCTCGACGATCTCGTAGATCCTCTTGAGTACTTCTCCCATGTCCCACCTCGCTACTCGGTCATGGCCGTCTCGAAATTGTTGATCATCTCCGGCAGAACGATGTTGAGAACCAGCCCGAGCTTGACTTTCGTCGAGTCGATGGCAACCCCCCACTGATAATCGCCGAGGGGCATGAAGATCAGCATCTTGTTGTCGCAGAGGTCGAGGATGTAGTATTTGCCCAGCGGCGGGTAGGGCCCTTTGGCCAGCCCCTTGTTGATGTTGTCCGTGATTTCCGAGAAGATGGTGGCCGCCTTGGCGCTCGAATTGAAGGAGGCGATCGCAAGGCCGTCCGACATGGAAACGATGCTTGTGGCAAGCAGCCCTTCCCCCAGGTCCTTTTTCAGGTTTTCCACGCATTGATTCAGTTTCTGTACGTTCATCCTGTCCTCCTTGGTATAGGGTCTGTGTTTGATCGTGCTCCTCGTCGGTGACTCTGCCGCGACCGGCTCACTCCGGGGTCACGCATCCCGTCCTGCCGGTGAAAAAATACGCCCCACGACATACCCTGCACCGCAAACAGGACCCGCAATCAATACTATCGGCATACAGATAAGCAAAATTGAGGCCAGAGGGCCTTGTTTTCTTGGCCGCACGCAGGTCCATCCGCCCGATGATGAAAGACCCGTCGACTTTCAGCCGGAGGGCGGACGACAAAATGCATCCGGTCCCCGGCAGGGGATCCCTTGCTCCCCGACGGGCACCCCTCTGCCGATTGCGATCAACAGCTTAAAAATAATGATTGTTATTCTGTTTGTATATTGTATACAATTCGCTCCGGGGCTGTCACAGGCAGAAGGAAATGTTCCACTCCTGTGACAAGGCCCTTATTTTTTTACGCGAGAGTGAACGTCATGACGAAAGAAGCTCAGATCGACAAACTCAAGCAATTGGGAGACGAATTCATATACGCGCTCATTGACAACCCGTACGAGTGTCCGATCGTTGTCGACAGGCAGGGCATCATCCGCTTCATGAGCCGCTTCAGCAAGCGCCTCATCGGCATCGACGCCGACGAAGCGGTGGGCAAGCACATCACGGATGTGATCAAGGAGACCCATCTGCACGAAATCCTGCAGGACGGCAAGGCCAGGATCGCCGACCTGCTTTACATCGCCGGCAGGCAGCAGGTCATCTCCCGGATCCCCCTGCAGGACCTGCAGGGAAAGATCCTCGGGGCCGTGGGCAAGGGGGTTTTCAGCAAGGTGTCCAAAGTGGCTGAGCTCTCCGAGCGGATCGAACACCTGAGCGATCAGGTCCAGTACTTCCAGAAGCAGGTCACCGATCTGAAGGGAGGCTCGACGATCGTGGGCCAATCGGAGGCCATTCAAAGGCTCAAGGAAAGCGCTCTTCTGGCCGCAAGAAGCAACGCCTCCGTTCTCATCACGGGCGAATCCGGGACGGGCAAAGAGGTGGCGGCCTTCTTCATTCACCAGAACAGCCCGAGGGCCGGCGGGCCCTTCATCCGGGTCAACTGTGCTTCCATCCCCCGGGAACTCTTCGAAAGCGAGCTTTTCGGGTACGAGGGAGGGGCTTTCACCGGGGCCCGTTCGCAGGGCAAGCCCGGCAAGTTCGAACTGGCAAACGGGGGGACAATCCTGCTCGACGAGATCGGCGAGATGCCCCGGCCCATGCAGGCCAAGCTCCTGAGGGTTCTCCAGGAGCACACCGTCGACCGGCTGGGCGGGACGCGGCCTATTCAGGCTGATTTCCGCCTTATTGCCGCCACCAACCGCGACCTCCAGGAGATGGTCCGCAGGGGTGATTTCCGGATGGATCTCTTTTATCGAATCAACATCCTGAACATTCACGCCCCCAGCCTCAGGGACATTCGGGAAGACGTCCCCCTGCTCGCGACCCACCTGATCGGGCTTCTCAGCGAGGAGATCGGCTGGGGCGCCTGCGCCATATCCCGGGAGGCCATGGAGGAACTCAGGAATTACGAGTGGCCGGGCAACGTGAGGGAGCTGCGCAATGTGATCGAACGGGCCATGATCATTGCAAAGGAACGCGTTATCCGCCCCGAGGACCTGCCCGAGAGGATTCGCCGTCTCGACATGACGGAAGCCGCCGTTTCTGCCCTGCAGGCCGCCCCGCGGGCGGGAAACCTGCGGCGCATCCTCGCCGAGACGGAAAGACAGGTGCTCGTGGAAGCCTTGAGATCTGCCGATGGGAACAAGGTCAAGGCAGCCAGGATACTGGGGATTCATCGAACGTCACTGTATGAGAAGATGAAGACACACGGGCTCGTTCCGGATCAGAAAGTTGATTTCAGTCTTTAGCAGGAAATGATTTCTGGTCCTCGGAAACAAGAATATTTTTTTGCACAGTCTGCCGCTACGCCGTACGATCAATAAAAATATGTAGTATTTATCATACATGTCTTATTATTCATACACGGGCTGGAAGAGGCTGAATATAAGATATTTCAGAATATAATTCCACCAAGTGGATAATATTATGTAGAGATATTACTACATTTTACCTCCCTTTCCCAGATCCTCCATCCTCCTGAAAATAACAACATTTCAATTATTATCAGCTAGTTATAGCCATATTCTCTGTCTGGCTCATCTCTTGCGAAGAGCAGGACCGGCTTAAGACCTGTCCTGTGTACTGCCCCACGGCCGCGAAGCCGGGACTTTACGAGATAAAAATCCGTTTTGAAGGAGCCATCATGGATGTACATGCGGATAAAGTCATGACACTTGCCGAGGCCATCAGAACCTACGTAAAAGATGGCTCTCACATTTCGATCGGCGGGTTCACCATCAATCGGAACCCCATGGCCGCCGTCTACGAGACGATTCGCCAGGGAATCAAAAACCTCCACGTCTATGCCCACTCAAACGGCACCGGCGTCGATGAACTCATCGGCGGCGGGTGCGTGGGCGCAATCGAGATCGCCTACGGCGGAAACGGCAGGGCCGCCCCCACCTGTATCCGGTTCAAGCAGGCCATCCAGAAGGGAACGGTCGTACACGAGGACTACTCCAACTACCAGATGAGCCTGCGGTTCCACGCCGGGGCCATGGGCCTTCCCTTCCTGCCCACGCGATCCTCCCTCGGGACGGATATCATCAACAAGTGGGGCTTGTCGAAAGAGATCCGGGAAAAGGACCCCAAGCTCGCGAACAGGAAGCTCGTCGTCATGGACAACCCCTTCGACGGCTGGGCGGATTGCAAGAAGGTTGTCCTGGTGCCCGCCATCAACCCCGATGTGACGGTACTGCACGTCCAGAAGGCAGACCGGCAGGGCACGAGCCGGATCCTGGGCCTCACCTTTGCCGATGTGGACCAGGCAAAGGCGGCGAAAAACGTCATTGTCACCTGCGAGGAACTCGTCGACGCTGCGGATCTGAGATCCGAGCCCGAGTACAACCAGATCCCCTTCATCCACGTGTCCGCCGTCGTGCACGTCCCGTACGGGGCATACCCCTCATCGTGCTATCGCTATTACGATTACGATCCCGCCCAGCTTTCCGATTTTGCCAAGGCGGCCAAAGACGACGGGACCTTCAAGGCCTATCTGGACAAATTCGTCTACGGCGTGAAGGACCACCAGGGACTTCTCGACCGCATCGGCAAGGACCGGCTCGAAAAGATCAAGGCCGACCCCAGGACCGGGTATGCCACCGGCCTGGACAGAAAGTGAGGAGGGGCAACATGGACTACACACTCAGAGAACTCATGGCGATCATCGCCGCCCGCGAGATCAACAACGGCGACATCGTCTTCTGCGGAACCGGTATTTCCATGGTCGCCGCCATGGCGGCCAAGCACATGAACGCTCCCGAGAGCATCATCTTCTTCGAGACGGGCGCCATCGACTCGGCCCTCGAAGAGATCCCCATGGCCGTGGCGGACCCCCGCGTGATGTACTGCGCCGCCTCCAACGGCGGACTTCTCGAATCCTTTGCCACGATGCAGAACCGCATCACCGGCGAGAGGGTCATCGGGATCCTGGGCGCCGCCCAGATCGACAAGTTCGGAAACCTCAACTCCACGAGCATCGGCGACTACATCCGTCCGAAGACCCGCTTCTCCGGAAGCGGCGGGGCCTGCGACGTGGCCTCCTTTGTCCCCCGCTGCGTCATCTTCATGCAGCACGAAAAGAGGAAATTCCCCAAGACGGTCGACTACCTGACGAGCCCGGGCTACCTCGACGGTCCCGGCGCCAGAGAGCGGGAAGGCCTCATGCCCGGCGGGCCCACGGCCGTCGTGACCAACCTGGCGCTCATGCGCTTCGACGAGACGACCAAGGAGATGTACCTGGCAAACTATTACCCGGGCATCACGCCCCGGAAGATCCTCGACAACATGGAATTCACGGTGGACATCTCCAAGGCCACCGAGGCCGCGCCGCCCACGGCAAGCGAACTGAAGGTCCTCCGGGAGGTCGTGGACCCCCAGCGGATCATCCTTTGAGAACAAGCGCCGCCCGGACCGCAGGAGCGCCGCCGGCCGGCGTAACGGCAACGAACAACACACTGTCGCACGAATAACTATCAGCGAGGAGAAGCAACATGAACTTTGATCTGTCCGACGAATTAAAGATGCTGCAGAACACGGTGAGGGATTTCGCCCAGGAAAAAATCGCCCCCTTCGCAGACGAGTGGGACCACAAGTCCTATTTCCCGTATCAAGAAGCCGTGAAGCCCATGGGCGACCTGGGGCTTTTCGGAACCGTGATTCCCGAGGAGTACGGCGGGAACGGAATGGGCTGGCTTGCCGCCATGATCATCACCGAGGAAATTGCCCGTGCCTCGTCCTCCCTCCGGGTACAGGTGAACATGCAAGAACTCGGTTGTGCCTTCACGATCTTCCGTTACGGCACCGATGAGCTGAAGGCAAAGTACGTGCCCAAGCTCGTTACCGCCGAATACCTCGGGTCCTTCGGCATCACGGAGCCCCAGGCCGGATCCGACGTCATGGCCATCAAGTCCACGGCAGAGGACAAGGGCGACCACTGGCTCCTCAACGGCACGAAGACCTGGATCTCCAATGCCAACGTGGCCGACGTCTGCATCTTCTACGCCTACACCAGCGTGGGCGGCAAGAAGCAGCTCTCCGCATTTGTCCTCGAGCTCAAGAACGCCAACGGCATCACGGTGACGAATCTCGAGAAGCTGGGCTCGCACTGCTCGCCCACCGGCGAGATTGTCCTCGAGAACACGAAGATCCCCAAGGGCAACATCCTCGGCAAGCCCGGCGACGGCGTGAAGATCGTTTTCGGGTCCCTGTCCCAGAGCCGTCTTTCGGCAGCGGCGGGCGGCATCGGCGTGGCCCAGGCCTGCCTGGACATCGTCACGAAGTACTCCATGGAGCGCGAGCAGTTCGGCAAGCCCATCGGTACATTCCAGATGAACCAGGACATGATCGCACAGATGGTGGCCGAAATCGAGGCGGCGCGGCTGATCGTGTACAAGGCGGCCTGGCAGAAGGACCAGGGCGACCTGTCGAATAATTTCGAAGTGGCGATAGCGAAATACCTCACGGGCGAGCTGTGCTACAAGTGCTCGCAGTACGCCATGAAGATCCTGGGGGCTTACGGCTACTCGCCCGAGTACCCCGTGGCCCGCATCTTCCGCGACGCGCCCACCTACGCCATGGTCGAGGGGTCCACAAACATCTGCAAGTTCATCATCGCCCAGGATCAGCTGGGAATCCGGAAAGCAAACCGCTAACGCGGACGACATAGGGTGCCGCCGGCGGCTGCAGGCCGCCGGCCGTGCAACCCGATCGCCCATTGAGGAGGCACAAACGATGAAACAGTATTTCGAGAAGATGAAAGACCTGGGCAAGGCGCTCCGGCAGACACAGATAGACGGCATGAAGGACAACGCGGCCCGTGCCGCGGAGATCATGAAGGAGATCGACGCCGAGATCGACCGCATCAAAACGGGCGTGGGCGTCTCCACGGAGGAGATCCACAAGCGCGGCGAGATGACGGTCTGGGAGCGAATCGACTATGTCGTCGACGCCGGCATGTTTTTCCCCCTTCACTCGATCTATGACCCCGACAGCGAAGAGTCCGGGCAGACCAACGTCGTGGACGGGCTCGCCCGGATCAGCGGCAAGTGGTGCGTGCTCGTCGGCTTCAACAACAAGTGGATCGCCGGGGCCTGGATCGCCGGGCAGGCGGACAACAACCTGAGGGTCACCGATCTTGCCAAGCGTCTGCACGTGCCGCTCGTCTGGCTCGTGAACTGCTCCGGCGTGAAACTGCCCGAGCAGGAGAAGGTCTACGCCAACCGCAGGGGGCAGGGCACCTGCTTCTTCCGGCACGCCGAGCTGGAGCAGGACGGCCTTCCCATCATCGCCGGCATCTACGGCACCAACCCCGCCGGCGGCGGATACCAGGGCATCAGCCCCACGATCCTTCTGGCCCACAAGAAGGCAAACATCGCCGTGGGCGGCGGAGGCATCGTCAGCGGCATGACCCCCAAGGGTTACTTCGACCAGGAAGGGGCCGATGCCCTCATCGAGGCGACGCGCCACTTCAAGGCCGTTCCCCCGGGAAGCGCGAGGATCCACTACAACGAGACGGGCTTCTTCAAGTCCGTCTACGAGACGGAGACCCAGGTCCTCGACGCCATCAAGGAGTGGATGACCTACCTGCCGGCCTACAACCCCAAGTTCTTCCGCGTGGCCGAACCGGCCGAGCCGAAACTTTCCCCCGCGGAGCTGCCCTCCGTCATCCCCGTCAACACCAAGAAGGTCTTTTCCTTCGAGGAGATGCTGGCGCGGCTTGCGGACAACTCCGAGCACATGGAGTTCCGGCCCAAGTACGGCCCCGAGATCTATTGCGGCCTCGTGAAGATCGACGGCTACCCGATGGCCGTCATCGGCAACCGCCAGGGCCTCATCCCCAACTACCCCGAGTACACCAACGAGTACCACGGTGTGGGCGGCAAGCTCTACCGCCAGGGCCTCATCAAGATGAACGAGTTCGTGACGCTGTGCGGCCGCGACCGCCTGCCCGTCATCTGGCTGCAGGACACCTCGGGCATCGACGTCGGCGACATCGCCGAGAAGGCGGAACTGCTGGGTCTCGGGCAATCGCTCATCTACTCGATCGAGCAGACCGAGGTTCCCATGATGCTCGTCGTCGTCCGCAAGGGCACGGCGGCCGCGCACTACGTCATGGGCGGCCCCACGGCCAACAACAACAACGCCTTCACCCTGGGCACCCCCGCCACCGAGATCAACGTCATGCACGGCGAGACGGCGGCGGCGGCAAGCTACGCCCGCCGGCTCGTGAAGGACAAGGATTCCGGCAAGCCGCTGGACGCCACGATCAAGAAGATGAACGAGATGGTGAAGCACTACGAGGAGTCCTCGCGGCCCTTCTTCTGCGCGAAGAAAGGCTTCGTCGACGAGGTGGTGCGCTTCGAGGATCTGCGGAAGTACATGGTGGCTTTCGCGAACTGCGTCTGGCAGAACCCCCGGTCGATCTGCCCGCAGCACCACATGATCATCCCCCGGATGATCCAGTCGCAGGTAGTGACGGGGCTCGAGCGCCCCGCTGCGGTACCGGAACAAAAGACGGCCGCAAAATAAATTCACGCTGCCCCCCCGTCCGGTCCGGACGGGGGGGCAGTCCTATAAACGCGGAGGGAGAATCTAATGAGTGGTATCCTTGCCAATAAAAAAATCCGGTCATGGTTTATCATTGTCGCTGTTGGCGCGGCAATCTGGTTCATTCCGCCTCCGGAAGGCGTGACCCTGCAGGCCTGGCGCATTTTTGACATCTTTGTCACCACCATCGTGGGCTTCATGCTCCAGCCCATGCCCATCGGGGCCATCTCCATCGTCAGCCTCGGCATCACCGCACTGCTGGGCCTGGCCAAGGTGAGCGACGTCCTGGCGGGCTTCGGCAACGGCACCGTGTGGCTGGTCGTCGTGGCGTTCCTGCTCTCCAGGGGTTTCATCCAGACGGGGTTTGGCCGCCGGATCGCACTGATGATCATGAGAGCCATCGGCCACAGCACGCTGCGGTTGAGTTACTCGCTGGTTCTCAGCGACATGTTTTTTGCACCGGCCATGCCGTCCATCACGGCGCGCGGCGGGGCGTTCATCTACCCCATCGCCAGGGGACTCTGCCAGGTCCTGGGCTCCAACCCGGGCGAAACAGCACGGAAGGCCGGCGCATACCTGATGATGGTGGCCTCCACGGGGACCTGCATCACGTCGGCGATGTTCCTGACGGCCATGGCGGCCAACCCCCTGGCGGCGCTCCTGGCGGAAAAAGCGGTGGGGATAAAAATTTCGTGGGGCGACTGGGCCCTGGCCGGTATCGTCCCCGGCCTGGTGTCCCTCCTGCTCATTCCCTATGTGCTCTACAAGATCTACCCGCCCGAGCTGAAGAAAACGCCCGAAGCGCCGTTGATGGCCAAAGAAGAACTGGAAAAAATGGGCCCCATGGACTTCAACCAGAAAGTCATGCTCTGTGTCTTCCTGGGGACCATTATCCTGTGGTCCACGGCCACCTTCACGGCCATCGATGCGACGACCACGGCGTTTCTGGGTCTCGGCGTCCTTTTGATCACATCCGTCCTGACCTGGAGGGACTGCCTGGATGAATACGGCGCCTGGGATGCGCTGATCTGGCTGGGCGTCCTGGTCACGCTGGCCGGCCTCCTTGCAAAGTACGGGTTCGTTGCCTGGCTTGCCAAAACGCTGGGCGCCCTGTTCTCCGGGATGCACTGGTCGCTGACCCTGACGCTGATCGTGCTGGTTTATCTCTATGCTCAATATGCCTTTGCCTCGCTCACGGCACACGTGACGGCGCTGTACGCGGCATTTCTGGCCGTGGCTGTCGCCGCCGGCGCCCCGGCCCTGCTGGCCGCGGTGGTGTTGGGGTTTTTCTCCAACCTGTGCGGCGTGCTGACCAATTACGCAGCGGGGCACTCTCCCGTCGTCTTTGGGGGGGGCTTTGTCGATCAGGTGACCTGGTGGCGGCTCGGATTCGTCAACTCGCTCATCCTCGTGGTCATCTGGTTCAGCGTGGGCGCCGTCTGGTGGAAAGTCATCGGGATGTGGTAACAGCAAGGAGGGAAAGCAATGTCCATTCGAGTATTTCTAAAACGCGTGGTGCCGGAAGAGCGGGAGCGGGAGGCCGTGACCCTCATCACGGAACTCAGGAGCATGGCTTCGACGCAGCCCGGCTACATATCCGGCGAGACCATGCGACATGTCGCGCAGCCTGAAGAGTACCTCGTCATCAGCACCTGGGACAGCCTCGAGGACTGGGAGGCCTGGGTTGCAAACCCTGCCCGATCGGCCCTCCAGGGCAAACTCGATGCCCTGCTCGGCACGAAGACGACCTGGGAGATCTACCATCACCCGAAGAAGCGGTTCTTCAGGGCGGATCCGTCGGATTACCTTGTGAGGAGCGCAACGTAGAAATGAAACGCCAATTCTAAGCTCCACTCGGCAGGGAGCACGCACAAGGGCCGCCGTCTCTGAACGGCGGCCCTTTTATGTCCGGGGCTTGTGGCGGGAATCGTTTTGTCCTATGATGCCCCCTCCGGTATAATCGGGAACGTCGCGCTGGCCCCTATTCGATGACTCGCAATACGGCAAAAAACAACATGCCAAATCCGCTTCGCCGGTGGTTTCTTTTCTCCGCGGCCACCATGCTGTTCGGGCTCTCGATGTTCTACCGCTCGTCGGTCGCCGTGATCACGCCCGATCTCATCGGGGACCTGCTGCTCGACGTCGGACAGCTCAGCCTGATCACCGCCGTCTTTTTTTATGCCTACGCGGCCATGCAGATCCCGATCGGGATTCTCCTGGACAGGATCGATCCGGTCAAGGTCATGGCGCCCCTGTATCTCGCGGCAGCCCTCGGGACCCTGTTGTTCGCCTGGTCGGAATCCGCCGTGTGGATGGCCGCGGGTCGGCTCCTGATGGGGATCGGGATGGGCTGCAGCTTCGTCGGTGCCCTGAAGATCCTAGCCATCCGGTTCAGCCCGGAGCGGTTCGCCACCCTTGCCGCCCTCGTCGTCACCTTCGGCGGCATGGGAACAGTCGCCTCCACGGCGCCCCTGGCGCTGTCCTCGGCTCTTGCCGGCTGGAGGGCGAGCTTTGTGGCCATTGCCCTGTTTCACATTGTCCTGGTTGTGATATTCATCATGAGTGCCGGCCATGCCGGAGCGCCGGGACCGTCCAGGCAGCATCCCCGCCCGGCCATTCTGCCGCCGAATATCCCGGGCGGCCTTCGGCTCATCGTGATGAGCGGCGACTTCTGGCTGATCGCTGCAGCCAGTTTCATCCGCTCGGGCGTCATTACGGCATTTCAGGGTCTCTGGGCCGGGCCGTTCCTGATCGAGGCGTGCGGTTATCCTCCGCTTGCGGCGGGCAACATGCTCCTGGTCATGAGCCTGGGGTTCATCTTCTTCGGGTCCTTCAGCGGCTTTTTATCCGATCGGGTGCTCAAGAGCCGAAAGAAAATCATGCTGGGCGCCCTCCTGGGCCTCTTCCTGTGCCTCTCGGCCTTTGCCTGGATGCCCCGTGAGACCGGAATCCTGAGCATGGGTGCACTGTTCCTGTTCACCGGCATCTTCGCCGGCACGGGCAGCATCCCCTATACCCATCTGAAGGAACTCATGCCCGCGGAGCTGGTTGCCACCGCCATGACGACGATGAATTTCTTCGCCATCCTGGGCATGGGGGTCTTCACGCAAGGGCTCGGCCTGTTCATGGGGGCCTTCTACCCGGGTGACGTCCTGAGTCGGGAGGCCTTTGCTTCCGCCTTTGCGCTCTGTGCAGCGCTGGTACTCCTTGCCGTCATTCTCTATGCCTTTACGAAGGAAAGCCATCCGGGCGGGAAATGAAATCCGGCTCCACGTCTCGCTTGACACCGACCGGGGATCGTGCTTTTCCTGATGGGGAGTTACCCGAGCGAAAGGATTTGCCCGCCATGTCCGACAAGCCTGCCCTCAAGCACCTGCCGAACCGCGCAGAAAACCCCTGCTTCGGTTGCGGCCCCGCAAACCCCTCCGGTCTTCGCATGCAGTTCGCAACCGACGGCGAGGCCGTATATTCATGGCTGAGCGTGCCGCCGCACCTCGGCGGATGGCACAGCCTCGCCCACGGCGGCGTCCTCTTCACGATCCTGGACGAGGTCATGGGCAGGGCGATCATCTATTCCCGAAAAACCCTGGTCATGACGAAGTCGGTCACGATGGACTTCCAGAAACCGGTGCCCATCGGCAGGGAAATCAAGACAACAGCCAGGCTCCTGGAGATCAGGAGCGAACGGGAGTCCGTTGCCGAGGCCTTTATCTACAACGAGGCCGGGGAGATCTGCGCGCGGGCCACAGGGGTCTTCGCGACGTTCCCCAAGGAGGTTGCCAGCAAGCTCGGCATCGCCGACGATGCGATGCTGGAATGGTTCGATAGCTATATCCGGGCATAGCAGCGGCAGAAAATGAAAAGGCAGGCCCCCGGGGCCTGCCTTTTTTCCGTGTTTATCGCCCGCTATCTCAGCCTGTGCGGCTTGACGGATTTGATGCCCCGGTAATGGATCTCGCAGGTGATGGAAGCCTGGCCGGGGACCTTCCGGACCTCTTTTTCGATCGCCTTGTGTTCCTTGATGCTCCGGGCCACGCCGCGAAGCACGATGTCTTCGCCCCGGGGCTCAACTTCCAGGGTCGGGATCAGGAATTCGGGATTGGTCGCAATGACGGACTTGATCTTTGCGGCCAGCGCCCTGAGCTCCAGATGCTTCTGGGATTTCAGCTTGTCTTTTGCCGCCAGGAGGCTCTTGATGATCTCGATGATCTCGCCCATGCCCTGGGTGCTGGTGTCGAATCGGAGTTCGTAGGCATCCGGGTCATCCCACTTCTTGCCGTAGAGCTGCTGAATGACGGAAGCGATCTCCCAGTCGGCCTGTTGCACGAGGAGCTTCGCCGTGTCGTAGCTCACGTCCTGTTTTTTCATGACCCGCTCGATGCGGTTTTCCCTGGGCGCGACGATTCGGACGCGGAGGGCATGCGGGACACCCTGAAGCAGGTAGTGTGCGCCCCGGGTCATGAGGACGACGTTGTCCTTCAGGGCGTAATCGAGGATGATGCTCTGGACGAGCGCCATGAACCCCATGAACGACCAGTCGTATCGCTCCCAGATATTCGGGTGCCCCTCGCCGTACTCGAGGCTGAACCGTTCCCACTTCTTCCCGGAGTGTTTTGCCTCCTCGAGAACCCGGCCCAGGGCGATGTATTCGTACCCGAGATCTCTCTCGATGCTGCGCCCGATCTCTTCGCCGCCGCTGCCGAATTCATAGGTGATTGCCAGGATTGCCATCGAACGTCCTCGTAAGATCCCGCGAGCATCAAGCAAGCTGTCATCCTTCCCGGTGCGTTCCGGAGATAGGGGAAGGAATCACAGGCTGGGAAAACCGTTCATGCTTATCTCATCTGCTCCCGGGGATCAAGACATTTCTGCCCCGGACGAAATGCAGGCTGCCACTGCGTTTTCAGGTTCCGGCACCGACAGGATGCACGGCTCCGGACAGCAAACGCAATGGGTGCAAAAAAGGCATAAACTGGATACAATGCATGCTGTCCCGGCATGCCGTTTTCCCGTGCCGGTCCGAGGGAGGGAGGTCATGGATTTTTTCTTCAACCCGCAAGGCGTCGTCCTTGTCGGCGCAACGGCAAACAAGGCCAAAGGCGGCTATGCGATCCTGAAGAACCTCATCGGGGGCTTCCGGGGCGACATCTATCCCGTCAACCCCGGCTACACCGAGATCGAGGGAGTGCCCTGTTACCCCTCCGTTCTGGCCGTCCCGGGTCCCATCGATCTGGCCATCCTCTTCATTCCTGCCTCCACGGTTCCGGCCTGTGTCGAGGAATGCGCGGCCAGGGGCATCCGGGGGGTGATCATCGAATCGGGCGGTTTCGCCGAGTCCGGACCGGAAGGGAAACGCCTCCAGGAGTCTCTGAAAGAAATCCGCGGGAGAACAGGCATCCGCATCTGGGGTCCGAATTGCA
>DASRZY010000035.1:0-9359 GCA_035685905.1 Syntrophales bacterium
AGTGGAAGAAAGAGATGAGGGACGGGGAGAGAAAAAGATAGGGAATCGGGCATCGGGTGTCGGGGAAAGAGGGTTAACGGTTCAGCGGCGCTGCCCGCTGCGAAGCAGCCCGTCCCTACACCCTGGTCCCTCGTCCCTCTCTTCGCTTAACACTTGACACATAACACTTTACACTTCATTTGATTCCACCGGTCACTGGCCACGTCTTTTCTGCTATCGCGCAGCCGGCATCAGCAGGTGCGGCAGAAAAGTGCTCAACTGCGGGATATAGGTGATCAACATCAGGACTGCAATCGCAATCCAGAAAGGTTTCCAGATCGCAATACTCAGCTTTTCAAGTGAGAGCCCCGAAATCCCGCAGATGGCAAATAGAACGCCCCCGACCGGCGGTGTGATCAGCCCGAGGACAAGATTGAAACACACGACGATCCCCAGGTGGACCGGGTCGATTCCCAGCTTGGCTGCCATGGGGGCAAGGATCGGCGCCACGATGACCAGGGCCGGGGCCGTTTCAATGGGGATGCCGATGATGATCAATACAACATTGACCAGAAAGAGGATAACGTAGGGAGACGTGCTGAAACTCGAGATTGCATCGATCATCATCTGGGGAATCTGATCTGCGGCCACGATCCAGGAGAACGGCTCGGAGAGACCCAGAAGCAGCATGATCATGGCGGATTCCAGACCGGCCGCCAATAAAACTTTGGGGATATTCCTCAACTTGAGACGCCTGTATACGAACGCCCCGATGACAGCGGCGTAAACACAGGTCACGCCCGCGGCTTCCGTCGGGGTAAAGGCCCCCCCGAGGATGCCGCCCATGATGATCACCGGCATGAAAAGCGCGGGCAAAGCCCTCCAGCCGCCCCTGAACATCTCTTTGTATGTTGCTTTTTCACGGACCGGGTAATTGCGCTTCCTGGCTTCGTAGGCCATGTAGGACATCAGGCCGATGCCCAGGAGAATACCGGGGATCACACCGCCGAGAAAGAGAGCGCCGATCGAGACATTCGCGATGACACCGTAGATGATAAACGGGATGCTCGGCGGAATGATGGGGCCCATGCAAGAGGCGGTCGCCGTGATCGCCGCTCCCAGGTCTTCGTCAAATCCTTCCTGCTTCATGGCGGGAATCATGATCATCCCGATGGCCACGGCCGTTGCCACGGCAGCCCCTGAAATGGCTGCAAAGATCGCACAGGCGATAATCGTAGCGTGTCCCATCCCGCCCCGGATATGCCCGATCATCAGCTTGGCGAAGTTGACAAGATCCTGTGTCAGCCCCCCCTCGTTCATCAGATTGCCCGCAAGCATGAAGAGCGGTATCGCCAGAAGCGGGAAAGACGCCATCCCGCCGAAGATCGTCTGCGGCAGGATGGTGAGCTCGATATCCGGGTTCAGCAAAAGATAGGCCATGGCGGAGCCGCCCAGGCCGATTGCGATCGGGATGCCGAATGACAGCAGGGCTACAAAAGCGACCAGGAAGACGATGATCATGCCTTGCCCTCCTCCGGAGCCGCCACGCCCAGAAATGCCAGCACTTCCTCAACGGTCAGCATGAACATGATGAAGAACCCGATCGGCATGCACGCGTAGGGAAACCCCATCTTGATGCCCATGGCCGGCGATGTCTGTTCGAAATTGATGAGGGTCTGCACTGTGCCGTACCAGGTCATCGTTGCAAGAAAAAACAGCATGCAGATGAATCCGGCACCCTTGAGAACCTTGCCGACGGAAGGCGGAACCGCCTCGAGCACCGCCGTCATGCTGACCTGATACCCTTTTTTCAGACCCACGGCGCCGCCGAGCATGCTGGCCCAGGCAAGCGAAAAAGTCGATACCTCGCCGGACCATATGGACATGCTCTTGATCACGTATCGTCCAAACACTTCGTACGGGATGACGATGGCGATCACCCCCATGAAAAAAATCGTGCCCCAGCTTGCAACGGTGAGCAACAACTCATTGACGTCGTGAAGAGCTTTCATGTCCGGATTCCTTGTTGAGTGTGCGGTGATCCGCCGTGAGGGCTGAAGCACCTGCCCACAGGAGGCGCATCGTGCGCCCCCTGTGGTGAGCAGTATGCGGGAAACATCCCGTTATTTTTTCTTCGGGGCTGCTTTTGAAGGTGCCTTTTCCGCGGGTGCTTTCGTGTTAACGATCGCGTCGATCTTGTCCTTCCCGAATTCCTTATTCCATTCCACAAAAGCAGGCTGCATCGCCTTTGCAAAGGACGCCTTGTCGACATCGCGGATCACGACAAGGCCCTTGCCCGCCATTTCTTTCAGTTTCGCTTCTTCGTCATCCCGGTTGAGTTTGCGCTGAAACTTTGCAACCTCCAGGGCGGTTTTCATGAAAAGCTCCTGGTCCGCTTTGGGCATGGCCTGGAATTTTTTCTTGCTCATCAGGAACGGAGCCGGGGAGTATACGTGGTAGGTGAGTGAAAAATATTTCTGCACTTCCCAGAATTTGGCGCTGTAGAAAACGGCAACGGGGTTTTCCTGTCCGTCGATGACGCCCTGCTGCAGTGCCGGGTACAATTCACCCCAGGCCATCGGGGTGGGGTTCAAACCGGCCGTTTTCCATGCAAGAAGGTGCACCTTGTTCTCCATGACCCTGATTTTGAGTCCCTTGGCCTGTTCGACGTTCTTCACGGCGACCTTGGAGTTCGTCAGGTGGCGGTACCCGTTCTCCCAGAACGCCATCCCGACGATGCCGTGCTTGTCCATGTCGTTGAGGAGCGCCCGGCCGATGGGCCCGTCGAGGACCGCGTCGACGTGGGCATAATCGCGGAAGAGGTAGGGGATGTCGAGAATGTTGATCGAGGGGCTGAACCCTCCCAGCGGCCCCGTCGAGCTCACCACCAGCTCGATGGTCCCCTGCTTCAGGCTTTCCACCATCTCCCGCTCGCCTTTTCCCAGCTGCGAGCTGGGGTATAGGTTGATGACGATCCTTCCGTTTGTCCGCTGCTTGATCAGGTCGGAAAACTTCTGCGCGCCGACCATGTAGGGATGGTCAGCGGGTTGGGTAGAACCCAGTTTCATGGTTGCTTTGTATTCGGCAGCACTCACTTGCCCGATGGCGAGCAAGACCACCATTGCCATGATCGTGACGATTGTGATTTTCTTCATATTCCCTCCGTCTTTGTTGATATGAAAGCCGTTGTAAAAAAATTGTCACTGCAAGCAACAGACTCGGACTTCGTCCGGGGTTATCGATAAAAAAAGCTGTAATCGACTTGGTAAAATCCCCCTCAATCCCCCTTTTGCAAAGGGGGAAGAAATATATCTCCCTCCTTTGCCGCCCGACTCCACTTCGTGAGGCGGCCCGGAGAGGAAAGAGCCGGACATGGTTTCGCTCCCTTGCGGAACGCGCCCCCGGTCAAAGGGGAAAGAACTATAGCTCCCTCCTTTGTAAAAGGAGGGTAGGGGAGGATTTTACGAAGGCTGCTTCTTCCAACAATAACCCCGAACCTGATCGGAGTCTGCTGCTCGCGATGACCCCTTTATGGAAGTTGCAGAATCACTTTCGTGATCTGGAGCAAGCCGCAACGGCAAGAAAATCCCCCTGTGTCCCCCTTTATGAAAGGGGGAGTTGTTATCGGGACGAGGGCGCGATCACGGGCAGCATGTCCGGCGCATGAGTGAGCACGGTGATGCGGGCACGATCCCCTTTTGCCCGCAGTGCTGCGGCGAGCGCTTTTTGAATCGTTTCAAAATGGGTAAACCCCAGTTTTTCGGCATCAGCAGCACAGATGCCGCCGGAGACGATGTACACCGACTCGCGCTCTTTCACCTGTGCCCAGGCGATGGCGAGAGCCGCCGCGACTTCATCCTGCAGCAGTTTGCAGGACACCATCTCGCGCAGGCCGCACGCGTCCTTGCGGGTGACCTCCAGGATATCCTGATGCGTCATGGCCACGCCCTCGGGGCATGGCGTGGCGACGATGATGATCCCTCCCTCCTTGACGGCGAGGTCGGAGGGGTACAGGGTCTTGTGCGCCTGCCAGAATTCGATGTCGCAGGGATGGGAGCTGGACAGGACGATGTCGGCCTCTTCCGGGATCTCCGTCGCATAGACTTTCTGCGACAGCTTGACCCCTTCGTTGAATGCGTCCACAACGTCCCCGAAGAACGCCTCGATGACTTCGCCGTTGCGGTTCAGTACCGTGTTGAGGATGGTGTTCAGACCCACCCTGCGGGCGATGGCGTTCACCTCCGCTCGCACGGGATTGTCCGTGACGCCAAGCAGGGAGCGCCGGGCCTTCACGCTCAGCAGGTGCGTCTCGGCCGTGGTCTGCTCTCCGCAGATGCCCGGCTGCACGATCTTTGCGCCGCCCGCATACCCGGGGATATGGTGCGGCACAATGCTCCCCACGCCGATCTTGAAGTCCGCCTCGTAGGCTTCCCGGTTGACCGCCACGTGCGTGCCGTTCGGTGTCGTGCCGAGATCGATCAATTCCGCTTCATTCTTGTAATCGTGGTTCTTGACGGCAACGCGCTTTACCACTTCTGAGCCGAATTTCTGCAGGATCTCCTCTTTCGTCATGAACCGGTGGGTGCCCAGGGCGATGATGACGGTGATCTGCGAGTCCTTCACGCCTGCGGCGTTCATCTCGTCCAGCAGAACGGGGATGATCCTGTCCGTTGGAGTCAGGCGGGTGTTGTCGTCGGCGACGATGACCACCGAACCTGCGCCCCGCACCAGCTCGCGCAGGGGTTTGGACCCGATCGGGTTCGCGAGGGCCCGGATCACTTCCTTTTTCACATCGGCAACAGACCGGACGTCTTTCGGCGAATAGACCCCGATAAGATTTTCCCGGGGCACATCGACATGGATTGTGCCTTTTCCATAGGGCAGATCAACCTTAACGTCCTTCATCTATGCCTCCTCGAAACAGGTTGCGGCAGCGCAACCCGTTCAAGCGCGACGCGCGCTCAGTGAAAGAGATAGTTTGGAACCCATAATACGAAACCCTGGAAGAAAATCAGGAGATAAAGCAGCACGATCATGTAAATGAGATAGGGGACGCTCTCCCTGGCGACATCCATGATGGTCACCCCGGCGATATAGGCCGACAGCATCATCGTCGTGCCGACGGGCGGCGTGATCAGGCCGATGGCCAGCGCGAACACCATCATGACCCCGAAGAAGATGGGGTCCGCCCCTACGGTGGTCACCAGGGGCAGCAGGACCGGCCCGAAAAGCAGGACCGCCGGAGAGACGTCCAGCACGCAGCCCACCAGCAGGAAGACCACCCCGAGGACGACCAGCAGCGTCGTCGGCGAGTCGACGACCCCGGCAAGGGAGATTGTCAGCTTCTGCGGGATCATGGAGTAGGCCAGGAGCCAGGTCAGAAGGCCGGCCGTCGAAATGACGATCATCACCACGGCCGAGGAGACGGCCGCATTCAGCATCGAATCGTAGAACCCCTTCCAGGTCAGCTCCCGGTCGATCAGGCCGACCAGTATGGCATAAAGGACCGCCGCGACGGAGGCCTCCGTCGGCGTGAAGACACCGGTCATGATCCCGACCAGGATGATCGCGACCATGATGAAGGCGGGCAACCCCCGCCATACCGCCTTCAGCAGCTCGCGGGCGGTGGCGCGGGGGAATTTGGGGTAATCCCTCTTCTTGGAAATGCGCGTCGTGATCACCAGCATCCCGAGGCCGATCAGGATGCCCGGCACCAGCCCCCCGAAAAAGAGGTCGCGGATGGAGAGGCTCGTCGCCGCCCCCGTCAGGATCATCGGGATGCTCGGGGGGATGATGATGCCCATCGTGGAGGCGGTGGCGTTGACGGCCCCCGCAAATTTAGGAGAATATCCCTGCTTCTGCATGGCCGGGATCAGGATGGAACCCAGGGCGGAGCAATCCGCCACCGACGAGCCGGAGATGCCGCCCATGATCATGTTGGAAACGACGGTGACGTTGGCGAGCCCGCCCCGCAGATGGCCCACCAGCGCGCGCGCCAGGTTGATGATGCGCTGGGCCAGGCCGCCTGCGCCCATCAGGTTTCCGGCCAGCATGAAAAACGGGATGGCGACGAAGGGAAAGGAATCCACGCTGGTAAACATCCGTTGAAAAGCGACAAGGGGAGGAAGAGGGGTTTCAAATGCGATGTAGGCCAGGGCCGTGAGCCCCAGGGTGAACGCCACGGGCACGCCAATGAGCAGAAGAGCGACGAAGATGGCTGCAATGATCATTTCGATTCGCCTCCCGTCCCGGCGGGCTGCGCGATCGCTTCGCCTTTACGCTTCCCGAAAAACTCGAGGCCTGCCTTGATCATGACCTCGAGGTTGACGATGAACATGAGAAGCCCGCTGACCGGAAGGGCGGCGTACACATAGCCCATGGGGTAGTGAATGGCGCTGGATCGCTGGACCATGGTCTTCTGCGTGAGCGTCCAGCCATGGACGACCATCATGTAGAAGAAGTACGCCAGGACGATCGCCCCGACGAGCTGCATCAGCGCCTGCTTGTCGGGCTTGAGCCTCTCTTTCAGCAGCGTGATGCTCAGGTGAAACCCTCTTCGAACGCACAACACGGACGCCAGGAAGATCATCCACACCATCACGTGACGGCCCAGCTCTTCCGTCCAGTACAGGGACTGGTGGAACAGGTACCGTGCGAAGACCTGCGAGCCGATGGCGGCCACCATGACGGCGAGCAGCAGGACGACCGTCCAGCGAATCGCGGTTTCGAGCATGTCCATAGACCGTGTCATATCGACCCTCTAACCTCCCCTTGTCATATCATACAAGCTACAAAATACCTCGACAGCGTCATTCCCGCGAAGGCGGGAATCCGTAAATGACAGGATACCGGATCAAGCTTGTACTCGAGAAATCGGGTATCCGGTATGACAGGGTTGTTATGCGCCGATCAGTATTTTTCGCCGACCTGGCGGATGCCCAGGTAGAGATCGCCGAAGCCGTCGTACTTGAGGAAGCTCTTGTAGACGTCCTTCGTTGCCTCACGCCAGGGGGCGTTGTTGATCTTCGTGACCTTCATCTTTGCGAAGAGCTGCTTCTCGATGTCCGCGTTGATGCTCTTGAGCAGCTGGTCGTTGAAGCGGGATGCCTCTTTGGCCGCCTGGTCGAGGGCCTTCTGCTGGCCGGGAGTGAGCTTCTTGTACGTGTCGTTGTTCATGACGATCATCATGAAGCCGACCAGGTGGTCCGTGAGGGCCAGGTACTCGGTGACTTCATAGAACTTGTTGGCGTAGATGACCCCGAGGGGGTTCTCCTGCCCGTCGACCGTCCCCAGCTGCAGGGCCGTGTAGACTTCGGTGAAGGCCAGCGGCGTGGGAGTGGCCCCGAGGGCCCTCCAGGTTTCCAGGTGGGCCTGCATCTCCGGGACGCGGATCTTCATGCCCTTCACGTCGGCAAGGCCCTTGACGGGTTTCTTGGTGGTCAGCTCGCGGGGCGTGCGCATGACATAGTAGAGGATGCGAATGTTGGTCTTCGCAATCAGCCGCGCCCGGATCTTGTCGCCCACGGGCCCTTCCATGACGGCCCGCACGTGCGCTTCGTTCTTGAAGAGGAAGGGAAACTCGAGAATGGACATGGCCGGGTCGAAGTTCTGGAGGATACCCCCGAGGATCGCCCCGTTCACCGTGCCCACCTGGATCCCCTCGGCCACGTCGCGCTCGCCGCCCAGGACGCCGCCGACGGCGACGCTCACCTTCAGCTGGCCGTTGCTGTACTTCTCGGCCAGCTCGCCGAACTTGACCAGGGTCTGGCTCTGGTGGTCCACCGGCGCGTAGGCCGAGGCGAAGACCAGCTTGACGGGATCGGCTGCCCATGTGCAGGGGACGGCGAACATCGCGACGGCCAACGTAAACATCAATGACAGCATGTAATACCGTTTCATAACATCCTCCTTTGTCTTTTGAAGGTTTTTGCCCTTCCGATTGCTACGCGAGAGCCATCTTGACGGCATACTCGACGGCGTGCACCAGGCTCAACTCAGACGCCGTGCCCTTGCCCGCCTTGCCGAAGGCCGTCCCGTGATCCACCGAGCTCCGGATAATCGGCAGACCGAGGGTGATGTTCACCCCGCTGATGGAATCCCATTTCTGTTTCTCCTCGTTCCAGTTGAAGCCGACCACCTTGAGGGGGATATGACCCTGGTCGTGATACATGGCAACGACGATGTCGTACAAACCGCCCTTGGCTTTCGAGAACAGGCTGTCCGGCGGGATCGGCCCGTCTGCGTTGATCCCCAGCTTCTTTGCCTCCTCGATCGCAGGGATGATCTCCTCGATCTCCTCTCTTCCGAAAAGACCGCTTTCCCCTGCATGCGGATTGAGGCCCGCCACCCCGACCCGGGGATCGGCAATCCCGATCTTCCGGCAGGCTTCCCAGGCCAGCTTGATGACCTTCAGCACCCTGTCTTTCTTGACCCTTGCACAGGCCTCTTTCAGGGACACGTGCGTCGAGACGTGAACGACCCGCAGGTTTTCGTGGGCGAGCATCATGGTGTAATCCTGCGTGTGGGTGAAATCGGCGTAAATTTCCGTATGCCCTGAATAGTGGTGCCCGGCCAGGTTGATGGATTCCTTGTTGATCGGCCCGGTCACGGTGGCGTCAATCTCTTTTTTCTGGGCAAGCTCAATCACTTTCGTGATGGCTTCAAAGGCAGCATGGCCCGACATGGCCGACACTTTCCCATACTGCAGCTTTGCCATGTCTACATTCTTCAGATCGTACACATCCAGGGTTCCGAATTGAAACCTGGCATCCCTGACATCGGATATCGAATGGATCTCGAGACCCAGCCCGGTCATCCGCAATGCGTCCTTGATGACGTTGCCGTCGCCGACGATCAGCGGCTTGCAGATTTCATATATTTCTTTCCGTGCCAGGGCTTTCACGGCAATCTCGGGGCCTATGCCCGACGGGTCCCCCATGCTGATGCCGACGATCGGTTTCTTCGTTGCCACGTTGATGTCTCCTGTTGAATCGTATTATTGCGCAGCGAGCGATAAACAGGTGGCGTATTGCAAAATCCAGGGATGGACACCTTCCCGGCAGTGTCATTCCTGCGAAGGCAGGAATCCATGGAAAAACTGGATTACGGATCAGGTCCGGAATGACAGAACCGGATCCCGCCTCGCTGGCGTTCAAAACATTTTTAAACTGTCGACGGCCTTGCATAGCGCATCCTCTGCGCCGAATGCACCGGCCTTTGTCACGACGTTCAGCCCGGGGCATTGCCCGCCCTTCAGAACGCCCACCGGGATGCCCGGCGCAACTTCACGGAGGACCGAGATGCCGTCCGCTGACAGGAGGCTGCAGCAGCTCAGGGCAATGTCTCCCCCGGTCAGAACAAGGCCGCTTACGGGTGCGTTC
>DASRZY010000036.1:0-17038 GCA_035685905.1 Syntrophales bacterium
AGGATGAGCAGGACGGCCGGTACGGCAAGGATCAGGGCGGACGTGGCCCACCAGTTGGCAGCCGGATTCCCCTTCATCCTCCCCCGGACCCCTGCTACGGCTGAGCCCAGCCCGGCAATGACAGACAGAAGCGCAATGGCAACGGCCAGCAACCCGCGGTTGCGGCAACCCAGGACATCGACCGGTGTGGTCGCGATAACCAGAAACAGGAGCGGTGCGAAGGCGGGAAGAAGGATGTGGCGGTAGATCCGGTTGTTCATTTATAATGCCCTTGTCTATGTATCGGAGGATTCCTGATAATCTGTAGCCTCAAGGTGCAGCATCGGGGGAGCAGAAATGAGGATATCGGTCATACTGGCTCACCCGACTGCCGGCAGCTTCAACCACGCAATCGCATTGAAAGCCGTCAAGGCATTGAAGCGAAACGGCCACGATGTCTTTTTCCATGATCTCTACCAGGAACAGTTCGACCCTCTCCTGACGGGTGGGGAAATTCCCCGGGAGGCCACGTTGCCCCCGGAGATAGAAAGGCACTGCCTCGAGATCGCCGAGGCCGACGGGATCGTGATGGTCCACCCGAACTGGTGGGGCCAGCCCCCGGCGATCTTGAAAGGCTGGGTTGACCGGGTCATCCGGCCCGGAATCGCGTACGAGTTTCTCGAAGGGGACGAGGGTGAAGGCGTCCCGAAGGGATTGCTGAAAGCACGGGCCGCCCTGATCTTTAACACCTCCAACACGCCCGCAGAGCGGGAGCAACGCGTCTTCGGAGATCCTCTGGAGTCGCTCTGGAAAAACTGCATCTTCGGCCTCTGCGGAGTCGAAAATGTCTATCGAAAAACGTTCTGCATCGTCGTCACCAGTTCGGCGGACGAGCGGACTCGGTGGCTGGAAGAAGTCGAGGATACCGCGTGCCGGTATTTCCCGAAAACACTCGGACGGCTGCTACGCAGCAGTAAAAAGTTGATTCGTTGACGGGTTGATAAGGGACACGTGATTTCTCGATTCGCAAGTCGGAAACATGGCCACAAACATTGAGGCAGAGCAGCGCAACGGCCTGAGTCCGCGGCCCGGAATCGTAAACTCCGTCTTTCTCTTCCCCAATGAACCAATTCCCCAGTCAACCCATTACTGCAGCGAAGCTGCCATGGGAGGGTTGGGGAGGATTTGAGACAGCCGAGGTCAATGGGTCAGAATCTATCACTGCATCGATAATAGCGAGACCGATATGAACTACGTTACACCCGAAGCCATCCTGAAGCTGGCCCGACAGTTCATGGAAAGCCGGATCCTGCTGACCGCGGCCGAGTTGAATCTCTTCACCTCTCTCGCGGAAACGCCCTCTTCAGCATCGGACCTTGCTGAAGCGCTGGACGCCGACCTCCGGGGGCTGACCGTCCTGCTGGACGTACTGGCGGCAATGGGTCTGCTCGTCAAACAGCAGGGATTATACAAAACGGTGACGGAAGCCGTCCCGTTTCTCTCCGATGAAAGCCCCCGGTCGGTCCTGCCCATGCTTCTCCACGCAGCACACCTGTGGGATAGCTGGTCCAACCTCACGGGCATCGTCAAAGGGACAGGCCCATCCGGTCCCCCGTCATCTGCAACAAGGGACAGCGATGAGCTGAGCGCCTTCATCGGGGCCATGCACGTCGTGGGGATGCCGATGGCGCAGAAAATCGTGGCAGCCGTGCAACCGGGCCCGGCCCGGAATCTGCTCGACGTGGGAGGCGCCTCCGGAACCTACACCATCGCTTTTCTGCAGGCCGCCCCCGAGCTGAAGGCCACGCTTTTCGACAGGCCCTCCGTCATCCGGATGGCCGGCAAGAGCCTGGCCGAGGCGGGAATGCTCGACCGGGTCCGGCTCGTTGCAGGGGATTTCTACCACGACGAGCTGCCCGGCGGGCACGATCTGGCCCTGCTTTCCGCCATCATCCACCAGAACAGCCCGGAAGAAAACGTGGAGCTTTTCGGGAAGGTGTTCCGCGCCATGGTCCCGGGCGGGCGGATCATCATCCGGGATCATGTCATGGAACCCGACCGCACCGAGCCCAGGGACGGCGCGGTCTTTGCCGTCAACATGCTTGTCAACACGGAAGGTGGCTCGACCTACACCTATGAGGAAATTCGAACCTGGCTCGAAGCGGCGGGTTTTGCGAATGTGCGGTTCTTAAAGGCCGGCGAGCACATGGATGCGCTCGTGGAGGCCTTCAAACCTTGACGAGAAGCAGGAATCGGGAATTGGGTATTGGGGAATCAGAGGGGGTGTGATATGAAACCTTTCACCAAAATCGCCGTCGGCATTTTTTCACTGATCTGCCTGTTGCACGTCGTCAGGCTGATGACAGGAGTCGAACTGGTTGTCGGCGGGTGGGTTGTTCCCCTCTGGGTCAGCGTGCCCGGCGCCATCGTGACGGGGGGACTGGCCACCATGATCTGGAAGGAGATGCATTGATCCATGGTTGCCGCGTACTTTGCCGCCTTTTTCCTTTTCATCGTCCTGTTCTTCGCCTTCTTCCACTACTCGCCGAAAAACCGCAATGGGGTGGCGGCCTACAATGCCGCCGTCCTTGTCCTGACCGTGAGCCTCAGCGGTTACTATGTCTGGGATCTGCATCGGGAGATGGAGGGCACGGTCGATTACGACTGGTTCTTCTCCATCGCGCCCCTGGCGATCCTCGGCATCGCGATTGTCGTCCTTGCCGTCTCCGCCCTTTTGCGCAATTACGTCATCTTCCGGCATTGACGGGATTCTCTGCCCCCGGGTCGTGATCGAAGATGTAGCCCACGGACCTCAGGCTCTTGAAGAAGACGGGCTCGTGGGGGTTGTCCTCGAAGTACTTGCGGAACCGCATCACGAAGTTGTCCACCGTCCGGGTCGGCGTGCTCCCCGTGTATCCCCACCCCACCGCCAGGATCTCGCCCCGCGCCAGGGGTTTTCCCCGGTTGGCGATGAAAAGTTTCAGGAGTTTTATTTCCTGCTCGGTCAGGCTGATCTCGCCCTCCCGGCAGGTCGCCTTGAACCGGTCGAAGTCGATGACATTGCCGCCGAAGGCGTACGTGCCGGACATCGGCTCCCCGCCCCCTTCCCGTTCCCGTGCCGCCCGCGTGAGAAGCCTTTCCACCCGCAGCAGGAATTCGTCGAGATTGAACGGCTTGGCCAGGTAATCGTCCCCGCCCAGGGAGAGACCCTCGACCCGCTGCTCCGGCTCTCCGCGCGCCGACAGGATGAGGACCGGCAGCCGGTCATCCTCCAGCCGGATGTTGCGCAGGACCGTCAGTCCGTCGATATGGGGCAGCATGATGTCCAGGACGACGAGGTCCGGTTTCCACTCCTTCCACAGCCGCAGCGCAGCGATGCCGTCCAGGGCGATCTGCGGGTCATACCCTTTCAACGAGAGGTTGAGCCTCAACCCCTCGGCGATGTGCCGGTCGTCCTCGACGACGAGTATCCGTTTCTTTCCCGAATCCTTCATGACGACACGCTCCTTGCCCAGTCGGCTCCCTTCGGCCGGGGAATGATCAGGGTGAAGACAGACCCCTTTCCCGGCCCATCGCTTTCGGCTTTCACCTCGGCACCGTGAATCCGTGCGATCTGCTGAACGAGATAAAGCCCGAGCCCGCTTCCCCGCGCCGTCATGTCGTCCGGGCGGCCCGCCCTGTAGAATTTGCGAAAGATTTTCCGAAGCTCCTTGCGCTCGATCCCGACACCGTTGTCCTGGAACCGGATGTCGAGCCCGTCGGGACGGGGCACAAACCGGATGTCGAGCCGGGGCTGCGCCGATCGGTTGTACCGGGCGGCGTTCGTGAAGAGATTCATGAGGAGGATGTCGAAGAGCTGCACGTTGAGGCTGAACGGGAAGGGCTGTCCCGCGGGGTTGTCGATCGAGATGACGCAGTTGGGGAACAGGTCGGCATTTTCGTTCCGGAACCGCTCCACCGTCTCCACCAGGTCGGCCTGGACGAATTCCTTGGTGTAGCTCCCGCTCTCGATCCGGGCCAGCTGGAGGATGCGGTTGATGTTGTCCAGGAGACGCTCCACGTCATTGAGCATGAACCCGATGTACGTGAGCTGGTCCTCGCGAGGAAGCTCGTGCAGCCGGAATGTGTCCAGGTACAGTTTCAGCGAGGCAACGGGCGTCTTCAATTCGTGGGTGAAGCTGTCGATGAAGTTGCGCTGCAGCCGGTACAGACGCCAGGTCTTCTGGTAGTAAACGAAGATGATGAAAACCCCCACCAGGATGAGCCCCACCAGGATGGAGAGCACGAGGATCACAACCCAGGTCTTGAACTCGAAGAAGCCCTCCTTGTCGAGATTGTAGGTTGTGACGATGCGCTGCATGTCGGTGCTGACTTCCAGGTACCAGTAGATGTAGAGAGCCAGCGACGCGGCCAGGGCCACGACGGAAAGCACAAAAACCAGAATGGGGTGGACGAACCATCTCACGCGACTCACCATGACCGTGATTGCTACACCGGGGGCATTCTCCTGTCAACGCCAATCCGCGCCGGGCTTTATTCTACCGCCCTGCGCATTGTAAAACTATTGTAAAATCGCGCATTCGGGCTTCCTTTCCCGCCGCTTTCCCCGTAAGAAGGTTCTCATGATTTTCAACGAAACGGAACACCGGAAAGGAACCCCAGCCATGAACCCTCCCGCCGTTGCCCCTCATCCGAAAGGAACGAGGGCGAGGATATTGCTGACAAGCGTCTTCGGGCCTTTCGCCCGTGATGACGAGTACGGAAGCCGCCGGATCAACCCCATGGAGCTCTACCACAACCAGGTCACCCGCCTGCAGGGCGGTTTTTCCCTGCGGATGTTTCACCGCTCCTTCGGCCTTCTCATGATGCAGGCCAACATCGAGGCCCCCTGCACGGTTCTCGACTTCCCCACGCTCGAGGCGTTTGAGCGCGAGATCCGCCAGACGCCCTACGACATCGTGGGCATCGGCGCGATCGGTCCCAACGTGGAGAAAGCCAGGGCCCTCTGCGAGATCATCCGCCGCGAACGGCCGGGTGCGACCATCGTCGTGGGCGGCCACATCGCCGCGCGGCCGGATCTCTCGCGGGAACTCGACGCCGATCACATCGTCCGCGGCGACGGCATCCGGTGGTTCCGGAAATTCCTCGGCCAGGACGAGCAGGCGCCCGTCCGGCACCCCATGGTTCTCTCGGGATTCGGCTCGAGGATCATCGGCATTGACCTCCCCCAGAAAAAGGGCCGCACCGCGGCAATCCTCGTCCCCTCCGCCGGCTGCCCCGTGGGCTGTAATTTCTGCTCCACGTCGGCACTTTTCGGCGGCAAGGGGAACTTCGTGAATTTCTACGAAACGGGCGACGCCCTTTTCTCCGTCATGTGCCAGATCGAAAAAGAGCTTGCCGTGAACTCATTCTTTGTCCTGGATGAAAACTTCCTCCTGCACAGGCAGCGCGCCCTGCGCCTGCTCGAGCTGATGCAGGCCAACGGGAAGAGCTGGGCGCTCTACGTCTTCAGCTCCGCCCGGGTGATCTCGTCCTATTCCATCGAGCAGCTCATCGGGCTGGGCATCGGCTGGGTGTGGATGGGTCTCGAGGGGGAAAACAGCAAGTACCGCAAACTCAAAGGCGTCGACACCCGCGATCTGGTGAGGACGCTGCAGTCCAACGGCATCCGGGTCCTCGGCTCTACGATCATCGGCCTGGAGGAGCACTCGCCGGAAAACATCGGCGCGGTGATCGATTACGCCGTGAGCCACGACACCGTGTTTCACCAGTTCATGCTCTACACCCCGAACCCCGGCACACCCCTGTATGAGAAACACCGGCAGGAGGGAACCCTTCTGCCCGAATCCGTTATGCCCCCCGCCGACAGCCACGGCCAGTTCCGGTTCAACTACCGGCACCCCCACATCCACGGCGGGATGGAGGAGCAATTTCTGCTGGAGGCCTTCCGCAGGGACTTCGACGTCAACGGGCCGAGCCTCTACCGCATCATCCGGACCATGCTCGAGGGATGGAAGGCCCACGGCCGCCACCCCGACCGGCGTATCCGCAAACGCTACGAGTGGGATGCCGCCCCGCTTCGCTCGGCCTATACAGGGGCCGTGTGGGCCATGAAAAGATGGTACCGCGGAAACGGGCCGATGGAGAAAAAAATGGACAGCCTCCTGAACGATCTCTACAGGACCTTCGGCTGGAAGACGAGACTGCTTGCACCCGTGATCGGTCTGTATGCCCTGGCCTGCCTGCGTCGTGAAGACAGGAAGCTGAAGGAAGGATGGGCTTACGAGCCCGCAACCCTCCTCGGGAAAAACGCAGCGGCCATCGCCATTGAGAAAGAGGGCCGCAGGGCCGCTCTTCGCGTTGCCATCCCGGAGATCCCGCTTCCGATCATCCGCCCCTCCTCCGTTCCGGGTCGCTGAGAGATCCCGGACGGTGTCAAAGGCCTGCTTCCCCCGCAGGCCTTTTTTTTGCCCTCTCTGAAAATACTTGAGCATCGGGCACGTTGCGTGTAGAAACAGGTAAGATCCCGTTGGGACAGTCAAAATAGAAGACTCGGAAAGGCTGGCTGCAGGGCCGCGGCAGAGAGCACAACAAAGGGAGGTCTGCATGAAAACCCGGATAACCATCAAGCGTGTCTACGATGCGCCGGATGCCGGAGACGGAAGGCGGATCCTGGTCGACCGGCTCTGGCCTCGGGGGCTCACAAAGGAGAAGGCAAAGATCGACCACTGGGCCAAGGACGTCTCGCCCTCCAACGAACTGCGGAAATGGTACGGCCACGAGCCCGGCAAGTGGGAGGAGTTCAAGAAGCGATACTTCGCGGAGCTGCGCAAAAACAAGGCAGCCATGGACGAGCTGTTCGGGCAGATGGGCAAGGGGCCTGTGACACTCGTCTACAGCTCCACGGAGCGCGTCATCAACAATGCCGAGGCCCTGAAGATCTATCTGCAGAAGGAAATCGCCAAGAGATGAGGGGGGGACACGTTGACCGAGAAACACTGGCAGTTCTACAGCGCTGCGACTTCCGTGATCGCCATCCTGGTGTCTGTGTACTGCCTTTCGGAAGGGATCACGAGCATCTTCGTCCACCTCTACTACATCCCGATCATCATTGTCTCCTATCAGTACCGTGAACGCGGTGTACTCTATTCCCTGTTCCTCGCCATGGTGTACCTGCTTCTCGTCTTCTTCTACTACCCCGGCAACGCGCATGTCATCGTCGAAGGCACCATCCGGGGTCTCGCCCTGATGGCCATCTCCCTCATCATCTTCGCCCTCGCTTCGCGCATCCGGACGAATGTCGATGCCCTGCGGCAGAGCGAATCGCGCTACATGGAGCTGAGCATCAAGGATGATCTCACGGGGCTCTTCAACCAGCGTCATTTCTATCACCTGCTCCAGGCCGAAATCGAGCGCGCCGAGCGATACGGGCGCCCCCTGTCGCTGCTGCTGATCGACATCGACGACTTCAAGCGATTCAACGACACGCACGGCCACATGGAAGGCGACCGCGTGCTCGAGCGCATCGGGGAGACCATCCAGCGATGCGTCCGCAGAACCGACTGGGCGTTCCGTTACGGCGGCGAGGAGTTTACGGTCTTCATGCCGGAGACCCTGGGCGACCAAGCCGGAGTCGTTGCAGAGAGGATCCGGACGGAGTTCCGCGCGGAGAGATTCCGACCGAGCCCCGACCGGGAGGAATCCAAGACCGTCAGCATCGGGATCGCCCAGTACCAATCGGGCGAAGAGCTGAAAGAATTCATCAGCCGCGCCGACCGCAACATGTACGAGGCCAAGAGACTGGGCAAGGACCGCGTCTATTCCGCGCTCTGAAAGGAGAGTCTTCATGCACAAGTTCCTGGACCCCTCATCCATCGCCCTGATCGGCACACCCCGCCGGACAGGTGCCGGCGCCTACAACAACGCAGAGATGATGCTGCGCTACGGCTTCAAGGGCCGCATCCATCCCGTGAACCCCGCCGGGGGTGAGATCCTGGGGCTGAAGGTCTATCCCGCTGTTGCCGATATACCCGAAACGGTGGATCTGGCCGTGATCTCCGTGGGGCGCGACCGGGTGGCGGCTGCCTTCGAGGACTGCATCCGGGCGGGCATTTCGCGCGTGATTATTATCAGCCAGGGCTTCGCCGATGCCGACGAGCACGGGCGCCTGCTTCAGGAGCAAATCGCCCGCCGGGCCCGCGAAACGGGCGTGCGCGTGATGGGTCCCAACACGCTCGGCGTCGTCAACAACTACCGGCATCTCAACACGGCCTTCGTCGAGATCCCCTTCCCGGAGCGGTTCCTGCCCGTCTCGCTGATCGCCCAGACGGGCTTCATCCAGGTGGCATCGCGCAACCTCTCGTGGCGTGACATCGGAAAGGCCATCGACGTCGGCAATTCCTGTGATCTTGACATCGTGGATGCCCTCGATTACCTGGGCGACGATCCGGAAACGGAAGTGATTGTCATACACATGGAAGGCCTGAAGCGCGGTCCCGAGTTCCTGGAGGCGGCAGGCAGGGTGAGCCGGAAGAAGCCCGTCATCGTGATGAAGACCGGCCGGAGCACCGCAGGCGCGCGGGCCGCCCTGTCTCATTCGGGTTCTCTCGTGGGGGAGGACCACGTCTACGACGCTGCCTTCAAAAGAGCCGGTGTCCTCCGTGTCCGGACCAGCGGCGACATGCGGAATGCCATCCACGCCCTGGCCGTCCTCGGGGAGATGAAAGGCCCCCGGCTGGGAGTCGTCACCGTCACGGGGGCTGGGGGCATCATGTGCGCAGATGCCTGCGAAGACTACGGTCTCACCTTCGGGGAGCTGCCGCGGGGGCTCCGGGAGAAGATTCTTCACGGGCTTCCCGACTGGATCGGCCTCTCGAACCCCATCGACATCTGGCCCATCGGCATGCTCGGGAACCGCTACGAGGAGGCATTCCGGATTTCGCTCACGGAGCTTCTCAAATCACCCGGCATTGACGGCATCCTCGGCGTCTTTTTCGTGACGAGCTCGCCGATGCACGTGGAGTTGGACCTCGAGAAGGCATTCGCCGAGGCAAGAAAAGAGTCGGGCAATCTCAAGCCCATTGCCACGTGGCCCTACCTGGAAACGGCGGCCGCCATCGAGCGTTTCGAGCCAATCCCGGGCCTCGCCTGTTTTGACACGATCGAGCAGGCTGTCCAGGGGCTCGCCTTCAGTCATCGATATCACGTGCTCAAGAACAGAAGCAGGCCTTCACCCCAAACCTTTGTAGTCAATAAGACGGCAGCCGCAAAACTCATCGAGAAAGGGAAAAGGGAAGGCGTGCTTCTCGGCCAGGATGCCCTGCAGCTTCTCGAGCTGTATGGGATCCCTGCTGCGGCAGGGGCCGAGGCGAAGAGCCTGACGGCCCTTCAAGCAGCGGCAAGAGGCATGAAGCCTCCCTTTGTGCTGAAGCTGGCAGGCCGTTCTTTCCTGCACAAGAGCGAGTGGGGCGGGATCGTGACAGGGATTGGCAATCTCGGCGGACTGAAGGCCGCTCACAAGAAGATCACGGGGAATGTTCGGGCAAAAGACCCCGGCCTGCGCATCGACGCCTTCCAACTCCAGGAACAGGCGCCCGGCAAGGAGATCCTCCTGGGATTGAAGCGGGACCCTGTCTTCGGCCACGTCCTGGCCTGCGGCCAGGGCGGCATCTATACGGAGGTCTTTCGCGACGTGAGCCGCGAGATCGTCCCCGTCGACGGCGCGATCGCCAGGGCGATGATCGAGTCGCTGAGCATCTGGCCGCTGCTCAAAGGCGCGAGGGGCGAGCCGGGTGTCGATATCGACGGACTCGTCGAGATCATCGAGAGGCTCTCGTTCTTCGCTTCGGAGAACGCGGAGGTGGCCGAGCTCGACATCAACCCCCTCATGGCCTCCGCCGCGGGCTGCCGGGCCGTCGACGCCCGGATCATCTGGGGATAAATTTCTATTTTTTACGTTATTCCTTTCTGACTGAAATGGGCTGTACAGACCTGTGGTTTTGAACGGCAGATAACCATCGGCAACCGCCAGAAATGCAAAAGGCAGAGCCCGGAGACTCTGCCTTTTGTACTGTCCGGTACTCAGGCATATTTTTCAAACTCACAGGCCACTCTCAAAGCACAAATCCTCCATGTAAACGTAACCACCGTATTCATGCGCGCCCTTACGATTTGTCCCCGGGATCGACTTGCTATCCTTCAGGTTGCGCTTTACCGGAGAGTGACTTTCCTTCTTGAGAGTCTTTCGCCCGACTTTTGTCTTCATGGCTTTCACCTCCGCTTACATAACCAATTTTGCGATATACACGCTTGTCAAGGTGTTCACCGTCAAGCCGTTCACAAACAAAGGCGGAGTCCATGCGGCTCCGCTTTGTTTTGACAACGTTTCTTTGTTAGATACCACTCTCAAAGCACACCCCCGAGTCGCACTCATAGCGGTAATCCATGTCGCGATCTTTCTCCCTCTTGGGCTTAACATCCTCGAGGTTCTGCTTGACCTGAGGTTCACCTTCCCTGTTCAGGGTTTCTTTCTCAGTTGTCGTTCTCATGGCCTACGCCTCCCTATACAATCTTTCCCATTTTAGTAATATACGCACTCGTCAAGGGGGGGCAGGGCAAAGGAGGGACATGTTGATATTTTTAATGATTCAGCAATGACAAAACGGGAAGGCTCACTCTCGTCGGCAGTCCGAACGCAGGCATGCTCGAGACTATCTGTACTTGATAAATGTTCCCTTCTCGTATTCCTCGAAGGCAATCTGCAATTCCTCCCGGGTGTTCATGACGATGGGTCCGTACCAGGCGACGGGCTCGCCGATCGGCTTTCCCGATACCAGCAGAAATCGCACCGGCCTCTCCTCGGTGGTGATGACCACCTCGTCGCCGTCCCCGTACAGGATGAGACTCTCGGCACTGCAGGCGCACGTCCGCTTCATGTCGAAATAATTTTCCCCCACCACTTCGTGCGCGTAAGCGTTGCGCTCCGGGTCGAAATAGGCCTCCCCGTTCACCACGTATGCAAAAACCTTGTGCCCTCGCCGGATCGGTTGGCTGAAGGTCGTATCGGGCGGCACAGTCACGTCCAGATAGGCCGGATCGACGATGACATCCCGCACCGGCCCCTTCACCCCGCCGGCCTCGCCGCAGATGACCTTCACCCGGACATCGCCCTTCAGGGTCACCTCGGGGATCTCGGCGCTCACGATCCCGCGATAGCGTGGATCCATCATCTTGTGGGAGGCAGGAAGGTTCGCCCAGAACTGGAAGCCCCACATGAGGCCGTCGTGGTCGCCCCGGGGCATTTCCTGGTGGATGATGCCGCTTCCGGCGGTCATCCACTGCACGTCTCCCGAAGCAATGACCCCCTTGTTCCCCATGCTGTCGCCGTGCTCCACCCTGCCGTGTATGACGTAGGTGATCGTCTCGATCCCCCGGTGCGGGTGCCAGGGAAACCCTTTCAGGTAGTGAGGCGGATAATTCGAATGAAAGTCGTCGAGCAAGAGGAAGGGGTCGAACAGGGGGACCTCCTCGTTACCGAAAGCCCGTTTCAGATGGACGCCGGCTCCCTCGATGGTGGGCTTGCTCTTCCAGACCTTGCCGATCTTGCGCACGGATTTCATCGTTTCCTCCAATCCCGGGATGATTTTTCGTACGGTGAATCACAGGCCGCAATCCGCTGGAACTGCGGTCCGTCTTGCAAACCTGCTGCAGCATTTGAGTGACTGCCCCCGAATGACCTCACGCCTGATCGTAGAACTTCATCGCGAGCGTCCCGTGGGCTGCGGCGCCTCCTGCGCGAAGTGCGGCGGCGAGAAGCACCGCTTCGGCAACTTCCTCCTTGCTTGCACCTGCGCGTTTCGCATTTTGCGTGTGAACCTCGATGCAGTAGACGCACTGGGTCGTATGGGCGACAGCCACTGCGATGAGCTCCCGGTACTTCCGCGGGATCTTTCCGTCCTCGCGCGCGGTGATCCGATCGAGAGCCGCCCATGCCCTGAAGTCCTCCGGGGCAAGCCGGGCCATTTCCTTCAGCAGCTTGAGATCGTTTTCATCGTGGTAGTGTTCGGGCATTGCAGCAACCTCCTGATCGATAAATAACATGCTTTGGGGGGCTTGCATGTAGAGAAGCGTTTGCCTTTTTGGGCATCTCAGCCATCATAACCGCCGATCAAGATCCTGCGGCGGGTATGGCGACATTGGCAGCAGTCAGTTTCTCATGGTGTTGTCTCCGGTGGTATGAGGCGAGGGTAAGATGTTCGGAGGATGTTTTCACGACGACAAAGTTCATCGGCGATTCAATGAGCAATCATTCTATTGCAGATAGAAACCGGTTTCACTCGGGAAAACTCTTACTCTTCCGTTCAAAATCCCCTATTTTCATTCATCCAATTGTCAAGGTAGAAGAGAATCGTCGACCCTGTGCAAATGGAGGCTGACGACGTGCAGGTGAAGGGGCGGGGCGGGAACCCACCCCGCAGCAGTATCTTTATTTAAATCATTCTGCCGGATTTTTACCGGATGTGCACGAGGTTGTTCTTCTTGGGGGGCTCGACGACAATGCCGACTCTGAGTTTCCGGTTGTCGTCAGACACATAGTACCAGCGTTTTTCCAGTTCCTCTTTCGTCAGATACCCGTAACTGCTGAAAGGCAGGCCGGGATCCATGAAGACGACGCGGTTGTCGTCGTGGCCGATGGCCAGCACGTAGTGGCCGTAATTGGTAAGACCTTCGTACTTGTCCTCCCGCTTGCTCCGGCTCCAGGCCTGGATGATCAGGATGACCGTGATCTCGGAGTCGATGAAGTTGATCAGCGAATCCAGCGTCATGTCGTAAGTCATCCAGGCGCGGAACCCGTGGCCGTTGAGAAAATTCACGATGTCCGTCTCTTCCGTCCCGATCTGGCCCACGTTCAGATCCTTGCACAGGCGGGTGTACTGGTGCTTGATGTTGTGCTTGCGCAGGATGGACGACACGATCGCCGCACCGCAGTCATCCCTGGTTTTCTGCGTTACGGTCGGATAGGGATGCAGGATCATTGACGTTTCACTCCTTCGGGTCCAGGCGGCGGGCGAAAGACCGGTGCCGTCGAGGGAATCCTGAATGGTCTTTAGACCTATATCATAGCGACTTCGGAGCCAAAATCAAACACGAAGGGAAGAAGACATCGAACAAGCAACTCGATTCTAAACGACGGACGGCGGTGTGAGCCGAGAAAATGCAAGACCCGGCCTCCTTCAGGTGGCCGGGTCTTGGTTTTCCCTGTTACCGGGTGCGCCTTACTCGTATTCCTTGGGCACCGCGCAGATCATCACCACGGGGCTCTTGGCAGAGGTGTTTTTGTACTGGTGCTTCTCGTCGGGCAGCACCATGATGAAGTCTCCCGTCTTGAAGGGGTGCTCCCCGCCGGCGGCATCGACCATGGCGCCCTCGCCTTCGATGATAAAGTTCATGTGCTCGACCCCGTGGGTGTGGTAGGGCGTGTGGCCGCCGGGCAGGATGGTGAAGACGCGGAAGGAAAAGTTGGGCGCCCCGTCCTTCTTGGAGAGTGGCACCTGCTTCAGGACATCTTTTGCCCCTTCCATCGTCATCGTTACCTTTTCAATCTTGCCTAGATTTGTTATCTTCATGTCGTCCTCCCTGTAGAATGCTGCCTATGATTATAGGAAACAGTGCCGTTTATGCAACGAATAATTGCTGATCCAAAGGCGATGCGAACCCTCCTTCTGGCCGCGGCCTGCCTGCTGCTTCTCACCGGGCCGGCCTTTGCAGAGGATCAGCAGGGGGAGGATACCCGGTTTTCGTTCCAGTACGGCGGCCGGGAGCGCAGCTGGACTGTCCACCAGCCTCCCTCCTACAGCCCCGGGAAGAGCTGGCCCGTGGTCCTCGTCTTCCACGGCGGGGGCGGCAACGGGGGGCAGATGGCCGGGATGACCGGATTCAGCCTCAAGGCGGACAAGGAAGGATTTCTCGCCGTCTACCCCAACGGGACGGGCCGCTGGCAGAACCGGTTCCTCACCTGGAATGCGGGAAACTGCTGCGCCTATGCCTACGAGAGCCGCATCGACGACGTCGGGTTCATCCGGGCTCTCATCGCCGAGCTGAAGCGCGACTTCGCCGTCGACGAGCGCCGCGTCTTTGCCACGGGGATTTCCAACGGCGCGATGATGAGCTACCGGCTTGCCTGCGAGCTGTCCGATCAGATCGCCGCGATCGGGCCCGTGGCCGGCGCGCAGAACATCGATTGCAAGCCGACAAGGCCCGTCTCCGCGGTCATCCTGCACGGGACGGCGGATCTGCACGTCCTGTACAAGGGGGGAACGCCCCTCCGCATGGCCGATGTGCGAAACCCGCGGGTCGACCGTTCCGTCGCCGAGGCAGTTGCGTTCTGGGTGAAATACGACCGCTGCCGGGAAAATCCCGCGAGGGAAACGAAAGGCAAGGTGATCGTCGAGAGCTACGGGGGCTGCACCGCCGGCACGGCGGTGACCCTCTACACCCTTCAGGACGAGGGGCACACCTGGCCCGGCGGCACGAAGTGGGCCTTCTGGGCAGACGAACCCTCCCGCGAGATCTCCGCCACGGATGTCATCTGGGATTTCTTCAAGAGCCACCCGGCAGGTCGCTAGAACCGTGTTTTCACCGGCAGTCCTGCTTGACTCCCGGCGCCCTTCTGAGCGACAATGCAACATCGGATGTGCAAACGAGGGAGGGGAATGCGATGAGATGGGCCTTCTCGATAATGCTCTTGCTTTGCTTTTCCCTGCCTGCCTGGGGGGCCGGGACATGCCCGGAGCCAACCGGTTGACCGTCAAGGTCGGACCGTTCTTCATCCAGGAAAATGACAAAAAGATAAATCTGGAGGGCGCCGGACCGCACGTGATCCGTCCCGGCAAGAGGATCAGCATCACCGTGACGGTCGCGAACGGCGGCAAGGAGAAATCCGAGCCCGTCAAACTCAACGTTGTGGAGTCCGGCGGCAAGGCCGGCGCGCCCCGGTTCTAACGGGTCCAGGCCATTGACACCGGCTAGACCTGGCAAAAAGGACCTTCATCGCCCACCATGACGAGTCGGGGAAAAAGTCCGTTACGGTGTCGCTGGTCACCCTCGAGGACAAGCCCCTCGCGGATGCCAAGGGTGCGAACCAGACCCGACACATCTCACACGGCCTCCGTCAACCTGGTCGTGAAGAAACCGTAGAGGAAAACCCATGGATGCCCCCACAGTGATCGGATCGATGGGAGTGGCCCTGCTGCTCCTGGCTTTTTTTCTGAGCCTGTTCAAGTTCATCGCCCAGGACAGTTTCGCCTGCATCGGAATGAACGTCGCGGGGGCCGCGCTCGCCTGCTGGTCGTCGTGGATCATCGCCTTCATTCCCTTCATCATCCTCGAGGCCGTGTGGTGCATGGTTGCCTTCGCGGCCCTCGTACAGCGGATCCGGGGTTCCCACGCGCAGGCATCCTGAAAGGAGTGAATCCCATGGAGAACCCGAATGTGTTTGCGGCCCTCGGCTACTACATTGTCTCGTCGTTTCTCGACCCCGTTCAGTGGCTGATCTGCGGCATCTGCGGGTGGAAAATGGAACGGATCGAACAGGCCATGATTGCAGGCGCTGCCATGGTCGGCGTCCTGTACATCATCCTGGTCTCCGTCTATTCCGCAGAGAAACTGTTTTCGTTCCCGTCGCCCCACGTGGGGTTCACCATCCTCGGGAAGGCCATCGGCGCGGCACTGATGTCGGCACTGATCTTCTGGCTCAAGCAGAAACAGATGAACCGGAAAAGAAGTTAATCATTTAAGGGGTTCATGAGTTCATTGGTTGATTGGTTCATGAAGTCATCAGGAAAAAGAAAAAGATGAAAATCGGCGGCTTCCAGAAGGTATCCCTCATCGACTACCCCGGCAGGATCAGCGCCGTCGTGTTCACCCAGGGCTGCAATTTCCGCTGCCCCTTCTGCCACAACCCCGAGCTGGTCGATCCGGAGCGCTTCGCGGATCTGATCCCCGAGAAGGAGATCCTGTCGTTCCTGGAGAAACGCAGGGGACGCCTCGATGCCGTTGTCATCACGGGGGGCGAGCCCACCATGCAGCCCGAGCTCATCCCCTTCATTCTTCACCTCAAGGCAATGGGCTACCTGATCAAGCTCGACACGAACGGGACCCGGCCCGACCTGCTCGCAGAAATGCTGGACGAGAAGCTGCTGGATTACGTGGCCATGGACATCAAGGCGCCCCTGGAGCGCTACGAGGCGGTGACAATGACGAAAACGGACCATGATCGTATCCGGAGGAGCATCACCCTGATCATGGGATCGGGCACGGACTACGAATTCCGCACGACGGCCGTCAAGTCGCTGCTCGCCCCCGAGGATCTCGAGGAAATCGGAAGGCTCATCCCCGGGGCAAAGCGTTTCGTTCTGCAGAAGTTCGTCCCGACAAAAACCCTGGACCGGGACCTTCTCGGCCAACCGTCCTACAGCGACGGCGAGCTGAAGCGGATCGTCGACAAGCTGGCCGCGGTCGTGGGAAAGGCGACGCAACGGTAACAGGGACCAGGGACTAGGGGGTGGGGACGAGGCGTGAAGAGTAAGACAAATCCCCCTCTTTCCCCCTTTTTCAAAGGGGGATGACCGGGGGCGCAGTCCGTCAGGGTGCGCAACCATGTCTGGTTCGTTCCCAACCGGGCCGCCCCGCAAAGCGGGTCAAGGCGGCAAAGGGGGATTTGGACCGGACAGACCGAATAGACGGGATAGACTGGACAGACACATATGTTTCTCGCATTTTTCCGTCTCATCGGAAAGATCTTCTTCCGCGAGATTGTCATCGAGGGGCGCGAGAACCTGCCGCCCTCGGGCCCGGTGATGCTCACCCCGAATCATCCCAATGATCTCCTGGACCCCCTCCTGACGCTTTTTTTCAGTCCGCCCTTGCGGCTGAGGCACATCGCGAAGTCCACGCTGTTCCAGGTTCCCGTCGTTGGTTCCATCTTGCGCCGGATGCGGGCGATCCCCGTTTTGCGGCAAAAGGAAGCCCATGGGCCCGTCGACTACACCCCCTTTTTCGA
>DASRZY010000037.1:0-2719 GCA_035685905.1 Syntrophales bacterium
TGTTGGGGAAAAGCCCCGCCACACCAGTAAATGTGATAAAGAGCACCGTCGCACAGGAAGCGGCAAAGGCCTTGTACCAGTCTTTTTTCACCATGAAGATCTTCACGGCGAGAAGCGACGCCACGGCAGTCAGGGGGATGAGCATGAGCGCCGGCACGGAGAAGAAGTTGTCCAGCAGTTTCGTATCGATCTTCGAGTAGACGAGGAAAGCCACGGCCACGACCAGGAGGGGGATCCAGAGCTTCCCGGCCAGGGCCTCGGCCCGGCGGCACAGTTCCCCCGTCGTCTTGACGGAGACGTAGAGCGCCCCGTGCACGGCGAAAAGAAGCAGGAACAGCGCGCCCGTGAGAAGACCATAGGGGTTCAACAGCGAGAAGAAGGTTCCCTGGTAGCCTGCTGCGTTCATGGGAAGCCCCTTGAAGATGTTCCCGAAGGCCACGCCGAACAAAAGAGCGAGCAGGAAGCCCGTCACGGCGATCGCCTTGTCCCATGAGGCTCTCCAGTCCGCGTTGTCGACCTTCCCGCGGAACTCGAAGGAAACGCCCCGAATGATGAGTGCAAAGAGCAGGAGGAGCAGCGCCGTGTAGAGATAGCTGAACATGAGCGCATACGTTCTCGGGAATGCGGCGAAGGTGGCGCCCCCCGCCGTGATGAGCCAGACTTCGTTTCCGTCCCACACGGGACCCACGGTGTTGATGAGGATCCTTTTGTCGGTGTCGCTTTTCGCGATGGCTCCCGAGATCATCTGCATCCCGATGACAAACCCGTCAAGCATGAAATAGACGGCCCAGAGCACCCCCCACAGGATAAACCAGATCAGCTGGAATTCCATGTCATCCCCTCCCTTCTTTCATCTTGATGAACCCGCCGATGTCGTCATCGGGCCCCTTCTTCGCAAACTTCGTCAGGAGATATACGTCCAGGACGCCGAGGCTTCCGTAGAAGAGCGTGAAGCCCAGCAGCGAGCCCACAACCTGGGCCGTGCTGATCGAGCGAGAGACCCCGTCGGCCGTCTTGAGGACTCCGTAGACGATCCAGGGCTGGCGGCCGACCTCGGCCACGATCCAGCCGAGCTGGCCGGCCAGGTAGGGAACCGGAATGGAGAAGAGCATGACCTTGAGGAAAAGTCCGTAGTCCTCTAGGTTGGACTTCCTCGAGAGCCAGACGCCGATGGCCGACATCAGCAGCATGTACATCCCCATGGCCACCATGAACCGGAAACTCCAGAACGTCGGCGCCACGGGCGGCCTGAGATCCCGTGGAACGTCCTTAAGGCCCTTGATCAGGCTGTTCGGGTCGTGGAAGGCGAGGAAGCTCACCATCTTCGGGATGCCGATTGCCTCGACGCTGTTGCGCTCCGCGGCGCTGTCGGGAATGAGCAGAAGGTAGAAGTCAACCCCTGTCCGCGTTTCCCACACGGCTTCCATGGCCGCGAGTTTCGCGGGCTGGTTTCTCGACACGTCGCCTGCGCTCCTGTCGCCCGTGGCAGCCACAGCCAGGGTCGAGAGCAGACCGAACAGGGCCGCCGCCTTGAAGGAGCGTTTGAAGAAATCCAGGTTGTTCCTGCGGAGCAGGTGCCATGCGGCAATGCCCATGACGAAGAAGGCCGCAACGCAATAGCCGGACGTCACGGTATGGAAGAACTTGATCCAGCCGTTGGGGTTGGTGAGCAGCGCGCCGAAGTCGATCATTTCCGCGCGGATCTGTCCCATCGCATCGGTCACGAGGTGGTAGCCCACGGGGTTTTGCATCCAGCCGTTGGCCAGCAGGATCCACAGGGCCGAGAGATTTGTCCCGATGGCCACAAGCCAGATGGACAGGGCATGAGCCTTTTTCGAAATCCTGTCCCACCCGAAGATCCAGACACCAATGAACACCGATTCCATGAAAAAGGCCACCGTTGCCTCGATGGCAAGCGGCGCCCCGAAGATGTCGCCCACGTACCGGGAGTACTCGGCCCAGTTCATGCCGAACTGGAACTCCATCGTGATCCCCGTCACGACACCGAGGGCGAAATTGATGAGGAAAAGCTTGCCCCAGAACTTGGTCATCCTGAGCCACGTCTCGTCATTCGTCATGACCCACCGGGTCTCGAAGTACGCCGTCAGGACGGAAAGCCCCAGGGTCAGGGGAACGAAGATAAAATGAAACATGCAGGTGATGGCGAACTGCCACCGGCTCAAGGTTACGACATCCATGACCCCCTCCTTCGTAAAAAAACGTTATCGCATACCGCACTCCGTTATCTGTCCGACAAATCCTTCAACGTAACTGCCCCGAGTGTCTCGCGCATGTTTGCCTGGAGTTTCTTCCAGACCGGGTGCACCGGGCAGACCGTATCGCGGCTGCAGGCGCCCCTGAACATCACGCAACGGTTCGGCGTGATCGGTCCTTCCACCGCCTCGACGACATCACACAAGGTGATCTCCTCCGGGGGACGACCGAGGCGAAAACCGCCGCCGCTTCCGCGGAACGACCTCACCAGCCCGAGTTTGCCGAACTGCTGGAATATCTTTGCAAGGAAGAGGGGCGGGGCATCGATCGCACGGGCAATATCGCTCACCAGCACCACGCTGTCCGGCGGCTGACCTGCCAAGTGTACCATCCCCCGGATGGCATAATCACACTTTTTACTGATAGGCTTCACTATTCATGACCTTTACGATCTGTTTTGTCCTATTTATACTCTGTCATGATTGCTGTCAACAATATTTTTTGT
>DASRZY010000038.1:0-2832 GCA_035685905.1 Syntrophales bacterium
GCTCCCCGACGGCAGCGCCACCCGGCTCAAGGTGCGCTCGATGGTCGGGCTCCTGCCGCTCGCCGCCACGACGGTGATCGAGAAATCGCAACGCGAGCGCGTCCCACGGGTCATGGCCGCGTTTTACCTGCGCCTACAGCAGATGCCGGAGCTCCTGGAGTCGGTCCATCCGACAGGTCCGGGTCACTTTGGTGTGGCCGAGCGGGGCATCATCGCCCTGATCAACGAGGAGCGGCTCCGGCGGATTCTCTCGAAGATGCTGGACGAGGCCGAGTTCCTGAGTCCCTACGGCATCCGGTCGCTCTCCAAGTTCCACGAACGGCACCCCTACGTCTTCAACGTCCACGGCCAGGAGTACCGGGTGGACTACCTGCCGGCCGAGTCGAACAGCGGTATGTTCGGCGGCAATTCCAACTGGCGGGGGCCGGTCTGGATGCCGGTCAACGTCGTGCTCATCCGGGCGCTCCTGAACTTCTACCAGTACTATGGCGACAGCTTCAAGATCGAATGCCCGACCGGTTCGGGCCACCTGATGAACCTCTTCGAGGTCGCCAGGGAGATCTCGGATCGCCTGACCCGCATCTTTCTTTGCGATGAGCGAGGCCGGCGGGCCGTCTACGGCGGAACCGAGAAGTTCCAGACCGACCCTCACTGGCGCGACCACATCCTGTTCTACGAGTACTTCCACGGCGACAACGGGGCGGGGCTGGGCGCGAGCCACCAGACGGGATGGACCGGCGTGGCGGCAAAGCTGATCCAGCTCTTCGGATTGGTGGACGCGGGGAAACTGCTCGAGCGTGGCACGAGTGCCGCGTTCGTCCGCAGGCCAGGGAAAAAGTGAAAAGAGATGGTGTCATGGACACCCTTTTGACTCCGGACAGCGGCAAATCATCTTATCGGCCATGGAGGGGAAACGATGATGCATCACAAAAATCGTAAAAAAGTATTTTTCGGGATCGTCCTGGCAGCTGTTTTCCTTTTCGCCGCGCTGTCCATTCCCGCGCATGACCCGCCGCTTGCGGGGGTCAAGGACGGAAAGCCCTTCGCCTGGAAGCAGGACGCGCAATGGAATGCAATCGAGGCGGCCTTCCGGCAGGAGCGAAGCGTCGGCTGCAACGGCCTCGGAGCGCCGATCGACAAGCTCTTCCGTCAAGGCCGGCAAACCCTGGCAGCCCTGGCCAAATCGCAGTACCCGCCGAACGCAGCGATCTTCACGGAACTGGAGAAAAATATCGTCGGCCTCGGGACCCTGGTGGCTGCCTGCCCGGAGAGGATCGGGGAGTACATCGACCTGGTGACACGGACGAGGGGTCTTCTCAAGCGGCAGTCGGAGAACTGGGACATGAACGACCGCGCCGTCCGGGACCGCCTCTATCGGCTGATCTACGGCGGGAGGGAGGCTTTGGAGGAAGTCATGCTCCAGGCTCCTGCCGGCTCCTGTCCGGACCTCATCATGGCAGATGAGGTGCCCTCTGTCACCCCGGCCTACACCTTACGCAGGCTGACCCTTCACAGCGGCGACATCCTGGTCTCCCGGGGCGGCGCACCCACGTCGGCCCTCATCGCCCGCGGCAACGACTACCCGGGGAATTTCTCCCACGTGTCCCTGTTGTATGTGGACGAAAAGACCGGCGTGCCGTCCATCATCCAAGCAGAAATCGAAGAGGGGGTCATTGTGTCGACGGTAGAGGCCTATCTCAAGGACAAGAAGCTCCGGCTCATGGTGCTTCGCCTCCGGCCGGATCTGCCGCAGATGAAGGCAGACCCGATGCTTCCGCACAAGGCGGCAAAAAAAGCCTATGAAGAGGCAAAGAGCCGTCACATCCCCTACGATTTCGAGATGGACTACAAGGATCCCTCGAAGATGTTCTGTTCCGAGGTCGCCTCGAACGCCTATAAACAGCTTGGCGTTGATTTGTGGAAGGGGACGTCGCACATGTCCTCACCCGGACTTGTGAAGTGGCTCTCTTACTTTGGGGTGACCCATTTCGAAACCCAGTCGCCGGCCGATCTGGAGTATGATCCCCAGCTCACCGTCGTGGCCGAATGGCGCGACATCGAGACGCTGTGGCAGGACCACGTCGACAACGCCGTTGTCGAAGCCATGCTGGATGGCGCCGAACAAGGGGATGAAATCTCTTACTCCTGGTGGATGCTGGCGCCGGCACGTCTGGTGAAGGCATACAGCGCCACACTCAACTTCTTCGGCGGCATCGGCCCGATGCCGGAGGGGATGGATGCAACGGCGGCTCTTCGCACCCTCACGCTCGACTCCCTGCACGAAAAGATCAAGGCAAGTGTGCTAGCCCAGGCGGCCGCCTTTCAACAAGAGCAGGGTTACAGGCCCCCCTACTGGGAACTCGTCCGCATGGCCAACAAGGCGAGGGCGGAAATAAACGCAAGCGGTTCGAAATCCTGAAACTTGATTACGAATACCGTTAAAGTCTTTGGTGTGAGGCTTTTTATTTATCAATTCCGGGAAAATGCCTTCCCATGCACTCCGGGCAGAACCCGTGGCTGAATTGGGCATCGGAGTGTCGGCTGAGATAGGCTTCGACCTGGCTCCAGTAGCCCTGATCATCACGGATCTTCTTGCAGTAGGAGCAGATCGGGATGATCCCCTGGAGGGTCTTGATGTGTTCGATGGCTTTGCGCAGTTCCGTCACCTGAGCCGCAAGGGCCTCCTTCATCTCGATCATGCGTTGACCGACCCTGACCCTGGCCCTCAGCTCGGCATTGTGAAAGGGTTTTGTGATGTAGTCATTGGCGCCTGCTTCGAGAGCCTGCACGATGTCTTCCTTTTGTGTTCGCGCAGTCAGGATGATGATGTAA
>DASRZY010000039.1:0-5333 GCA_035685905.1 Syntrophales bacterium
TTCCTCGGTCCTCGTACCTCGAACCTCGCGCCTCTACACATGGTTGCGGAGCATCAGCTCCGCCGGGTGCGGATTCAGGTAGGTTTGTTCTCTTAGGTAGGGCTGGCTGTACTTCCGGACGTAGTGGGCAAGCAGGGTGACGGGGACGATCAGCGGGATGAGACCTCTTTTGTAATCATTGACGACCTCCAGGATCTCCTGCTTTTCATCGGTGCTGAGATCTCTCTTGAAGTAGCCCATGATGTGATGCAAAACGTTGGTGTGCTTGGCTGTAGTGGGTTTTAGCGCCATGGACTCCATGAGAAGTGTTTCGTAACGCTCCATAAGATCCTTCACGGGGATGTCCCTGGCGTGAGCCACGAGGCTTCCCATCTCCTTGAGATGCTTCGGGCTGTGCGCCATGAGCAGGAGCTTGTTCCGGGTATGGAAATCCAGCAGGCCCGCGACGCGATCTTTTTTCTCCAGGGCCTCGCAGTAACGCTGGCAGGTGAAGATGCGTTCGATGAAGTTTTCCCGCAGGGCGGGATCATGCAGGCGGCCCTCTTCCTCAACGGGTGTGAGCGGGAAGTGCTCCATGAAGATCCGCGCAAAGATCCCGACGCCGACCTTCGACGGGATACCCCTGTCGCCGTAAACCTTGACGCGCTCCATCCCGCTCGAAGGGGAGTCGCTCTTGAAGACGAAGCCGCAAAGGCCTTCCGTTTCCAGCTGAGCCACCCGTTTGCGTGCCCAGGCCTCCATCCTCTCCGTGTGGTCGGCGCCGGTGCGGGTGATCACGAGGCGCGGGTGCTGCGGGTCGCCGACGAGGCGGAAGGTGTCCCGCGGGATGCCGAAGCCGGCCTCCACCTCGGGGCAGACGGGGACGTATTCCACGTACCTGCCCAGGGTGTAGGCCAGGAACCGGTCCAGGGCGTGCCCGCCGTTCCAGCGGACATTCTGGCCGAGCAGGCAGGTACTGATGCCGAGACGGATCTTCTTCATGCCCGTTATGCTAGCACATTCCGTCCCGAAGAGAAACCCGGCCGCCATCGATGATCTTTTCACGAGTTGTACTTCTTGCCTGGCATGACGGAGGCGTGCTAAAAATAAAACCGGCTTGAACGATCAATCGACCGGAGGAGTCACATGTTGAAAATCAGGCGGATTCCCATCGGGGAGAACACGTGGAAGGATGCCAGGGGCTGGGTCCTCAATCCGCTCCCGCTCGCGGGGCTCGAAAGCAAGCCGCTGGGGAATCTGCACGTGGCGTCCATGCAGCCCGGGGCCGTCCGCGGAAACCATGCCCACGGCAGCGCAGCAGAGTGGCTGCTGTTCTGCGGGGGCCCGGCGGCTCTGCTGGCCGGGATGCCGGGAGACCCGGGTGCGGAGGAGATCGTCATCAGCGGCGGGGAGCCGGAGCTCTTCGAAATCCCCGCCGGCCTGCCCCATGCCATCGTAAATCGCTCCGACAGAGAGATTTTCCTGGTTGTTTTCTACGAGGAAAAGGATCTCGACACGCAGACTGCGAAAATCCTGTAGCCTCGCAGAGGCCGACCCGAGGAGGGACAAGGAGGACATCGTGCTGAAGAAAATGAAGAAGCTCGTAAAGGACAAGAATGTCTGCGTGCTTGCCACCGTGATGGACAACGTTCCCCACTGCTCGCTCATGTCCTACGTGTCCGACAGGGCCTGCCGCGAGATCTACATGTTGACCCGGAAGGGGACGAAGAAGTATCGCAACCTGGCCGCCAACAGGACGGTGAGCCTTCTGATCGACACCCGCGAGGAAGACTGCGGGGCCGATCGCGCCGGGATCAAGGCTCTCACGGTAAGCGGTGTGTTCACGATGATCGGCGACAAGATCAAAAAGAGACTCGTCCGTCAGAAGCTGCTGAAAAAACACCCCCAGCTCAAGCCGTTCGCCTCCGACCCCGACACGGAGGTCTTCGCCGTGAAGGTGAAGAGTTTCGAACTTCTCGACGGGGTGACGGAGGCCTATTTTGAGAAGGTGAAATGAAGAAGTGATTCAGTGAAGAAGTGTCTGAGTGTCTGAGTGAAGACGCAATCTCTGTATCCTCTTCACTCAAACACTTCTGCACTCATGCACTCAGTCACTTGCCCTTGATTCTGGCCAAGGCCTGCTCGATCTCATCCCGCAGGTGCGGCGGCTGGGGCTGCCTGAGAGCCTCTTGAAGAATGGCCTCTGCCCGGCCGGTGCCGAAAGCGGCCAGGGTCTTGACTGCCAGCACTTCCTTGAACGTCCGCGGCGGGTATACGCGGGTGACGGTCTTCCTGGCGGGGTCGAAGAACTGCACGTAACCCCTCCCGATACTCTTGCCGTAGAGGTTGACGCTGACGGCGATTCCGTCGGTGGGGTTTTCCATTGAGTGAATCCCGTTTTTGAGGGGAAGCACAAAGGTCGTCTCTCCCGGGCCGAACACCTTGCTCTGCGTTTCGCGCAGATCGGCATATCCCTGCCGCTTCCCGTCATCGAGCCGTTCGTATTTCTTCTCCCCCAGTTTTTCGCAGAGAGTCCCGATGATGCCCCAGGAGCCGTGGTCGTGGACCGTGTCGGCGAGCTTTGCATCCCAGATATAGGCGAGCACGACGAAAGACCTGTCCGGGCTGCGGTAGAGGGTGATCTCATTGGGCCAGATGGAGGGCTTCTGGCTTTCCATGAAGGCCCGGTCGAAGATCATCCTGCTCATGAATTCCTCGAACCATTGCGGTTTCACGGCAAGATCGGAGACGAGTTCGCGCGCCCTATCGATCTGGCGCAGCACGCCTTTCTCATCCGCAAGCAGCTTCTGGATCCTGCCGCAAAATGTCTCGAAACGCTCCATGCCTTACGTTTTCTCCCCCGGTTTTTCTCTCGGTTTGTGAGCGATCCCGTACTTTCGGATGTGCTGCCACGCCTTGTATTCGGGCGCCTCGGGGTTGCCGGCAAGGGTTTCCCTCTCGTTCATGTATTTCTTGCGGATCCCCTTGCTCTTGTAGAGTTGACGATCCTTCCCGATGGGGCACACCTTCGTGCAGATCCCGCAGGGGGAACAGCGCTGCTTCACCAGCTCCTCGTGCATCTCCAGGCAGGCCGTCTTGTCGTAGTCCCCGATCACTTGATCCTCCCGGGGCTTGATGGCCTTCTTCGGGCACAGTGACGCGCAAAGCTCGCACTTGTTGCAGAGCTCCTTCGGTTGCATCGGGTCGGCGGGGATCTCGGCGTCGGTGAAGACGGAGACGAAACGGACGCGGGGCCCGAACTCGGGGGTGAGAATGCACTGGTTCATCCCGATCGTTCCCAGTCCCGCGTACTTCGCGGCGGGGACATGGCCGAAGGCGGCCAGGTTGTTTTCCCTGAGCGCCCGCATGCTGGTATAGGTGTCGCGGGTGAATGGAAACGAGGCATGACCCATCCGGTTGAGGTAGCGCGTGAGCTCCAGGGCCAGATCGTCGAGCTGGCGGTTCGTGATGTCGTAGAGTTCCTTGTGAAGGGCCGATGGTGTGGTCTCCACGACGGGAAGAGGCATGGACATGCCAATGACGATGACGGTGCGTGCCTGCGGGAACAGGGCTTTCGGCCGGAAATCCGGCGGCACCTCCCCGTACTCGTCCCAGCGCTCCACGGGGGCAAATCCCACAAGCTCCGCGTTTCGCTCCCTGCAGAAGCGAACGATGTCGTCCTTGAGATTCTGGCCTTCAAGGGATGCAGTCATTTCTTTTCTCCTTTGGATCACCATCTTAACGCATTTTTTGCTTGAAGGGAAGGCGATGCAGCGGAGGCTACGAATGCCTAAAGAGAGTGATCCGTTGGGCCGATAATCCAGACAGGGCCAAATTCCAGCCGGTCCTTTTGCTGCAACCAAAGTACTATATATATTTGATTTTATTGCGCAATTAATTTTTCTCTTGATTTTTCTTTCGGGCCTAAGGTAAAAGAGCATCACTTTTGCGTCATAGGCGCATGGTTTCTAAGGAAAAAGCAAAGGAGGCGGGTATGCGTTCCTTTAGAAAACATGATGAGCTTCTTTGTCACCCTTTCACTCGCAGGTCTTTTCTCAAGCTGAGTATCTTCGGCGCCGCTCTTCTCGCCGTACCCCATAAGGTATTTGCATCCCTTGAAGAGGTTTCCGCACCCGGTTTGATCACACCCGGCTGGCGTGAGGAAGCCGCGCTCATTCTCGAACCGTGCGAGGAGCGCAGGCTCCATCTGTACAGCACCAATACCGGCGAGACCTTCAACCGGGTCTACTGGGCCGACGGGGATTACATTCCGGAAGCGCTCGCCGAGGTCAACCACCTCCTGCGTGATTACAGGGCCAACGAGATCAAGGAAATCGACCCCAACCTGCTCGACCTGCTCTTCCATCTCAATCACAAGCTCGAATGCGACAGCCCCTACCACGTTATCTCCGGGTACCGTACCCCCAAGACGAATGCGATGCTCCGCAAACGCAACCGCAAGGTTGCCCGCAACAGCCTGCACATGGCCGGGATGGCCGTCGACCTGCGAGTGCCCGATGTGAATGTCAAGAACATCTGCAGTGCGGCTCAGGAAATGCGCGGCGGCGGTGTCGGGTACTATGCGAGACGCGGGTTCGTGCATCTAGATGTGGGCGATGTCCGCACGTGGCAGGACAGCAGGAAGAAAAAACAGAAGGCAAAGAAGGCAAAGAAGGCCTGAGGCGGCCTGACGGCCGCAGGCATCAGGAATCAGGCTTCCGGCGTCAGGAAGAAAGAAAAAAACATGTCGGCCTGCTAGCGATTTGCGATCCTGGCAGGCTTTATTTTTGGCTGGAGGGCCCTGTCGAGACGCTCGTCGCGACGGTAGATGTCTTCCAGGAAGTGAGTCGTCCCGTCGCCGTTCCCCCAGGCAGTGAAGTAAAGGATATGCACGGGGATGGGCTTCGGCAGGTCGGCGACCGTCGTCTCTTTTGTTTTCAGAACCGCCTTGATTTTCTCAGTCGACCACTCCCTGCTTCCTTTCATGACAAACCCTGCCATCTCCATGGGCTTCTCGATCCGGATGCAGCCGTGGCTGAACTCGCGCCGCTCCCTGCGGAACAGCTGCGGGTCGGAGGTGTCGTGCAGGTAGACGCTGTGCTTGTTGGGGAACATGAACTTGATCCGGCCCAGGGGGTTCCGGGGACCGGGCTCCTGGCGAAGACGGTAGGGGAAGTTGTTCTCCGACAGGGCTGACCAGTTGATGGTGGCGGGATTCACCGCCTCGCCGTTCTGCCCTGCCGCCAAGACCTTCATGTTTTCCTTGACGAGAAAGTTCGGGTCCTTCTGGATCTTCTCGAGCGTCTCCTCCGTGGCGATGCTGTGGGGGACATTCCAGTAGGGGTTCATCTCGA
>DASRZY010000040.1:0-16991 GCA_035685905.1 Syntrophales bacterium
TCTTCCTTCATGCCCATGAGTTTCTTGGCCATCTTCTTCTTCTTCTCGAAGTCCGTCAGCACCTGGAACATGAACCGCTGGGTCTGGGGGGCGCCGGCGCCGTGCCAGGTGCCCGCCCCGTGAAGCCCCGCCGCCCAGTGCTGGAGGAACTTGGCGACCTTGAGCCGCTTCTCGGCGGGCGCTGCGGCCCCGAAGACTTTCTTCAGCGTCGGCCCGACTTCCGGGTTGTCCAGATCCTTGAGCCGCGGCATGGTCACGACGAGACCGCCTCCGATGTCGCCCGCGTTCTTGATGATTTCCCAGAACCCGTGGGCGATGTTGAGCTTGGCGGCATTGCCGAACAGATCGTCGGGCAGGTAGACGCCCGAGCCCTTCGGTTCCTCGCGGCCGCGCATGGCCGCCGCGATCGCGCAGGCGTGGGAGGTCTCGCTGAGGCGCACCATGTCGATGATCTTCTCCTGGATGTGGGGCACCTTTTCCACGCCGATGTACTCTGCGGCAAGCATCGTCCCGCCGATGATCACGTCGGCAAACCCGACCTTGCAGGCGCCGCCGCAGTTCATGCGGTGGGCCTTGGCAAACCGGGTCACCAGGCGGCCGGCATACTTGGTCTCGCCGCACATGAACACGCGCTCCCAGGGGATGAAGACGTTGTCGAAGACCATCGTCGAGGTCTCGCGCTGGCCGTACATGGGATTGCCGATCTCGTCGATCTCGTCGCCGTAATACTCGCGCTCGGCCGAGTAGGCGTTGTACTGGCAGATGTAGGTCAGACCGGGGGACCCGTTGGGTACGGCAAATGACAGGGCGAAAGCCCCCTCGTCATCCTTGAGCCCGCCGCCGGGAAGGACGAGTGTTTCATGCGCCCCGATGGCGCCGCTCTGGCTCACCTTGTAGCCCCTCACCACGATCCCGTCGTCGCGCTTCTCCACCAGGTGAAGGTACACATCGGGCTCATCCTGCTGCGTGGGCCTTTTCCTGCGGTCGCCCTTAGCGTCGGTGATGGCGCCCGAGACGGCCAGGTCCTTCGACTGGGCCATCTTGAGCCAATTGTTGAACCGCTCGTTGTACTTCGTGCCCAGGGCCTGGTCCATCTCCCACGTCGTCGAGGCCAGTGCATTGAGGGCGTCGCATCCGACGCAGCGGTAGTTGCAGGTGCCCACGGTCTGGCTGGTCAGAAGGGCCATTTCCTGGCGCATGTCGAGGTCGTGGATGTTGGTCGCCACGTTGAGGTTGCGGTTGACGGGCTCGCCCGTCAGGTGGGACTTGGCGACCATGACTGCCTGGTGCTCGGGCTGCTGTGCCAGATCGTAGATGGCCGCATTGGCCATGACCATGGACTTCGTGACGGGGTTGTCGAGCAGGTTCTCCACCCACTTCCCGCCGCAGTACACCCTGGGTTTGAGCTTCTTTACGCTGTCCAGATACTCTTTTGACGTCATTAAAGCCATAGTGTCCTCCCTTTTTTGATTATTTTTCCGATTTGACCCCTATAAAAAAAGACGCACTGTCCCCTTTATCCGGATAAGCCCCGATGTTCGGCATCGCGATTTCCATTATTTTCCGCAGTTGGGCCGCAGTCAGCTTCCCCGACAGGGTAAGTGTCAGGTTCCTGTCCTTCAGCATGGCGTCCGCAATGAGGCCCTTCTCGTGAAAGCCAGGCATCACCTTCTTGCGCATGCAGCACTCCACGATGTTTGCAAAGGTCCCTTCCAGCCCGGAGAAGGTGCTTCCGGCGCTCTTTCCGATTTTCACCTCGATGATTTCCATTCCCGATTCAACCTCGTTTTGTGTCCTTATCGATTCCCCGGGGGGCTGCCCCGGTTGCCCGTCATCAGGCGGGTTTTTCCGCCGGCAGCTCCTCGCCGAGGGCAAGGCGGCAGATGTCGCTGATCATGTAGTTCTTCAGGCCCGCCTCGCGAACCTTCTTGTTGAGGATGGTGAAGCACATGGGGCACAGATAGACCATCGCCTCGGCGCCGCTTGCCTTTGCGTCCTCGACATTCTTCACCCGGAAGGGCTCGTAGTTCTTCCCGCGGGGGAAGAGCTTGAGGCCCGGGCCCGCTACCTCCACGCCGCAGCACAGGGCGTCTTCGCCCTCGTACTGGCGCTTCATGCGCTCAACCCCGGCGAGCTCGAAGATCTCGTTCACGATTGGATCCTTTTCCGGGGTGTATCGCGACGCGCAGGGCCGCTGGTAGGCGACCTTCATGTTGAGTTTTTTCAGTTTCCCCTTTTTCTCTTTCAGGACATCGCGAAGATGCTCGAAGAGGTGAACGGGCCGGAAGGGGAGCTTGATCCCCAGCTCAGGGGCAACCCCCTTGAGCGCGGCATAGCAGTCGTCGTGCACGAAGACGATTTCCTTCGCCCCGGACTTGGCCAGGTTGTCCACCATGCCCTGAAGGCGCTCGCGCAGGACGGACTCGTCGCCCATGTGGGCGAAGAGCACGTTGCAAAAATAGTGCTTCCCCTTGAGAAGCGGGATCGTTTCGAAAAGTTGCCCCTGGATGGCCCAGGGCATGTTGCCCTGCATGACGCAGATCGACATGACCCGATCGGCGGCAGGCATGGGCTTCGGCTCCCCTTCGGGCTTGAACCGCGCGGCCATGTCGGCGCGCAGCTTCGGGTCGGTGAAATCGCCCGCCTCCTCCATGCGCTTCATGATGAGGTCGAAGGGCCGTGCCTTCGTCGGGCAATACTCGTCGCAGGCCATGCAGGTCACGCAGTCATAAATCCACTCGGACTTTTCCCCCGCGGCGAGCTTGCGAAACGCCGCCGAACCGCTCTGTTTGTCGAACTCGAGATACTTGCAGCGGGACAAACACTCGCCGCAGTAGTCGCATCGCTCTTCATGAAACATAATCTTTATTCCTGCCTTCCCTAGATTTAGTCCCTTGACCGGGATCTGCCGTTGAGATTGCCGCGCCTCGCGAGGCTCGGCCCGCAATGACCGTCTTTTTTGTTTCTTTCCCCGTACCCTGGACCCTGTACCCTGTACCCTTTGATTTAGAGTTTCCTCGCCAGGTCCTGCGCCGCGATGTGGATGGCATCCCAGGCGCCCCCGAAGGGCGGCGCATAGGGAAGATCCACATAGCCGAGCTCGTCGACGGTCAGGGACGACCAGAGGGCGATGGAAAGGGCGCTGACACGCTGGACGGCCCCCTTCCTGCCGATGCACTGGGCGCCGAGGAGCTTGCCCGTTTTCTTGTCGCCGACGAGCTTGATCCCCAGCTTTTCGCCCGTCGCCATGGGACGGCCGATGGGAAGCCCCCAGATCAGGGCAGCGGCCGGATCGAACCCGTACTTGAGGGCCTCTTCTTCCGTGAGGCCCGTGGCGGCCACTTCCAGGTTGAACACCTTGAAGGCCTGGGCGCCGACGATGCCGGGGAACTCGACGGGCGCGCCGCCGACGTTCTGCCCGGCAACACGTCCCTGCTTGTTGGCAATGTCGCCCAGCGGGAAATAGACCCACCTGCCTGCGACCCTGTGGAAGACCTCGCAGCAATCCCCCACGGCCCAGACCCCCTCGCGGGATGTTTTCTGGTGGTAGTCCACCTTGATTGCGCCGCTCTCACCCATGGCAACGCCCATGGATTTGGCCAGCCCCGTGTTGTAGCGGGTGCCCACGCCCATGAGGACAAGGTCGGCATTCAACTCGCCTGCGCTCGTGGACAGTTTCAGCCGGCATTCCGTCCCCTTGTCGATTGACAGGGGTTTCGTCTCCGGCAGGAACTCGACCTGGTTCTTTCCGAGTTCCTCCACGATCAGTTTCGTAAACTCGGGATCCCACCGGGTTGCCGGCCGGGGGAGCACATCCATGACCTTCACATCGCAGCCCAGGTTGCGAAGGGCCTCGCACATCTCCATGCCGATGTAGCCCGCCCCAATCAGGACGGCCTTCTTGCAGGTCCCTCCGCCGAGGTAGGTCTTCATCTTCAGGGTGTCCATCAGGTTCCGGATGACATAAACCCCTTCCAGGTCCTTGCCCGGGATGTCCAGGCGGATGGCGTCAGCCCCCGTGGCCATGACGAGATAGTCGTAGGGGAGGCTGCTTCCGTCCGACAGGGCAAGAAGCCCCTTCTGCGCATCGATGCCCTCGACGCTCGTTTTGATCTTGACGTCGATCCCCGTTTTCTTGAACTCTTCCGGTGTCCGGATGACCAGTCTCTTGGATTCTTTGATTACATCGCCGATGTAATAGGGCATCGGTCAGGCGGCATAGGAGACAAAGTCGCCCCGTTCGATCATGGTCACTTCAAGTGATTTGTCGCGCCTTTTTGCCTCGGCGGCGCTCGATGGCCCTCCCGCCCCGCCGCCTACAACCACCAGCCTCTTGCTCATGAATCATCCTCCTCGTGAGAACTCGATATTCGCCTTCTGTCAATCCTTCAGGTTTTCCACGTTTTCACCGAAGGGTTTCGCGGCAAGCTCGTCCTTGTCGGAGAGGATGAGCTCCGCGGCGATCCCTGCCGCATCGGTGATGACCTCGCGGCAGAAGAGTGCGTGGTCCTTGCACAGCCAGCTCGACTGCCACGCCGTGGTCAGATCCCTGCAGAGGGTCTTGCCGTGCTTGGCCTTGAACTTATTCGGGACCTGGTTGAAGATCCGGTAGACGCCGGGCTTGCCGTAGAACTGCGCCTTGGACTTCATGGCCTGTTCCTTGGGGTCGGCGCCCTCGGGGAGCCCTTCCCTGCCGTGGACAGCGCTCACAGCCATCACGGCCCCTGCCAGGGCACCGCAGGTGTCCCCGAAGAGCCCGATGCCGCCGCCGAACCCGGTGGCGCACTTTTTCACCGCGACGGGCATTCCCGTGTCGAGCAGCGAAAACACGGCTTCGGTGACGCACTCGGCGCAGTTGTAGCCGAGCGAAAAGTTTTTCCGCGCGCGTTGACGGACCGCCTCAATCTTTTCTTCTTTGCTCATCGGTATTCCCTCCTAGCTTTAGGTTAGATGTTTCCAGTTCAGGAGGTGCGAGGGCAGGACACGGACCGGAGAGAAACCTCCCGGGGAGGCTCAATACAAGCATCCCTTACCGCAAAGCACAATACGGAAAAAATACGTAAAAACTACGTATTATAAATACGTAGTTTAAGCCTGCTGGGCCATGAGGTGCGATTTCAGGTTGGCTTTTTTGTTTCTCAGACCGAGCTTCTTGCGGATATTGTCCCGGTGAACCTCGACGGTCCGGGCCGAGGCGTTCAGCAGCTCCGCCATTTCCTTGGTCGTGCGCCCCTCGCGGATGAAGTTGATGACCTTGATCTCCATGGGTGTCAGGTTGGGGTATTTTGTGGACAGGGTGCGCAGAAACGGGGAGATGATCTCGCTGGTGTTCCTCTCGAGAATGTTGAGCTGGTTGAGCTGCTGGCTGTCGAGGGGAGTGATTTTCAGATTCTCGAGATGAGGAAGAATCAGCTCCCGCACGTTGCAGATGACTTTCTCCTCGAGCTCGGTCTTGTCGTCCTCCCGGCGCTTCAGCAGGACGCGCAGGGCCGCGTTTGCCTCCTGCAGGTTCCGGGACTTCTCCTCCAGCTCCTGCTCGCGCTTCTTCAGCGCCGCCTCCATTCGCTTGCGTTCCGTGATGTTCCGGGCGATCCCATGGACGGCAACGGGCTTGCCTTTCTCGATGACGCTCCGGGCATTGATTTCCACCCACACGGGTTCGCCCGTCCTCGTGTAGGTCAGGAACTCCTGCGAGTGGGTGATGAGGTTCGAGAGCTTTTTCCGGAACATGTCCCTCACGACCGTCAGATATTCGGGGTCGAGGATCTCTTCCAGGCTCATCCCGTGCATCTGCTCGGGCTCGTAGCCGTACGTGCGGGCGGCGGCGGTATTGCAGGACAGGATCTTTCCCTTGAAGTCCAGCAGGAAGATCATGTCATTTGCGTTTTCGAACAATTCGCGGAACTTCTGCTCCGATTGCCGCATGGCTTCTTCGGCCCGCCTTCGCTCGGTGATGTCCGTGACGATCTCGACCACCCCTGTTATCGACCCTTTTTCGTTCCGCACGGGGTAGCTGCGCAAAACCCAGTTTTTCCTGTACGAGGTGAAATCGACGACGTCGTGGGGTTCTCCGGTCTTGAGGGTCTTCTCGACCGGGCAGATGCTACAGGCCCTGCTTCGTTTGTGAAGGGCCTCGTAACAGTGCTTCCCGTTCAGATGGCCGGGCTTGAGGTTGAAGGCCTCGTGCATGGCCTTGTTGGCCCAGATCACCCTCAGGTCGGTATCGAGATACAGGACCAGTTCGGTCATGGCATCCAGGATGACTGCCTTTTCCTGCTCGGATTTGCTGAGCTCTTCGATGAGCTGGACGTATTTTTTATCGCTCTCGCGGATCTGCGGATTTGCTTTATCGGGTGCAGTGGATTTTTTCATTGGCCCTTTTCCAGGAATCCAAGTGCGTCGGGACGGCGCACGCCTCTGAGAAGGGAAGAAAAAGAAGACGGGAAAAACCTGGTGTTAGGCGCAACCGAACCCTGACATACTGACCCCAGAGATGCCTTATACCACGTTGAAATGCATGATCAAGGGAAAATGAAGCCGCCCGTTCCCGCCTCTCATTTACAGAAACCGGCCGTTGTGGTAAGAATTCCCAGAAACGGGCCGGCAGGAAAAATGTGATGAAAAACCCTCTTTTAATGAACCTGGAGGACAACGTCACCCTCGACGGGGATGTGCTTGTCATCATTGACCGGCGCAGGCTCCCCGGCGAGATCGTGCCCCTGCACTGCCCCGACCACGAGGCCGTGGCCCGGGCCATAGAGGACATGGCCGTCCAGGGGGCGGGAGACATCGCCATCACGGCAGGATTCGGGCTCTACCTGGCGGCCAGAAAGCTCGAGAGCGGCAGCTCCTCCTCGGGGAAAGCCGCAGCGCTGCAGGAAGCGGCCGAGCGGCTCATCGCAACGCGGCCCACGGGCTTTCACCTGGCGGCCCTGATCAACAGGCTCCTGAAGCGGATCGGGGAAGCCGGCGATTCCAGGCCGGCCTCGGCCGTCATCCTGGAATCTCTTGAGAGGTCGCTGGAAAGCCAGCGCCGGGTTTCCGAGGATACGGGGCGGCACGCCGAGGCTCTCCTTGCTTCCGGTGACCGGATCCTGACCCACTGTTTTGCGGGGCCGGCCCTTCTGTACATGCTGCGCATGGCCCGCGAAAACGGCAAAGACGTGCGGGTCATCTGCACGGAGACAAGGCCGTACCTGCAGGGGGCGAGGCTCACGGCCTGGTCGGTGAGCGAGCTTGGCATCGACACGACGCTGATCACCGACAACATGGCCGCCCATTGCATGTCAAAGGGAATGGTGAGCAAGGTCTTCGCCGCGGCCGACCGGGTGGCCATGGATGGGGTGGTGGCCAACAAGGTGGGGACTCTGCAGCTGGCGATCTGCGCGCAGTACTTTCATATCCCCTTCTACATCCTCGCCTACGGCGGGCCCGACAAAAGAACTCTCTGCGGCGAGGACATACCCATCGAGCAGAGGGACCCCCGGGAGGTTCTCGAGTTCCGGGGCAGTCCGATCAGCGGCCCTGCCGTAAAGGGCTACTACCCGGCCTTCGATCTCACACCGGCAGAACTGGTGACGGGGATTGTGACGACAAAGGGCGTAACAACGAAAGGAACGGGATAATTCCCCCTCACCCCGACCCTCTCCCCTCAAGGGAGAGGGAGCCTGAAAAGTGAAGATTCCTCATAGGGAGAGGAAGACAGGGGAATGGGTTTTCATAGGGTGGAATGGAGAAATGACAGATAAAAAAGGGGGAGGCCGCCAGGCAAGCCGTTATACAAAGGTGTGGAAAATATATTCAGCTATGTCGAGAATCCCCAACCGGCCTTCGGTTGAGGATTTTTTCTTTAGGGCGGCATTTCTTGCCAAGTCCCGCCCTGCCACGTCCCTCCAATACTTCCTGAAAGAGAGAATTTTCTTTGAAGTCCTCAGATACAACATTTCAATCGGTCATCCTGAATCCACCCTTCTGACTATAAGAAAATCACCGACAGTATTGCACCTGCCGGAATGATATACAGGATGTCCACTTTCCGAATCAGAGCGACGAACGCTCCTAACCCCATTAAGAAACGCACCGCATCCCATGGAACCGCCGAGGCGAATTTCACAAAGACGAAAAGCAGCAGACCCACGAAAGAAGCGAAGATGCCGTTGATAACTCTGGCGAAGTAAGGAGAGGACCGGAGCCTGTCAAAAATCGGAGCTAGGGTGATAACCATGAAGAAAGACGGTGTGAAGATGGCGATGCTGGCAACGATAGCCCCCGCGAAGCCTTGGACCATGTAGCCTACGAAGGCGGCCGTGATCACAATGGGGCCCGGTGTTACCTGGCCGAGGGCGATGCCGTCCATGAAGGTCCCACTTGCCATCCACCCCTTCACAATCACGATCTCGTGAAGCATCAGTGGAAGTGAAGCAAAGCCGCCGCCGAAAGCGAAAAAGTCGATCTTGAGCATGATGGCCGCAAGAGTGAAAAGGGCGACATTTGCGAGATAGAGCCCCACGAGCACGGCAAATAGCAAGCAGCCGAGGACAACGATTTTCCTTGTTTCCCAGAGGATGTCCTTCGGCCTGCCCCGGTCATATGATAAGTCCGGACGCACTTCCTGCGACAGGATCGCTCCCGTAAGGCCGGCACCGGCGACGACCACGAAGGGGCTGATTCCCTGCCAGAACAATAACGCTGATAAAATCGAGATGATTACGCTTTCGGCGTTCCGGAGGTTGCCTCTCCCGAAGGTATAGAGGGCGTTCAAGATGATCGCCACCACGATTACCTGGAGACCTCCGAAGAGGGAACCGATCTCCGGAAGGCTGTTGTATCGGGCATACAGGATCGAGAAAGTCAGCATCAGGAGAAAGGCCGGGAGCCCGAAGCCGATATAGGATACGAGAGCCCCAGCGACTCCCCTAGATTTCAAGCCTACGAAAGCAGCCATCTGGATGGCCGTAGCCCCGGGGATGGACTGGCACAGAGCAACGCCATTTTTGAACGTCTGATCATCGAGCCATCCGTGTCGACTGACGGCCATTTCCCGTATATGTGCCACCATGGCAGGCCCGCCGAAGGCCGTAGAACCCAGCCTCAGGAAGGAGAGAAAGAGATTTTTCTTTGAGGGTTGATCGCTCACAGTTCGGTTCAAAATTGTCAGGCCATCTCAGGCTCGTTCTGTCAGATGCTCGGTGTGGGCACATCTGCCCACGCCGTTGCCTTTTCAACAGGAGTGATTTTCACGACCTCCCCTGTCAGAGTATTCAAATCGACGGCATACACTGGCGTTCTGACCGTATCGAAGGACAGCAACCCGCTTCCTGAAGCGTGTTTTTCCGGGTTGTGTGCAACTTCGTCGATGATGACCCGGCGGTAGGGACAGGTGTTGCATTCCAATCCTGGGTCGTCGATTCCGATCGGGCAATGGTGTCTCCTTGCGACAGACGGATCGACATTACGCATTTGGGCCATGTGAAAGGATGGCGATGCCCTCAAATGCTCGAAGGGATGCAGAACCCATTCCCAGATCATGGCAACTGTATTGTGCTGCTTATACAAATGGAACTCACCGCCGGTATTGGCGATCATCCCCTGCATGATGTAGTCTGCTGGCATCAAATATCCCAGATAATCCTTGTCGGCTGCGAGGGATATTTTGCCGTCATGTTCACCATTCAGAATGCCTGCAATTGCATTTGCGCCTGAACCGCTGTCTTCCGGCAGAATGGACACGATCGTCAGATTGCCCTTTGATTCAAAGGGAAGGGAATCCAAGGTAATCTCCCTCAGGACGAAACCCGATCCCAATACTGCAATGATGATCACTACGGGGACAACTACGTAGTTGAGCGGCGGCTTAGGGATAAACCGACTCATGAATGAAAAGAATCCTTCTACTGATTTCGGAACGAACATGCCAGTATTTTTCAAATACATTTCATACGACTCGCCGTACCGATTCGACATTCTCCGTTCTTCGTCCTTTGCCAGAAAATAGTAGAGGATGAACATCAGCGACAGGGAAGCCAGAACGATGAATCGAGGCCATAAGATACTCATCCCGATACCCCAGATGCCGAGCGCCAGGTACTGAGGATGCCGGACATATCTGTATAGACCTTTGTCCGCAACGCCCCACTTGAACAACTTTCCCAGGTAGATCTGCAGGGCGCACACGATGAACACAAGAGCACCCAGAATAAAGAAAGCAGACCCCAAGATGCGGATCGTCTTCAGAAAGAGAGTCGGGGGTAAAATCATGTGAGGCAGGAAGAAGGCGGTCAGCCACCTTGTCGCTGCAAACTGACCGAGCCAGTTGAAAATGGGGTTGAAGACGGAATAGAAGAAAAAAGCAAAGGGACTGATCATGATCATTATCTCAAAGGCCACGATCAGGAATACAAGTACGCTGGCCAAAGCGGTTATTCTCGTGGCATTTTTCTCGAATTTATCCCAAAACATGTTTTTTCTCCTATCTTTCACTGGCAATTAGTGCAGGTATACAAGCGATAACTTCTAACATGATATCCATCGAGTGAACACTACAATGTGGCAATGAACATGCCAGAACTATAATATTGTTCACATTGCCGATATTATTGAATTATTTATATATTGGTCATTTTTTCTTTCTTCATTCTTGATCAGAATGTATCCACAATCATTATCCAGATGGATCTAAAATATCCAGTTTATTAATCAGATAGAAGTGGTTCGCTATGCTAAATCATTCTTGACATAACTGATATTTTTCCTCATTTACATGGCCGTGCTATTAATCTTTTGGAATGGTAGGCCCGCCAGGTGGCATTGAATTCATAAAAGAAAGGTGATCATGGAAATCGTCACACATAAACCCATCGACCCCGGAACGATGTTCGATAGAATTCGGAAATCTGAGGCAGGATCTGTTCTGCTTCATTATGCCGTGGTCAAAAGTAAAACCGGAGACCGGGTATCGACAGGTATCCACTTTGAGAAAGCCGGGGATATTGAGGCGGAGTTGGGTACGCTTGCAGCAGAAATCAAGCAACGATGGAAAATAGAGGACGTTCTGCTTGTCCGAAGAATTGGAATATTGGATATCGGCGACATCATCTCCCTGATTGGCGTGAGTTCACCGGAAAGCAATGATGCATTTGAGGCATGTCGCTATGGCTTGGGGAAATTTAAAAAGATGACGACGCTGAAAAAAACCGAAAGGTTCCTCGGTAATGAAAAGACATAGCATGTTCGGATTGGAATCCTGCAAGATATGACCGCTGGCCAGACGAAATCACAAGTTTTGCTGATATCCTGTCAGCACCAATGGAAAGCACATTTCAAGTGGTAATCAGCGGTCCCTCCCGTATCCCGCGGGTGAAGGCTCGTAGGTGAAAGGGGTTTAGTCGAGTTCATCAACATTTGTGTTGATCACCTCGGACATTTTCAACGAGGACTTCTACTCGGCGCTTGCGAATAGTGGACGATATTCCGAAATATCGGACTAAGACGAGAAAAGGGCAACGCAGTATGCGTCGCCCTTTTTAAATGAACAGACCGGTAAAAAAAATTTCCACACCTTTGTATAACGGCTTGGCCGCCAGGGCCTCCCCTTTCTGTCTTTACTGGTAAAGATAATCCCGTTCTGCGGCCGGGCCGACCTTTTCTATCTCGAGGGCTGAACCCGGGATCAGGAAGCTGCGCATCCGGCAGGGCAGGTAGACGAGGTACCAGGGGTCATCAGGTCGATACTCCCCGCGCCGGCCGACGATTTTTCCCCGGGCGCCCTTCATCGGATGGCCGGGATGGGTGACGACAACAAAATCCCCGAGATCCATGGCATTGCTCCTTGCGGGTTGTCTCACAAATTCTTCGCAACGATTCCGCCGCCGACAACGAGCCCGGTTGATAAAGAAAGATCCACGAGCGGCTTGATCGTAGCACACGGGGTAACCCGTGACAATCGAAATGACGGCCCCGCTGTAGATTTCCTCAACCGATTGTGGTAAGGCAGTGACCAGTGTTCAGTGGCCAGTGACCAGTGAAATTTCTTTCTTTCCAGAAGCCTGTAGCCTGATGCCTGAAGCCTGCATCCCGGCCGTTGCATCACGGGATGCATATTCACTTAGCCAGGCGGGCCTTTCGGGAGGTTCATCGACCGCGAGGAGGGATGCCGATGACGGATATCAAGATGCCCATCTATTTTCACGCCAACTACAAGGTCATCATCCGCACGAAGGACTGGGAGACGAGGGAGAGGGCCCAGAAGCTCTCCATCCGGGAGCTGAGCCCGGAAGAGCAGAAGGCCTCCTTCAAGGACCTCGCCGAGGAGGACATGCCGACCCACCAGATCATCTTCTACGACTTCGGCTGCAAACGGGTGATCGAGGGAAAGCTGCTGGAAAACATTGAAGAGAAGATCGCTTTCAAGGTCCAGGAAAAAGAGTACGAATTCTCGCACCTGAAGCCGCCTGCCAAGGCCGGCTGATTTTCAGGCCACGGCCCGCTTTTCCCCCGGTTTGCCGAGGATCTCGCGAATCTTCTTGGAGAGGTCGATGATGCTGAAGGGCTTCTGGATGAAGCCGCCGCAGCCGCGCGAGAGGATGTGCGAGGCCTGTCCGTTGAGGCTGTAGCCGCTCGCCAGGAGCACCTTGACCGAGGGATCGATACCTTTCATGGCGTCGAAGACCCGTCCGCCGCCCATCTCGGGCATGATCATGTCCAGGATCACCATGTCGATCTCGCCGCTCTTGTGCCGGTAGATCTCAATCGCATCGGGCCCGCTGCGGGCAGCGAGCACCCGGTATCCCAGTGTCTTCAGAACCTCCACGCCCACGTCAAGGACGATGTCCTCGTCGTCGACGAGAAGGATCGTCTCGGTGCCCTTCATGATCTGGCGCTCCAGGGACGCGTCCGCAACGGTTGCGCTTGCGGAGACGGGTAGGTAGATATTGAAGGTCGTGCCGTGGCCCCTTTCGCTGTACAGGGTGATGATGCCGCCGTGGTTCTTGACGATGCCGTAGGCCGAGGCCAGGCCGAGGCCCGTGCCACGCCCCCTGCCCTTGGTGGTGAAGAAGGGCTCGAAGACGCGCTGGCGCGTCGCCTCGTCCATGCCGATCCCCGTGTCGGTGATGGAGATTTTCACGTAGCGGCCGGGTGGAATCTTGTACGGTTTCACGAACGACTCGTCGAGGATGACGTTTTCCGTCGATAGGATCAGCTCTCCTCCGCCGGGCATGGCCTGCCAGGCATTGACGTACATGTTGAGAAACACCTGCTCGATCTGGCCGCGGTCCGCATCCACGACCCAGGTACCCTCCTGCTCGCGACGAGTGATCTTGATCTCCTTCTTCGTCCGGCCGAACATGTCCGAGGATTTCTTGATGAGATCGTTGAGATCCGTGGGCTTGACCTCGTACTTGCCGCCGCGGGCAAAGCCCAGCAACTGCCGGGTCAGCGTTGCGCCGCTGCGGATCATGTTCTCGATGCCCGTGAGGTGCGCCGAATGGGGGTGCTCGCCCGTGATGTCCATGAGCACCAGTGAGACATGGCCCTGAATGCCCATGAGCAGGTTGTTGAAGTCGTGGGCGATCCCGCCGGCCAGCGTCCCGATGGCCTCCATCTTCTGGGCCTGCAGGAGCTGGGCCTCGAGCTGCCGGGTCTGGGTGATGTCGCGGGCGACGCCGCAGATGCCGATGATTTCCCCCGCGGCATCGAACATGGGAACCTTCACGACGTGCAGCGTAACGGGGATCCCGTTGATCGTCTCGCTGGACTCGACCTCGACCATCTCCCCGTCGAGGACCCGGTAGTCCATCTCGCGCGACCGCTGCTCGGCTGCCTCCCCGAAGAGCTCGCCGTCGGAGAGCCCCACGATCTCCGATGAGGGCTTGCCGAACAGGCTCTCCACGCTGGGGTTCACCAGCACGTACTTGAGCGTGCGGTCCTTGATGTAGATGCAGTCCGGGGCCGTCTCGAAAATGGCGCGGAAGTTCTCTTCGCTCTTGCGAAGGGCCTCCTCTGCGAGCTTGCGCTCGGTGATGTCGTGGACCATGGCGATGACACCCACGATCTCCCCGCGGGAATTGCGGTAGGGTGCGTAGGTGCCTGTGATCCAACCCGTCTTGCCGCTCTGGGGAACGTAGTAGGTGAGATCCGGCGCAGCGATCGTGGCCCCCTCGAGGGCCCGGTCCAGCAGGATGTCCACGCCCTGCTCCCGGAGGTGGGGAAAGACATCGAAGGCGCTCATGCCGAGGACGTCCTCGGCGGGCAGCCCCGTGAACACCTCCATGAACCGGTTCCAGACGACGTAACGGAAATCACGGTCGTAGACGATGATCCCCTCGTTGGCGCTGGAGATGATTTCCTTGTTGAAGCGCTCGGACTCACGCAGCGCCTTTTCGCTGCGCTTGCGCTTGGTGACATCCTCGTACACGGCGATGATCCGCCCCTCCCGGAGATCGTCGCCGATGCGGGAGGCATGGAGCCTCACGACGATTTCGCGGCCGTCCATGCGGCAACAGGGAATCTCTGCGTTGCAGGTGCGCTGACGGCGGAGAGCCGAGTAGATAAACTTGCCGATATCCTTGTATTCCTCGTCGCTGCGGTAGAGGATGCGCGTCGTTTTGCCGATGAGCTCTTCCGGCCGCCACCCGAAAACATCGTCAGCGGCGTTGTTGGCAAAGATGATCCGCCGCTTGGCAAGTCCCAGCACGGCATGGGGGATGGCGTCGAGGATGGAGGCTTCCAGGACTTCCAGATCCTGAAGCTTGCGGGTGGATTCCTTCTGCGAGGTGATGTCCATGGAATTGCCCAGGACAGCCCGCTGCCCCTTGTACCGGATGGGGGTCAACGTCTCCATGATCCAGCGAACCTGGCCGTTTTTCATGACAATCCTGTACTCGTAAGGGGACGATCGCCTGCCGCTGAGCATCTCCCGGGCATGGCCCAGGATCATCTCCCGGTCATCGGGATGGACGAAATCAATGCTTTTCATGCCGAGCATTTCATCGACAGTGCAGCCCGCAAGCAGGGCCGCCTTCCCGTTGAGGGATGCGAAGCGGCCGTCGATGATGACGTAGACGCCGGCGTGCGAGTTGTGCGCCAGGGTTTCGTAGAGCTGTTGAGATTCGGCCGGATTCTTTTGCGGGGCTTTCTCGTAAGAGTCGAGCTTGTTTCGAAGAGATGCAATCTCTTCGATCAGCTGTTGCTTTGTTTTTCTGCCGGGAGCGGCCATCTACTCTCTCAGGAAGACCGGTTTAGTGTGAGGCTCTATCATCGAAAAACAGTGCGGCTGGGGTACCCGCAGTCGTGCAAATACTTTGCCAAAGGGGCTCTTCTGCGAACCGCTTCAGGTCTTCTGCTATCCCACCGTAATTGCACGTAAAAAATTGACTTCATTCCGCGGCGCACATGGGTTATAAATTCAAAGAGCGTCATGAACATGACCTGCTGGTGCGAATGGCTGACACTGGGACTGGAAAATGACATCACCCCGCATGATGAAACGACTGGCTGCAGCCCTGCTCACAATCTCTGTGATTGCTCTCCTGGCAGGCCCGGCCATGGCCGCAGACGATGCCTTCCCCCGCCCGACGGGCGCTGTCAACGATTTTGCCAACGTGATTTCACAGGAACAGCGGGCTGCCATGGAATCTCTTGCCCGCGAGGTCTTGCAGAAAACGGGGACAGCGATCGTCGTGGTTACCGTGACCACAGTAGGGGACAGGGTGGTCGACGATTACGCCACCCGCCTGTACGAGGCCTGGGGCATCGGGAAGAAGGGCGTTGACAAGGGCGTCCTGATCCTGCTGGCCATGAAGGAGAGGCGGGTGCGGATCGAAACGGGGTACGGTGTCGAAGGCATCCTGCCGGACGGTGTCGTCGGTGAAATCATCCGGCTGCAGGTCCTCCCTTCCCTGAAACAGGGTGACTACGGGCGCGGCCTTCTGAACGCCATGACGGCCGTCTCCGATATCATCGCCCGGGATGCGGGTGTGACCCTCACGGGCAGGACCCAGCCGCAACCCCAGCCCGCTCGACCGACTCGCGGCGTGCCGGTGAGCCCCTTCACCCTGATCCTCATTGCCATCGTCGTCTTGCTGATGCTCTTCACGCGGACGGGGCGGCAGATCATGGCCCTGCTTCTGCTGTCGAGTTTTGGCGGTGGCGGCCGAAGCTACGGGGGCGGCTCTTCCGGGGGGTTCGGGGGGTTCAGCGGGGGCTTCGGCGGGTTTGGCGGGGGTATGAGCGGGGGAGGCGGAGCGGGCGGAGATTTCTAAAAAAAAGTGGTCAGTGGCTAGTGGCCAGTGTTCGGTGAAGGGACTAGGGACCAGGGCGTAGGGACCAGTAAGAAGTGCCTGAGTGACTGAGTGCGTGAGTGTCTGAGTGAGGAGATAAAAAGAAGACCGTCATTGCGAGCCGAGCCGTGAGAGGCGTGGCAATCTTCGTTACTTCGTTTGTGTCCTGCGTGGGAGAGGTTCAGGGTAAGGGTGACTGATCTCATTCCTATAGCGTGTCCAGCGGCTGGTGTTCAGTAAAAAAAGGAACGGACCATGAGTAAAATACCGAAAACACCGCAGGAGGTATTCCCGGAGGTCGTCGAGGATCTCAAGACGGCATACGGCGATGGGCTTCAATCGATTATACTCTACGGCAGCGGCGCCCGGGGCGATTACGTTCCCGGGAAATCCGACATCAATTTCCTGGTGGTCCTCGATGAAAAAGCGGTTGACGATCTCGAGCGGGCCCATCCCCTGATCCACAAGTGGAAAAAACGGGCCGTGGCCGTGCCCCTGATCATGACGAAGGCCTTCATCGGCTCCTCCATCGACGTCTACCCGGTGGAGTTCCTCAACATGAAGCGCCATTACCAGGTCGTTCAGGGCGAGGATGTGCTCAGGGACCTCGAATTCGACAGAAAGGCCCTGCGGCTGCAGTGCGAGCGGGAATTGAAGGGGAAGCTGATGCTGCTGCGCACGGGCTTCCTGGAAACGGCAGGAAAGGCAGACGAC
>DASRZY010000041.1:0-2229 GCA_035685905.1 Syntrophales bacterium
CGGGACGACGGCCCATTGTAGCTCGACGGTGAGTTTCCTGTCGCGACGGAAGAATTGAAGCTCGTACTCGGTGCGGCGGTGGGCTGCAAGCTGTGGGCCTTTGAGCGCGTTCTTCGCACCGTAGCCCAGCCTGTCAAGGACTTCCATAGCCCTGCATACATGTTCCTTAGGGATGAGGATGTCGAGATCGTTCGACTGTCTGCGAGCCGGATCGCCATATAGCATCACGGACAGGGCAGGCCCCTTGAAAGGGTATGCCGGGACGCCGCATGACTCGAGCGCGTTCTGTATCCGGGAGAGCTCCGAGGTGAGAAAAAGCGTCCGCGCCGTGTTGTTGTGACAGAGGTTTCGCAGCCGGTTCATGGCCGCCGGATGGATTGCGCCCGGACAGGCGGCAGGAAGGGCCCGGTACACGAGGGGAACGACATTGTGCCACTCGCAGAGATTCACAAAGCGATTCCAGTCCACAGTCTCGGGCAAGGCTGGCGGGGAATCCATCCGGTCGCCTCGGAATGCGGTCCTTACACAGGACAACAGGAGGTCATGTTCCGGGCGCATGCCGGCATGCCTCCTTTCCCCCGGGGAGCGGCATCGGGACGGGACTTGTCTCCGGCAGGCTTTTCTCCAGCGTCGGGGCGATTTTGCGGTCGTAGAGCCGCGGTATCACGTGTGCGGGGTTGAGGCAGAGGGAAAGGCACAGGCAAAACGCAAGCGCCGCGTAATTCCCGCCGGCATAATGCAGGGCCGCCATCTGGTAATACCGCTCGCCCATTTCCAGCCGCAAGTCATGGAATCGCACGGTCCATGGCCGGCACCTCTCGGATTGAAGAAACGTCTCCAGCGAGGGCTCTTCCATTCCCTTCCCCCTCGCATCGGCACAGGCCATAACCCACCGGTGGCAGCGCTTCTGCTCGGCGTTTCGTTTCATGGTGAGGGATTCCCCGTGGAGCCGGTAGAGAAGAAGGGGGGCGGGCATCTTCAGCAGCAGATGCCCCTTTTCAGCCATCCGGAGCCAGAGATCCACGTCCTCGGCCTGGACAAGTTGTTCCCGGTAGCCCCCCACGGCAAGGACGGTCTGACGGTGCATCAGGGTCGACGAGTGGACGAAAAAGACAGGCTCGCCCCGCCCTGCCATTCTCTCGAACTCCGTTCTTGTGAAAGGCCCGTCGGGATTCACGAGCCCGATGAGCTTTCCTCCATGATTGATGAAGTACCCCAGGGTGCCCACGATGCGTACATGGGGATGCTGCCGGATGAATGCGATCTGCCGCTGGAGCTTGTCCGGTAGAAAGAGATCGTCGGCATCGAGCCGGGCAACCCATTCGCCCCGGGCCTCCTCGAAGCCGAGATTTCCTGTGGCGGAAACCCCCCGGTTGGGCTGAGACATGATGCGGATGCGGGCATCTCGCCGGGCGTAATGATCCATGATCGCGCTGGTGCCGTCCGTCGAGCCGTCGTCGACGATCAGGAGTTCGAAGTCCCTGAAGGTCTGGGCCAGGACGCTTTCGATGGCCTGCGCCAGGTATTTCTCCCCGTTATGAACGGGAATGACGACGGATACCTTCATACGGAATCACTTTGCCTTTCTCACCTTTCCCTTCGGGGATCAGCTGGCAATCAACCAGTTCGCGATAGTATTCGTTTGTCCGGAGAAGCTCACCGTGTGTTCCCTCGGCCACGAGGCGGTTTTCGTTCAGCAGAAGGATGCGGTCACAGTCGACAACGGTCGAGAGCCGGTGGGCCACCACGAAGAGCGTCTTGCCCCGGGTCTCGCGGGGGAGCGCCTGGAAGATCGATTTTTCCGTCAGGCCGTCCAGCGCCGCCGTGGGCTCGTCGAGCACCAGGATGTCGGGGTTCTTCACGAGTGCCCGCGCAATCGCAAGCCGCTGCTTCTGTCCTTCGGAGAGATTCACGCCCTTTTCGCCCACCTCGCTTTCATATCCGCCGGGCAGGCCCGTGATGAACTCGTGGATCCCCGCCACTCGGGAGGCACGGATGACTTCCCCCTGCGCAGTTTCGGGGTTTCCGTAGCGGAGGTTTTCCATGATCGTGCCGGAGAGCAGGATCGGGCTCTGAGACACATAGCCGATCCGCTGCCGAAGCGATCGGACGTCGTAATCCGTGGCGCGCTTTCCGTCATAAAGGATTTCGCCCCCCGTCGGGTTGTAGAATCGAAGCAGCAAGCTCAAAAGCGTTGTCTTGCCCACGCCGCTCGGCCCCACGACGGCG
>DASRZY010000042.1:0-16937 GCA_035685905.1 Syntrophales bacterium
ATCTCGGCCCCGGTGATCACATGGATCTTCGGGTTTGCCTTCACTTTCTCCAGAAGCCCCGCCAGGTGCTTCTGCGTGTCGAGGCCCTCGAGGGTGTAGAAGAGTTTGCGGTAGTTGCCTCCGAGTTCCTTTTCCTTCTCGACGATGTAGGACTCGAATCCCTGGTCCGCAAGCGACAGGGCCGCCGTGATGCCGGCCAGGCCCCCGCCGATGACCAGAGCATTGTGGTTGACGCCGAGCTGGCCCGGCTTGAGGGGCTTGAGGAACTGCGCCTTGGCGACGGCCATGCGCATGAGATCCTTTGCCTTCTCGGTGGCCTCGACGGGTTCGTACATGTGGACCCAGGAGTTCTGGTCGCGGATGTTGGCCATCTCGAAGAGGTACCGGTTGAGGCCCGCCTTCTCGCAGTTCTCCTGGAAGAGTCCTTCGTGCGTGCGCGGCGAGCAGGAACCCACGACGACGCGCGTGAGGTTCTTCTCCTTGATCACCTCGCCCATCTTGACGGCTGTGTCCTGGGAGCACGTGAAGAGGTTGTCCGCGGCGAACACGACGTTGGGGAGCGTCTTGACGTACTCGACGACTTCGGGCACGTTCACAACGCCGCCGATGTTGATGCCGCAGTGGCACACGAAGACGCCGATCCGCGGTCCCGTGCCCCGGAGATCCGTTTCCGCGGGAAGCGTGCTCTCCGTCACGAGTGTGTTCCGAGCCGGGGCCAGAAGCCCCGTGACGCAGGCGGCGGCACCGCTTGCCTCCATGACGGTCTCGGGGATGTCCTTGGGGCCGGCAAAGGCGCCGCAGACGAAGACTCCCCCGCGGCTCGTCTCCACAGGGTTCTCCAGCAGGGTCTTCGCGAAACCGTGCTCCTCGAGTTCGATCCCGAGGGCCTTGGCAAGCTTTCCGGCCTCCTTCGGGGGCGTAAGACCCACGGAGAGGACCACCATGTCGAACTCCTCCTCGATGAGCCTGCCGTCTTCGGAGACGTAGGTCATGAGCAGGTTCTTCGAGCCCTGGAGCTCCTTGATCGTTGAGGGCATGGAGCGCAGGTAGCGGATGCCGTATTCGGTCTTGGCACGGTTCACGAACCGGTCGAAGTCCTTCCCGTGCGCGCGGATGTCCATGAAGAAGATCGTGGGCTCGAGCGTCTTGAGATGCTCCTTGCCGATGATGGCCTCCTTGGTTGCGTACATGCAGCACACGGAGGAGCACCAGGAGTTGCCGCAGGATGTATCGCGGGAACCGACGCACTGGATGAAGGCGATCTTGCGGGGCTCCTTGTGATCGGAGAGCCGCTGGACATGGCCGAAGTAAGGGCCGGAGGCCGACAGGATCCGCTCGAACTGGATGCTCGTCACGACGTTCTCGTAGACGCCGAAGCCATACTCTCCCCGGAGCCGCGGGTCGAAGATCTCGAATCCGGGGGCGGCAATGACAGCGCCGACCTCGAGGGTCTCCTCGGCGTAGACGTCGTCGTGCTTGATGGCGCCGGCGATGCAGGCCGCCACGCACTGGTAGCACTCGCAGCAGATGCCGCACTTGAGGCAGCGGTTCGCCTCGGCCAGGGCCTGGGCCTCGCTGAACCCGAGCCCCACTTCCATCCAATTGGCACGCCGGACAGCCGGGTCGGCGTGGGGGTACTTCACGCGGGCAACTTTTTTCACGCCCTTGAGGTCGGCCTGATCGGCAAGCCCCTTCTTCCAGTCTTTCGCGCGGCCGGCCTTGACGTCCTCGCCCTTGAGGTAGCGGTCGATGGACTTGGCGGCTTCCTTTCCTGCGTTGACGGCCTTGATGACCGTGGCGGGGCCCGTCACGGCGTCGCCGCCGGCAAACACGCCGGGAGCGGAGGTCTGGAAGGTCACCTCGTCGACGTCGAAGTTGACCCACTTGTTGATCGAGATGCCGCTTTCCTTCGGGACGAAGCCCAGATCGCAGGCCTGCCCGATGGCCGGGACGATGGCGTCGCACTCGACGATGAACTCGGAGCCCTTGATGGGTACGGGGCGTCGGCGGCCGCTTTTATCGGGCTCGCCCAGTTCCATGCGGAGGCACTCGATGCCCGTCACCTTGCCGTCCTTGCCGACGACGCGGGTGGGGGCCACGAGGAACTCGAAGCGGATCCCTTCCTCCTCGGCCTCCTCGATCTCCTCGACGGAGGCAGGCATCTCGGCGCGGGACCGGCGGTAGAGGATGAAGACGTCCTTGGAGCCCGTTCGGATCGCCGTCCGGACCGCGTCCATGGCCACGTTGCCGCCGCCGATGACGGCGACCTTCTCGCCCAGGAAAACCTTCTCGCCCAGGTTGACGCGCTTCAGGTAGTCGACGCCGTGGATCACGCCCTGCATGTCCTCGCCGGGGATGTCGAGCTTGCTCGAGAGTTGCGCTCCGACACCGAGGAACAGGGCGTCGTAGTCCTTGCGGAGCTGATCCAAGGTTATGGTTTTGCCCACTTCCTGGTTGCAGAGGATCTTCACGCCCATGTCGGTCATGGTCTTGATCTCGGCGTTGAGGACGTTGCGGGGCAGGCGGTACTCGGGGATACCGAGGGTCATCCAACCGCCGGGAATGGGGGCCTTCTCGTAAACGGTGACGTCATAGCCTTCGATCGCCAGGTAGTAGGCGCAGGAAAGGCCCGCCGGGCCGGCGCCGACAACGGCGATTTTCTTGCCCTTCTTTTCCTTGATCTCGGGGACGTACTTGGTGGCATCGTTGAGGTCGAGGTCGGCCACGAAGCGCTTGAGGTGCATGATGTCGATGGGCTGCTCGACCTCGCCGCGCATGCAGGCCTCTTCGCAGGGGTGGTTGCAGACGCGCCCGCAGACGCTCGGGAAGGGGTTTTCCTGCTTGATGAGCTTGAGGGCTTCCTTGTACTTGCCGACGGCGATCAGGGCCACATAGCCCTGGACGCTGATATGCGTCGGGCAGGCCGCCTTGCAGGGCGACGTGCCGAGCTTGTCGATGGCGAATCCGCTGGGAATGGCCTGGGGGAAATGCCGGTAGGTGGCCTTCCGGTCGTTGAGGTTCTCGTTGAAATCGGAGGGGACCGTGATGGGGCATGCCGTTGCGCAGTCGCCGCATCCGGTGCATTTTGTCAGATCGACGTACCGGGGTGCTTTGGTCAGTTTGACGGTGAAGCGGCCCGCCTCGCCTTCGACGGACTCCACGGTCCGGCGGGTCAGGATCTCCACGTTGGGGTGCCTGCCGACCTCGACGAGCTTGGGAGAAAGGATGCAGGCCGAGCAGTCGTTGGTGGGGAACGTCTTGTCGAGCTGGGCCATGACCCCGCCGATGCTGATCCCGTTTTCGACCATGTAGACCTTCATCCCGGAATTCGCAAGGTCCAGGGCGGCCTGGATGCCGGCGATCCCGGAACCCACCACCATGACGGAACCGACTTTACCATTCTTCTTATTGTCTGACACGTTACACCTCGGTCTTTGAGTCAAAATTGAAACGTTTTATTTCACAAAGCGTGCGCACGATAAACCGCAAGCTCCGTAGCAAAAAACCTCCACCCTGTCAAGGTGAAAACGATTGCACGCGCATTTTCCGCAGCCTGCTGCGGTGTAAGCAAGCAAGATAACAGATAAACCCTACCTTAAGTTTCTAAATTCCCGTCACCTTGGCGCAAGGAATTTGAATTCACCGAAAAAGAATGCAAAATTTCATTCCTGCTGTAATCTCGCTCCAGTGCGCTTCTGTAACCGATCCGGCTGCAGCAGTAGAGGAGCGATCCTCCATCCATCTGAATTTGTGGATGAATCATTCCTGGAGCCCCTCCCCAAGACATCCACCCAACCTTTCCTGACGTGCCTCGCCGGGAACGGCCACGTTACAGCTAATATAATCACTGGCTAATGATTGGGAAAGAAAGACATAGTAAATTTATTGCATGTTTTCAGGATGCTACGGATTATTTATCCTGCCTGCTTTGACATGGAGGAAGCAGAAAAAGAGGGTATATTCTTTTGATCGGGGATCGGCGGGGAGCCACGGGTCCAACGGGCCTTTACTTCGCCTCATGGACAGATAGGAAAATCTTGTACAGCGCGGTGATGATCAGGAAGCCCAGGGCCCAGACGCCCAGCGTAATGGCTATTTCCGGTCCCGTGGGGGTATAGCGGGTGATCTTTTCGAGAGGAGACGGAACAAAGCCCGTCACGATCAGGCCCAGGCCTTTTTCAATCCAGAGGGAGAGAAACACGCACGCGCAGGCCACGGCAAGAAGAGACTCTTTCTCCCGGGTCCGCGGATTGATCAACAGGACGAGGGCTGCGACGGCGCACAGGGCCGATACGGTCATCCAGTTTGCGATGGTGTCGTAACCGTGCAGGCCGGCAAAGAGAAACCGGTAGTGGTCCATGTGCTCCGGGATCTGGCTGTAGAACACCGTGAAGAGCTCCACCAGCACGAAGAAGATGCTCGTTGCCAGGGCGTACGTCACGATCGTCGCCATGGCGCCGATGGCCTTCCTGCCGGCATCGAAGCCCGCAAAGCGTTTCAGAACGAGGCAGAACAGGATCAGCAGGGCCGGACCCGATGCGAAGGCGGAGGCCAGGAAACGCGGGGCCATGATCGCGGTGAGCCAGAACCCCCTGCCCGGAAGACCCGCATAGATGAAGGCCGTCACCGTGTGGATACTGATGGCCCAGGGGATGGACAGGTAGATCAGCGGCTTCACCCAGGCAGGCGGCGGGATGCCTTGCCGCTCGCATTGCAGGACCGTCCAGCCGGTTACGATGTTGATCAGGAGATAGCCGTTCAGGACGATCATGTCCCAGAAAAGGATCGACGTGGGGGACGGGTGGAGAAGGACATTCATCACCCGCGTGGGCTGGCCCAGATCGACAAAGATGAAGGTGACGCACATGATCACGGCCGCAACAGCCAGGAATTCCCCCAGGAGGGTGATTCGCCCAAAGGCCTTGTAGTCGTGCAGATAGTAGGGCAGCACCAGCATCACCGCCGATGCGGCAATGCCGACGAGGAACGTGAACTGCGCAACGTAGAGGCCCCAGGAAACGTCGCGGCTCATCCCGGTGAGGCCCAGGCCGTAATCGAGCTGGCGCAGGTAGAAGAAAAACCCCAGCCCGGCAAGGGCCAGCAATGCGGCCACCCAGATCGCGTATCGGCGAGTCCCCGTCAGCGCTTTCTCCAGCACGGCATCCTCACAAAATATAGTAAGCTTGCGGTTTCGTCCCCAGGTCCACCCGTCGCCGGATCGGTAGTTCCTTGTCGAGGAGCAGCCGGATCTCCGAGCGGGGGTCGTCGATATCCCCGAAGACGAGGGCTTTCTCCTCGCAGGCCATGACACAGGCGGGGAGTATCCCCTTGCGGAGCCTCTCTTCGCAGAACGTGCACTTCTCCACGACACCCTTGGTACGGGTCGGGTAGTCGTTGTTGATCTTGCGGATAAAGGGCCGGGGATCGCGCCAGTTCATGCTCCTTGCCCCGTACGGGCAGGCTGCCATGCAGAACCGGCACCCGATGCAGCGGTGATAGTCCATCATCACGATGCCATCGGCCCTCTTAAAGGTGGCCTGTGTGGGGCATACCCTGACACAGGGCGGGTTGTCGCAGTGATTGCAGAGAACCGGCAATTTGCGCTCTCTGGCAGCCTCCGGCATCTGGGGGTAGGCATCCCCGGGGAAGACGCGCTCGAAGGGCTGCAGCCCGATCCATTGAATCTCGTCCTTCGGGTTGCCGAAATCGGGGACATTGTGCGTCAGATGGCAGGCGTCGATGCAGGCCCTGCAGTCGTTCGGGCACTTGCCCGGGATCACCGCCATCGCCCAGCGTTTTGCCTTCAGCGCCGGCGTGATCCCTGAGACTGCTTCCGCAGCGGTGCCGGATGACGTTGCGCCTGCCTTCGCGAAGAGGACCCGGGCCAGGGACGGACAGGCCACGCCGATTGCCGCCAGCCCCGCGATGAGCAGAAACTCTCTCCGATTGGGCGCCATCACTTCACCTCCCCGGGCACAATGTGACAATTCCAACAGGTCGGCTTGACCCCGGCGTAATCGTGACAGCGATCACAGAACCGATCCTTATTGCTGTGGCACTTCAGGCAGCTTCCCGTCAGGCTCATCTCGACGGTCCTTCCGTCGGCCGCCGTGTAGAATCGCTTGCCATCCCGGACGACATCGTCGCGCCACGTGGCAAGGAGCTTCATGTGATTGGCGCGCATGAACGCGGTATCCTCCACGCAGCGCTTGTCCGTGAGCTGCTGGATGGCCGGCGTGTCGAGCTCAAGGTTCGGAGGGGCAACCGCCTTCCCCTTCCCATACCAGAGCGGGAACGTGATCAGGATCAGGAAGATCACGATCCCGGCGATGATTTTCCCCGCGTCATAGAGTTTCATCGTCTGCTCTTTCCTTCAAGGGCTCGCCGCGCAAATCCGTTGTTCTCTCCTTCTCGCCTTTCATGACCAGGGCATTGGACAAAAGCTCGTGGACGCCCATCACGGTGACCCCCGGTACCCAGTAGTCCATGAGTGCTGTCAGCGTCGCCCGATCGATGGCGCAGATGCAGGCCAGCCGGTTCACGTCGTGCCGTTCCTTCACGTGCCGCACGGCCATGGCCCGGGGCATACCGCCCCGCATCCGCATCTCCAGGTTCTCTTCGTTGCCCAGCCCTGCGCCGCTGCCGCAGCACAGCGTCTTTTCCCGGATCGTGTCCTCGGGCATCTCGTGGAAGTGCCGGGCGGCATGCCGGATGACGTACCGCGGCTCCTCGAAGAGGCCCATGGCGCGCGCCGGGTTGCAGGAATCGTGGAAGGTGAGCCGCAGGTGGTCGTTGCGGCGGGGGTCCAGCTTGAGCTTGCCGTTGCGGATCAGATCGGAAGTGAACTCGCAGATATGCACCATTTTCGTCGAGCGTGCATTCTCGAAGCGGGTCCCCGTGATCGGCGAGACGGGTTCCTGAAGGAAATCGGCCGGGCCGTTCATCGTGTCCATGTATTGGTGAAGGACCCGCCACATGTGGCCGCACTCGCCGCCGAGGATCCACTTGACGCCGAGGCGCTTTGCCTCGGCATAGATCTTCGCGTTGAGGCGTTTGATCATCTCGTGGGACGTGAAGAGGCCGAAGTTGCCCCCCTCCGAAGCGTAGGTGCTGAAGGTGTAGTTGAGTCCGATCTCGTGGAACAGCATCATGTAGCCCATGCAGGTATAGGTCCCCGGGTCGGCAAAGAAGTCGCCCGAGGGTGCGACGAACAGGATCTCGGCGCCCTTCCTGTTGATGGGAACGTCCACGCGGACCCCCGTGCGGTCCTCGATGTCGTCGGCCATGAATTCGAGCATGTCCTTGATGCCGCCGGGCTGGATGCCGAGATGGTTGCCCATGCGGAAGCAGTTTGCCGCAGGCTCGATCACCCAGTTGATGTTGCACCCCACGAGGTTGAGGAGCTCGCGGCCGATCATGGTGATCTCCGCCTGGTCGATCCCGTAGGGACAATAGATAGAGCAGCGGCGGCATTCCGTGCACTGGTAAAAGTAGTAGAACCACTCCTTGAGGACATCCACGGTCAGATCGCGCGCGCCCGCCAGTCTGCCGAAGCGCCTTCCCGATTCCGTGAAATAGCGCCGGTACACGGATCGCAGCAGCTCGGCCCGCAGGACGGGCATGTTCTTGGGGTCGCCGCTGCCCATGTAGAAATGGCACTTGTCGGCGCAGGCCCCGCAGCGCACGCAGAGGTCCATGAAGAGTTTGAACGAGCGGTATTTCTCCAGGCGCTCCCGCATCCCGTCCAGGATGATCTGCTTCCAGTTCTCCGGCAGCTTCCAGTCGGCATCCGGAGGCTGCCAGGCCCTTGGATTCGGCAGCCCGAGGTAGGTCAGATTCTTCGCCGCGCCGCTGTAGCTCCACGTCCCCGGACGAAAATCGACGGGGGTGTCCATCCAGGGCGTCTGCGGCGGTTGATAACTGATCCGGATCAGTTCTTCGGGTTTGGGGATCTTGGCAAATGACATGGTTACTCCTTCTCCACCGGCAGCCCGGCCGCCTTCATCTTGTCCCGGAACTCGTCTTCGTACTCCTCGTAGGTGTGAACCTTCACCGGGGCGTTCCAGGGATTGATGTGCCTTCGCATGCGGCTGTCATTGGCCAGATTGCGCGTGGGGCTGAGAAAGACCCCCCCCATGTGCATCAGCTTGCTGAAGGGGAACCACGCCAGCAGAACGCAGACGAAAAGCAGGTGAACAAAAAAGAGTGACCCGACCCCTTTGGGCACGACGGGGGAAAAGCTCACCCAGCCCATGACCATGGTCTTCACCTGCTCGAGATCGACGGGGAAGAAACCCCGCATGAGGATGCCGGAGATCGCGACGCCCAGGATCAGCAGCAGGGCAAAGTAGTCGGTGAAAATCGATATGTAGCGCAGCTGCGGGACAACCACGCGGCGCGCAAACAGAAACGTCAGGCCCAGAAGGATCGCGGCATCCGTCAGGAACAGGGTCGGCACACCGATCTCGAAAAACCCGTCCACTGCGACGAGTCCTGTGATCCAGGAACCGACCGGCTCGACGAAGAAACGCATGTGCCGCAAGACGATAATCAGAAAGGACCAGTGAAAGAGAAGCCCGAAGAACCAGAGCCACTTGGCGCTGCCGTAGACGGTTCGCCCATCGTAGAGACCCACCTTCGTGTTCCGGAAGAGCGAACGGAACAGCAGCACCTCCAGGGCCATCCTCCCGATCACGCCTGCCGCGCTCGAGGGGCTCTCCAGGGGATCTGACTTCATCCAGGGAAGTGTCTTCTGCTGTCCGCAGGTGGTGGGAATATGGAATGGAACGGGCGACCGGGCCCAGCTCACGACGCGATAGACGATCCCCGTGACAAAGAGGACAAAGGCAGCGTAGGGAATGATCACGGCAAAAAGAAATGTGAGACCTGCGCTTGCGCCTGCCAGGGCTGCGAGGATCAGGATCAGTATCGTGACCAGGGATAGAAGAAGGTTCATACTCGCTGTTCTGCTTGTGACGTTGTCATCCTCTCAGGTGCTTTTCTGAAAAACAAGCGCTTTGCTGATCACATCGTGAAGACCGGTGATTTCGGCGTCCAGTTTGTGTCCCTGGACCAGTTCCTTGAGCTGCTTTTTGCAGTTTGCACAGGGGGCGACGACGAACTTCGCCCCCGACAGCCGGATCTGATCCACCTTCTTGATCCCGCCGGCGGACATCCGCCAGTCGTGCAGATCCTCGACGACCACAAGACCGCCGCCCCCGCCGCAGCAGTAGTTCATCTCCCGGTTCGGCGTCATTTCGACGTAGTGCAGGACCGCGGCCTTCAGCAGTTCCCGCGGCTGTTCGTAGAGCCCCGCGCCGCGACCCAGGTTGCAGGGGTCATGATACGTGTAGACGCCGTCATTCTTCGAGGGGTCCAGCTTCAGTTTCCCTTCCTTGAGAAACCGATGGCTGACCTCGATGATGTTCTTGAACTGGATGCCCTGGTATTCGGGACGTCCGTAGATCTTTTTGAACAGAAGCCCTGCCTTCGTGGCATGCCCGCACTCCCCGATGACGACGGTTTTGCACTTGAGGCGGTGGGCGGCATCCAGGAGCCGGTTGAGGATCTTCTCCAACACCTCATCGCTGTAGAAGAGCCCGTAATTGATGGCGTCGTAGTTCTCCGTGCTGACCGTCCAGCTTGCGCCCGCAGCATGAAAGGTCTTGGCGATGCCCATGAGGGTGTCGGCCTCCATGATGTAGTCGCTCACCGGCGCGGCAAAGAAATACTCGGCCCCCTCCACATCCCGGGGGATGGGAATCGGGATGCCGGCCTCTTCCGCGAGTTCCTCTTCCAGGAAGTCGAGGGTGTCGACAAATGCCGTCTTCGGGATGGCGGACGTGTTGCCTGCCTCACCGAGCTGGGACCGGACACTCACGCTCACGTTCTTGGGTACAAAGCCGAGGCTCCCCAGCAGGACCCGGCCCACCCGGGTGATCAGCGCATTGTCGACGGCCAGCGGGCAGTTGACGCCGCAGCGCCGGCACATGGTGCAACGGTAGAAGGCGTCCACCATGTCGTCGATGTCTTCTTCCGTCAGCGCCTTGGCCCCCACGAGCTTTCCGAAGAGCTTTCCGGAGCGGGTGAAATACTTCTTGTAGACCTTCCGGAGCAGATCGGAGCGCCAGGCGGGAAGATCCCGCTGGTCCCCCGAGGTCTGGTAGACCTGGCACTGCTCTGCGCAGTTGTTGCACTTGGCACAGGTGCCGAGGTACATTTCCAGGGGCAGATCGTAAATCTTCGCTCCCAGGATCTCCTTCAGGGTTTCGAGAAAGCGAGCGACCCGCTCCTCGCGAGGCAGGGGTGACTCGCTGCGGAAAGGGTACTTCGGGTCCTGTTCCTGAATTTGCTGGTTTTTCTCCGTCATATCTGCTCCGCGATCAGTCTTCCTGCCACTTAATATGGTGATAGGTGAAGTATTTGGCAACATAGTGGATCATCTTGCTCCAGGGCAGATAGATCAGGAAGAGCCCTCCCAGAAAGACGGCCAGGAGTTGATCTCCCGACAGGGGTGTCGCGACGGGCTGGAACGTAAGAAGTCCCATGATATAGGAGCGGGAAGACGACGATGCGTGGGGCACCGAGGCCCGCAGCCCCGCTGTTGCCACAGCGGCCAGGAAGGCCAGGTTGAAATACTCCTCGAAGGAGGACAGCACGCGGAGGTTTCCGTCAACGATCCGCAGCCAGAGTATGTAAATCAAGGAAACGGCAAGGAGCCACAGGCAATACCGTACGGGAAAACCCTGCGTCCAGCCGATCAGGTTCAGGATCAAAAAGAGCACGGCTCCCAGCATCGCCATGTGCATGCAGAAGGTCCCGACCCAGAGGCGGCGGTTGAAGCGATACAGGGTTTCGAAGGTGAAGATCTCCTTCACCATGTACTTCAGCTGACCCGCCAGGCCCTGCGGCACCGGGTGAAGAGTCCATTTCACATGGGCCGGCATTCTGAGCCAGCGCACGAACTGCCATGCAGTCCCCGCGATGAAAAGCCCGACGGCAAGATAGGGATAAACGCGGGCGATGAATTCCGATCCTGTCATACCCTTCCCCCAGCATCCTCACGTTACCCGGCTGAACGCCGATTCCCAAGGCGAAGCATCCCTGGCCGAACTGCAGTCCAGCCGGTCAGGGATGGGATCTTCATCAGACGCACCCTGTCGGTTTCGAGAGCCCCGCCAGCTTGCAGGCTCCCTTGGCCGGTCCCGTCGGGAAGAGCTCATAGAGCTTTTTGAGATCCATCCCGTTGTCCTTGCAGACCTTGCGGATCATGGGTGCAATCCCGAACTGCTTGAAGTAATTCCTCAGATAGTGGATGAGCTTCCAGTGCTCTTCGGTCAGCGGGCCTTCGATCCCTTCCGATGACGCATAAGCCTGGGCAAATTCCTCACTCCACTTGTCGAGTTCCTGGAGAAACCCGTCTTCATCCACATCATAGGTTTTCCCTGCCAGTTCTATCTGGGGCATGCCTGAAACCTCCTTGCGTGATCGATTCTCATATTTTTTTTCTGCATCGTTTTTGTGATGTCCCGTCTGCTGTCATGAACCTGCATGGCCCTGCCAACCAAGCCTTCCGCCCATTGAGGCGCTCCCAGGGCATGAAGATGGCTGAAACCGGCCAGCACATTCTTCCGGCAAAGCCCGTCCCTTTTGCCGTCCACCCCGGCCCCTCGCTGCATCCGATAGGCCAGATGCCCGGCGTCCTCTTTCCGGGAGACGATCCGGGAGTAGTGAAACTCGTGTCCCTTCAAAACCGTGCCGACGGGGAAAAAAGGATTTTCCTGCACAACCTCGAGGGATGTGTAACCGTGACCCTGAGGCCGCCTTTCCATCCCGAAGGTGACAGGCAGGAAGCCGACCATCGGGAAATGTTGATCCCCGACGATCAGGGTTTCCCCCAGGTACATGAACCCGCCGCATTCGGCATAGATTGGCAAGCCCTCTTCCGCCGCCTGCCGCAGCGACTGGCGGAAGGCTTCATTGTCAGCCAGAAGCCTTGCCTGTGTCTCCGGGAATCCGCCCCCGATGTAGAGCGCATCAACCGGGGGCAGTGCGCTCGCGCTGATGGCGCTGATCTCGATGATGCGTGCGCCCCGGTTGGCGAGGGCTTCGAGATTTTCCGGGTAGTAGAACTGGAAGGCCCTGTCCCGGATCACGCCGATGGTCACGGGATCCCCTCCCGTTTCTTCGGTGTCGCGAAATGCCGGAATCATGGGGTTCTCCCATGAAGGGGCGCCCCGGGCAAGTTCCACGAGGCCGTCCAGATCCAGGAAGTCCCCGGCTGTCTTTGCAGCCCAGTCAAGAGCATGCTGTATGCGTTCCTGCTCCTGGGGCGGGATGAGCCCCAGGTGTCTCTCCGAGAAGGGGATGTCCGCCAGCCTCGGCACGGTGCCCAACACCGGCAGACGGCAGTGTTCTTCAACGGTCCTGCGCACAATCGAGGCATGGCGCTCTCCCGCTACCCGATTGAGGATCACGCCCCGGATCGCCACCTGCGGGTCGAAGCGCTGGCAGCCCAGGATCATGGCGGCCATCGTCCGGGTCACCTTGTCGCAGTCGACCACGAGGATCAGCGGCGCCCTGAGGAGCTTGGCCAGTTCGGCCGTGCTGTGCTCCCCTTCGAGGTTGGTGCCGTCGTAGAGACCCCGGTTGCCCTCGACGAGCGAGATGGCATCCGCGGGGGCGTTACGCGAAAAAGAACGGACGACCTCTTCGCGTCCCATCAGAAACGTATCCAGGTTGCGGCACGCCCGTCCCGACGCAAGCGACAGCCAGGCAGCGTCGATATAGTCGGGGCCCTTCTTGAAAGGCGCCACAACGACACCCCGTTTGTTCAGGGCCGCAGCCAGAGCCACGCACAGCGTCGTCTTGCCCGCACTGCCGCGAAGCGCAGCCATGACCAGCCTGGGGCGGGATCGGCTCATGCTCCATCCCCTGTGAGCATAACGGTCGCTATTCCTTCGGGTAACATTCCGCCAGCACGAGATAGGTCGTGCTGCCGCTCGACCAGTACTTCACACACTCTTCGTCGAGGAGGGCCTTGACGGCATCCTGGACGGCATGCCGGTCCTCATCGGGGAACCACTTGGTGACGTCCCGGATGTAGAACATCTTCTTGTCGCCCTTCGACTTCTGCTGGAACGCCTCCAGGACCCTCGATTTCAGATCTTCACCCATGGGCTACCTCCACTTGAACTGCGTCGAGGACCGGAACGTTTCCGTTGCCAGGTCGAAATCGTCGATGTGCTGGTCCGTGAAGGGAATCCCCGTCAGCGAGAAGAAGCGCTCCCAGCCGACCCGCTCGATCCACTCGCCCACGCGCTCGTGCTTGCGGGCATTGCTTGCGTAGACCTCGATGATGTTCTTCACCGCTGCGACGGTTTCCGGCCACAGGGGCGGATTGTTCGGCAGGAAGGGGATCGCCAGCTTGGAGAACATGGGCTTGCTGCGGGCGTTCGACACCTTGCCGCCCACCCAGATGGAGATCCCGTCGTTTTCCGGATCGGCGATCGGCATGGCCGGGCAGACCGTGTAGCAGTTGCCGCAGTACATGCACTTCTCGTTGTTGACGGTGACGGTCTTGTTCTTCATGTCCCCGCGGATGGCCCCGGTGGGGCAGGATGCCACCGTGGTCGGGATTTCACAGAGGTTCGGAACGCGTGTATTGTCGGTCTTGGGAACCGTCCTGTGGATGCCCAGGATGGCGATGTCGGAGCAGTGAACGGCGCCGCACATGTTGAGGCAGCAGGCCAGGGCGATGCGCACGTGGTTGGGAAGCTTCATCGTCACGAAGTACTCGTGGATCTCTTCCATCAGCGCCTTGACGGGGCCGGAGGCATCCGTAGCGGGCGTGTGGCAGTGCACCCAACCCTGGGTGTGGACGATATTCGATATGGCATGTCCGATCCCGCCCACGGGGTATTTCTTCTGGGCCAGCTCGGCCAGCAGCGGGGCCACTTTCTGCTTGTCCTCGAGGAGGAACTCGATATTGTTGCGGCTCGTGAAACGCAGGTAGCCGCCGCAGTAATTCTCGGCAATATCGCAGACCTCCCGGATGTGGTCCGTTGACATCAGCCGCGGCGATCCCGCGCGCACCGTGTAGAGCGACTCCCCGGTTTCGCCGACGTGTACCATCACACCCGGCTGGAGGATCTCGTGATAGCGCCACTTCCCGTAGTTCCGTTGAATCACGGGGGGGAGCATGGTCTTATAGTCAGGGGGTCCGATATCGGTAGGCATATCACTTCACCTCCTTCTTGATGTCTTCAGGCCAGAAGAAAACATAAGGGTTGGTCCTGGGGGCCTTGACCATCTGCGGCACAGCAGGGAGCCCGACGGCCCGCAGGAAAACGCGCATGCCCACGCGCTTGATCAGCTCGCCGACCCGTTCGCGCGACTTGCCGTTTTCACTCCACCAGTCCTGGATCTTGAGGATCAGGTCCTTCAGTTCCTGGTACGGGGGTTTGAGCTCCATGAAGGGCACGATGACCCAGGACAGAAGCGCTCCCTCCACGATCGGCGCCTTGCCGCCGATGAGGATCGAGGCGCCCCGTTGATTCCCCGGACGCAGGGCCTTCGGCATCAGGTTGATGCAGTGCATGCAGCGGGTGCAGTCCTCGTCGTAGATCTTCAGCTCTTTGCCGTTGTACGTCATGCATCGAGTCGGACAGAGGTTGCAGACCTCACGCTGGATATCAAGACCTGCCGCAGCATAGGCGGCAACTTCTTTCTGGTCGATGGGGATATCCCCCTTCCAGGTGCCGATGATGGCCATGTCGGAGCGTGCTATCGAGGCGACACAGTCATTGGGGCAGGCCGCAATCTTGATCTTGAACTTGTAGGGGAACATGGGACGGTGAATCTCGTCCTGGAAGCTCATGGTGAGGTTGTAGCAGGTGTCTAGGCTGTCGATGCAGGCCCACTCGCAGCGCCCCGGTCCCACGCAGGCGCTCGGCGTGCGCAGCGCCGAGCCGGAGCCGCCGAGGTCAAAACCCTTTGCCGACAGATCGTCAAAACAGTCCTGGAGGTGATCCGTCGTGGTCCCCAGGAGGATGACGTCGCCTGTGGAGCCGTGCATGTTGGTGAGCCCGCTGCCGTGCTTGTCCCAGACGTCGCAGAGATTTCTCAGGGCTTCGGTCTTGTAGAACCAGCCTGTCGGGTGATTGATCCGCATGGTATGAAATGCCTGGACGTTGGGGAACTCGTCAGGAATATCCGAGTAGCGGCCGATGACGCCGGAGCCGTAGCCCTTCACGCCCACGATGCCGCCGTGTTTCCAGTGGCCGATTTTGTCCTTGTAGGAGCGCTCCAGCTGTCGCAGGAGATCCTTGGCCATAGGCTTTTTCTCAGCAGCCTGCTTCATGTCGTCCACAAAGCTTGGCCACTTCCCTCCCGCCAATTGGTCCAGAAGAGGTGTATCGGATTTTGACATGAACATTACCTCCTTATTAGTGGATCAACCGATCTTCATCCAGTAGTCTTTGAACGCGATTGCGGACAGAATGATTCCCAGGGGCACATTGACCAGAACGCCGATCGTGAAGGCCCAGAAGGGCTTCAGCCCGAAGTGGGCGAGCTCCGCGAACCGGGTCGACAGGCCGATGCACAGGAAGCAGAACACGAAGGCCCAGGAACGGAGCTTCTTGATCGGCGAGATCACGTCGGGGTTCAGAACCCTGTCAAACCAGCTCGAGCTGGCCACCAGCTGGCTGAACACAACGGCCTGATCCGGGGTGGCGCCGGCCGTCAGTACTTTCAGGTCCGCATCGGAGAGCTCTCCCTTGACCGTGGCCTGTCCCTTTTCCGTGTCGATCTTGATCCGGTCGGCATACTGCGCCGGTATCTGGTAATTCGTGAAGTCCGCCTTGTAGTCTTTGCCCTTGAACTTCCCGGCCAGGTTGGCCTTGCCCCGGTAATCGGCCGGCACCATGGTGGAAACCCAGCTCATGATCAGGGAAGCCGCCAGGAACCCGAGAACGAACTTGGGGAAACGCTCCCAGATGATGCCGGGACCCACGGCAACCTTCTTATCGCCCGCTTCTGTTTCCCAGTACATGACCGAAACGACGGCCAGGATGAGGGCCCAGATCCCGATCCAGATATCCCGTCCGATGACCTTCATCAGGGTGAAGGTGTGGATCGGCGCCTCGCCGAAGCGGGTCGCCAGCTCGGCCGCCACGGCAAAACCGGCTGCATCGGCAAATTCCGAGGTGCCGACAATGGCGCCTGCCACCCCGGGGCTGATCATCGCCGGGACCACCTGCTTCATGGCGAAGCTCAGGATGAAGATCATGACGATGGCCCAGACGGTGACCACGGCAATGGATATCGAGATGTGCTCGTTCCTTGCCTTTACGGCCCCTCCCACCGCGATGGAGGCGGAGACGCCGCAGACCGCTCCGCCGGCGCCCAGGACTGCCCCGAATTTGGGTTCAAGGTTGAAAATTTTCGTTGCCGCCAGGTAAATCGTCAGCCAGGTGGCTACCGAAACGATGGTTGCCTGGAGCATTGCGATCGGCCCGGCTGTAATGATCATGGTCAGGGGAAGGGTCGCCCCGAGAAGGACGATACCGGTCTTGATGTAGTACTCCGTCCGCAGGGAGACCTTCATCCAGGCGGGTATCTTCACAATGTTGGAGATGATCAACCCGATGATGAGGGCCAGCAGGGGCGCCTCCATGTTGAGATCTTCCATCAGCTTCCAGCCGGCAAGATAGAAGATGGCCAGGGAGCCGACAAACAGAATAATGAAGCCCGGGATGAATTCCTTCAGTTTATGACCCATGATGGCCATGGACACGCTGAACACCGAACCGAAGAGGAGAAAGATGATCAGGTAGTTTCCTGCGTTCTTTGTCAGGTCCGCAATCACCTTGCTGAATGCATCCAGTTTGCCCGGGATGACCACCCAGCCCTTGATGGACCCTCCTGCCCAGAAC
>DASRZY010000043.1:0-5694 GCA_035685905.1 Syntrophales bacterium
TTTTTTGATTTTTAATTTTTTTTACTTCACCTTAGCAGGTTCACCCTTTACCTTCGCGATGATCTGCTCTGAAATATTCCTCGGTACTTCTTCGTAATGCTCAAACTGCATAGTATACGTCGCCCTGCCTTGGGTTTTGGATCGGATGTCTGTTGCGTAGCCGAACATTTCTGAGAGCGGGACCTGGGCTGCAATAACCCTGGCCGATCCCCTCATGTTCATGCCCTGCACCCGCCCACGACGCGAGTTGAGGTCACCGATGATATCTCCCATGTACTCTTCCGCGCATACGACTTCTACAGCCATAATCGGTTCAAGCAATGTCGGACTGGCCTTATGCGCCCCTTCCTTGAAGCCCATAGAACCGGCGATCTTGAAAGCCATTTCCGAGGAGTCGACGGTGTGGAAGGAGCCGTCAAAGAGTGAGACTCGCACATCCACGACGGGGTAACCCGCCAGCACGCCCTCCAGCATGGCCTCGACGATGCCCTTCTCGACGGCGGGGATGTAATTTCGGGGGATTGCACCGCCGACGATCTTGTCGACGAACTCGAAGCCGCCTCCTCGGGGCAGCGGCTCGATCTCGAGCCACGTGTCGCCGAACTGGCCACGGCCGCCGGACTGTTTCTTGTAACGTCCCTGGACGGTCGTCTTGCCCTTGAGGGTCTCCTTGTAGGGAACCTTGGGCGTTGTCAGGGTCACTTCGACGCCGAACTTGCGCTTCATCTTCTCGACGGCGATCTCGATGTGGACCTGTCCCATGCCCGAGAGGATGATCTCGCGGGTCTGCTCGTCCCGGCGGTAATTGAGCGTCGGGTCTTCCTCGACGAGGCGGTTGAGCCCAGACATGATTTTTTCCTCGTCGCCCTTGGACTTGGGCTGTACAGCAAAGGAGATGATGGCAGGGATCGGCGGAACCTTCTCATACTGAATGGGGTTCTTTTCTTCCGTCATCGTGTCGCCCGTGTAGGTTTCCTTCAGCTTGGCCACGGCGGCCATGTCCCCGGGGATGACGGACTCGCCGGGTCTCTGGTTCTTCCCGTCGAGGTAGAAGATGTTGCCGAAGCGCTCCGTGGTCTTGCGCGTGGGGTTGTAGAAATTCCCGTCGGACGATGCCGTGCCGGAGTAGACCCTGAAAAGAGTCAGCCTTCCTGCAAAGGGGTCCGAGATGGTCTTGAAGACAAACGCGGAGAAGGGGGCTTTCTCGTCGGGGCTGCGTTTCTCGTCCGCGCCCGTAGAGGGGTTTTTCCCTTTGGCGTCCCCGCGATCCAGCGGTGACGGCATGGCGGCCACGATGAGGTCCATGAGGGGTGCGATTCCGATGTTGCGATTGGCGACACCGCAGATGGCGGGGAAAAGAGACCCCGAGACAACACCCTTGCGCAGCCCTGTCTTCAGTTCCTCTGCAGTGAGCTCGCCGCTCTCGAGGTATTTGTCCATGAGGGCCTCGTCGCACTCGGCGATGTCCTCAGTCATGGCCTCGCGGTACTTTTTCGCCGGGTCGATGAGTTCCGCCGGGATTTCGCCGGCCTTGGGTTTGCCCTTGGGGTCGTCGAAAATGAGGGCCTTCATCTGCATGAGGTCGACGATGCCCTTGAATTTGTCTTCGGCGCCGATGGGGATGAACAAGGGGGTTGCCTTCTTGCCCAGCTTCTCCTTGACGCTGTTCAGGGCGTTTTCAAAATTTGCCCGTTCGCGGTCCATTTTGTTGATGAAGATCAGGCGCGGCAGGGAGTATTCGTCGGCGGCTTCCCAGACTTTCTCCGTCTGGAATTCAACCGCGCCAACGGCGTCCACGACGACGACGGCCCCGTCGGCAACGCGGAGGCAGCTCTTGGTGTCCATGGCAAAGTTGGCATCGCCGGGGGTGTCGAGGATGTTGACCCGGTGCTTGTCCCACTCGACGAAAGCCATCGAGGCGCTGATGGAAATGCGGCGCTTCTGCTCTTCGGGCTCCCAGTCCATCGTGGATGTTCCGTCATCGGGGCGGCCCAGGCGGTCTGTTTTCCCGGAGACAAAGAGCATGGATTCAGCGATCGAGGTCTTCCCGGTGCCGCCGTGTCCGACGATCGCGATATTTCGAATGGACTTCGTGTCGTGCTTTGCCATAGACGCTCCTTTCAGACCTGCGCATATCAATTAATATCCGCACCGTTTAGCCCAAAGGAACTTTTAAATCAAGACAATTTTGGGAAAAAAGGCAACAAAGCCCTTGACAGGTTTCGGGGTTGACCGTATAAAAACCATTTTACAGAAAATGAATGCATGTCATGAGCCGAACTGCGGCTGAAATCCTGTAAAGAAGGTATGCAATGGCAGCGAGGAAATCGAAAATAAAAAAGATCAGCAAGATCCTCATCGCAAATCGCGGAGAGATCGCGCTGCGGATTATCCGCACGGCCATGGAGATGGGACTGAAGACAGTGGCCGTCTACGAAAAACCGGACAGCGAGGCCTACTTCATCCGTCTTGCCGATGAGGCCATTCTCATCGGAAACGGCCCCCGCCGGGACTACCTGGACGTGGAAAAGCATATCTGGGCGGCAAAGAAAAGCGGCGCCGACGCCATCCACCCGGGCTACGGCTTTCTTGCAGAAAACCCGGATTTTTCCGCCGCATGCGAAAAGGCGGGCATCGTGTTCATCGGTCCCTCTGCCGAAGTGATCCGCGACCTGGGCAACAAGGTCGTGGCCCGTCAGATCATGGAGAAGTCGAAGATCCCGTTCATCCCGGGAACGGGGATGCTGCAACCGGGCGACGCAGGGCTCACGCAGGCGATCGCGTTCGGCAAAAAAGCAGGATACCCGATCATGCTGAAGGCATCACACGGGGGAGGGGGCCGCGGCATCCGGAAGGTGGAGAGCGAATCGGATCTGCTCATGCAGCTGCCCAACGCGCGGACCGAGGCAAAGTCCGCATTCGGCAATGACAGCATCTACGTGGAGAAATGCATCGAGGCGCCCCGGCACGTGGAGGTCCAGATCCTCGCCGACGAGCACGGCAACATCATCCACCTGGGCACCCGGGACTGCTCGATACAGCGGCGGCATCAGAAGCTCCTCGAGATCGCTCCGGCGGATCTCCCGAATGACGTCCTCGAGAGAATGTACCAGGCGGCCATCGCCGCGGCAAAGGGCTCGAACTATGTGAATGCCGGCACGGTCGAGTTCCTCGTGGACTCGAAGACCCATGAATTCTGGTTCATGGAGGTCAACACACGCCTCCAGGTGGAGCACACCGTGACGGAGGAACTCACCGGCGTGGACATCGTACGCCAGCAGATCCGTATCGCCCAGGGCGAGAAGATCGACATCCCCACCGAGCGTGTCCACATGATGGGCAAGGCCGTCCAGGTCCGGATCAACGCCGAAGACCCCAAGAACAACTTCATGCCCGAGGGAGGAAAGACCGTTGAGGTCTACCAGTCCCCGGGCGGGCCGGGCATACGCCTCGACGGGATCGTCTACCAGGGCTACAAGATTCCCACGGAGTACGATTCGCTCATGGTGAAACTCACCTGCCGCGGCTATGACTGGAACGAGACAATCGACCGGCTCAAGCGGGCGCTTCTCGGCTTCAACATTGTGGGACCGAAGACGACCATTCCCTTCTACCTGACGATCTGCGACGAGCCGGACTTCCGGGCGGGCCGGTTCGATACCGGCTACATCGAGACGCACCCGGAGATCTTCGGGTACCCCGAAACGGAACGCGAGGTGGCAAAACTCGCGAAACTGATGGCTGAGATTCACGTGAAGAAGATCAACCCGTACGCCTATTAGGATCGAGGTCCGAGGAACGAGGATCGAGGAAAAAGAAAAAGAATATAAGAGAAGAGATATGGCACGGAAAGCGACGATACCGAAGGATGTGCGAATTTCCCCCCGTGAGCTGAAAGAGCACGGGGTCAAATATGTCCTCGACAAGGTCCGCAGGTCGAAGGGCTACTTCATGACGAACACCGAGAGGGACCTCTCACAATCGGACTTCAAGAACCGGGTCCTGCCCCACACGCAGATGCTCGTTGCCGAGGAGAGGAATGCCTGCGGGTACTTCTCCATCGAGATTTCGGGAGGGGCCTCCGTCCACGTCGACATGCTCCGCAAGCAGATCAACCCCTTCGAGAAGCTCCGCGTGCTCAAGTCCCTGATGCCGGACACGCTGTTCCAGACGCTCTCCCGGGGGATCAACCTCTTCGGGTACCGGCCGTACCCGGATAACGTCATTCGGCTCACGATGAAACATTTTGCGGAAGTGATCGACGTGGTGCGCGTTTTCGACTTCCTCAACCATGTCCCGAACATGATCCCCGTCTTCGAAGAAGTGAAGAGGGCCAACCGGATCCTCGAGCCCTCCATCTGCTTCTCCACGGGACCGGAGCACACCGATGCCTACTACGTGAAGAAGGTCGCGGAGATCCTGGATGTGACCGGCCCCGACATCATCCTCTGCATCAAGAACCACGGGGGGCTGGGAACGCAGAAAAGGATCGGGGATCTGACCAGGGCCATCCTCGACAGGTTCCCCGATCTGATCATCCACTACCACGGCCACAACACCGACGGAAACGACATCGGGCGCTGCGTGGAATCGGTCCGCAACGGGGCCAAGATCGTCAATGGCGGAGATCACTCCTTCACGGGCTTCTATGGCCCGCCTCCGCTTCTGACCATTATCGAGACCCTCGAGGATTACGGGTATCCCTGCGTCGGGATCGACAAGCAGGCCGTCATCGACACGTCGAACAAGCTCCGACCCGAGCGGGAATACTACAAGGACTTCGAGTCGCAGTTCCTGGGCTTCGACCCCACCGTCCAGATTCACAAACTCCCGGGAGGGGCCACAGGCTCGAGTTTCGAACAGGCCGTGAAGGGGAACTTCCTGCACCTCATGCCGGAGATCCTCCAGCAGGAACTTCCGAAGGTCCAGGTCGAGCTGGGCAACTGGTGGAGCGTGACCCCGGGCTCCCAGATGCTCTGGACGACGGCGGTCAACCATGTTCTGAAGGGAATCCGCTACAAGGATCCTACAGACGATCTGCGAAACCTCCTGCTGGGACGTTACGGGGAGCTGCCCTTTTACAAGCCCGAGGACTGGATCTACGAGGCCGTGTTCGGGGCCCAGTGGAAAAAGGTGATTGAGCGCGATTACGGATATCAAAAGATCGAGGACGTGGATCTCGACATCGAGAAACGCGTTCTGGAAAAAAGACTCGAGCGCAAGGCCACGGAGGAGGAACTGGTCCTGTACCTGCAGCACCCCAACGACGCCGTGAGCTTCTTCAAGTTTGAGGAGAAATACGGAAAGGTCTGGGTCCTGCCGCCGAAGTTGTGGTTCAAGAAGGGCGGCTTCGATCTCGGCGACACGTTCGAATTTCCAGATGCCTACGGAAAACTTCATTCCATTGTCATCGGGCCCCAGCGAAAAACCTCGAGCGGCGATGTGGTGACCTATTTGGTTATCGATCATCACCCCGAACCGATCCTGACGGAGATCGAGCAGGTCGGCGAAAAGGTGGCCAAGAAAGTTACCCTGACAGCCAAGGAGATCGAGGCCCTTGCCAAGGGCGGTGACATCCGCTCGCCCATCAAAGGTACCATCAACGAGGTGCCCGTCTCGGAGGGCGAAGAGGTGGCAGCCGGCCAGGTACTGATCGTCCTCGAGGCGATGAAGATGCTCAGCAATGTCGTTTCG
>DASRZY010000044.1:0-11626 GCA_035685905.1 Syntrophales bacterium
GGGAATCATGTAGGACAGGGACCAGGGACCGGGGTTCAGGGACCAGGCAAAAAAACGAAAGACAAAACAGAAGAGGGCATCAGGGGCAGGACGTCTCTGATGCCCTCTTTTCATCTCAACTTCTCTTTTCCTATTTTTTCATTTTCTGTTTCTGGGCGAGGGCGTAGTTCAGGTTCTCCCGGGCAGATTGATTGCCCGGCTCCAGCCGGAGGGCTGTTTCAAAATGCTGAATCGCCTCGTCGATCTGGTTTCTCTGCATCAGGGCGGCTCCGAGGTTGCTGTGCGCCTTTGCATAACCCGGGGCGATCCTGACGGCTTCCCTGAATTGCGAAATGGCTTCGTCGATCTTCCCCTGCCGGATCAGGATGTAGCCGGCGTTGTTGTACAGCTTTTCGTTTCGGGGTTGCGTCTCGATGGCCTGCAGCGTGTAGCGAAGGGCCTCGTCGAGCCGATTCTGCAAAATCAGCATGCTGCCGGACGTTGGGTCGCTGTCCGATGCGGTCCGGAGAGCCAGGTTAAAGTGGACCATGGCTTTGTCGGCATCCCCCTTGGCCAGGTAGATTTTCCCCAGCCATTCCTGCGCCAGGTACGATTCGGGCTTCAATGCGAGTGCCCGGTTGACCTTCTGGATGGCCTCATCGTATTTGCCCTCCTGATAATCGATAATCCCTAGATTCACGATGACCTCGGCGGAGCGCGGGTTGATTTCCAACGCCGCCTGAAGGTGAGGTAATGCTTCGGCATATTTCTTCTGGTTGATGTACTCGATGGCAAGGCTGTTTTGCGCCACGTAGTTTCTGTCCGTGACGCTCGCGGCGTGACGGAACAGGGTGATGCTGTCTTTCCACTGGCCGACCTGGATGTACGTCAAGACCAGGAGGCAGGCGGTGACGAGAGCCGAGGCCGCGAAGAGGGCAGCCCTGGGGAGGCGAAGTTTCTGCGAGAGATCGCAAGCACCCCAGGTGAGGGCGATGAAGGGGCCGATGAGAGTGACGTAGGTGTAGCGGTCGGCCATCGCTGCTTCCCCGACCTTGATGATGCCGATCACGGGCAGCAGCGTCACAAGATACCAAAGCCAGCCCACCAGGAGATAGGGATACCGGCCCGACCCGCGCACGGCGGCGAAGGTCAACGCTAGGAGCAATGCCGCGCTTGCCAGGACAACCGCGGCAGACCAGGATTCCATGGGATAGAATATGGCCAGCCCGAAGGGCCAGAGCATCTTCCACAGGTAGGCGGCATAGGACACAAGCGCGTTTGCGATTCTCTGGGACATCGGCAGGGAAGAGATGGCCGCGACCGCCCCCCCCTTCTGCTGGGCATAGATCGTGACCAGGCTCGATGCTGCGGACAGGACAAGCAGGGGTATCTTTTCATACAACAGGGGAAGAACCAGGCTCCATTGTATGCCGTCCGCTGAACGGGCCGGCTTTGCCGGCTCTTGAGGCTGCCGGCGCCGTTTCTTGCTCCGCTTCTCCGATGTTATCGACGGCGACGTCGCCGGGGTTGCCGGTTTCTCCTGCTTCCATCTCATCCGTCCGAGGGGCCAATAATCGAAAAGGATCAACACCAACGGGAGAGTGACCAGCATGGGTTTGGCGAGAAGACCCAGGGCAAAGAAAAGAAGCACGGGAATATACCCCGGAATCCCCGGCTTTCTTGCATAGCGGGCGTAGGCCCACATCGTGAGAATCCAGAAAAGTGTGCTCAGCACGTCTTTGCGCTCGGCGGCCCATGCGACCGACTCAACGTGAAGCGGGTGAAGGGCGAACAAGGCCGCCACGAAGGCGCTTCGCCAGAGGGCCCCGGTCGTCTGCCGGAGAACCAGGAAGAGCAGGACGGTGTTCAGGACATGAAGAAAGACGCTTACGAGGTGGTGCAAGCCGGGTTTCATGCCGAACAGCTGGAAATCCAGCATGTGGGAAAGCCAGGTCAGCGGGTGCCAGTTTGCCGCAGCGAGGGATGTGAAGGCGCGCAGGAATCCCTTCCACGTGAGGCCGTCCTGGATGACGAGATTCTCCGATACGTAGATCGGGTCGTCGTAGCTGATGAATTCGTGGTGGATCACCTGCCCGTAGACCGCAGCCGTCAGCAGCACCAGGCCGATGACGGCAATGATCTCGAGCCGTATGGGATTCTTTTGCTCAGCCATGATGAGAAGCCTATGTTTTTTTCATCCCGATGTCGAACGATTATTACGGCAAAGGGGATCGGCCGTTACGGCGCCCCTTTTTGCGGATGTTCCCTGTTCTTTCTCTGCTGCGCCAGGGCGTCCTTCAGGTTTGCGCGCGCCATCGGGTAGTTCGGATCGATACGGATCGCTTCCTGGAAATGCCGAACGGCTTCATCCGTCTGTCCTTTCAGCAGGAGAACGCTGCCAAGATTGTTGTGAGCCTTTGCATAATCCGGGTTCACGAGAACGGCCTTGCGAAAATAGGCAAGGCTCTCATCCAGGCGTCCCTGATAGGCGAGGATGAGCCCCGCATTGTAGTACAACCTGGATTCGGAGGGCATCCACTTCAATGCCTGGTCAATATACTGAAGCGCCTCATCCAGGCGGCCTCCGGCGGTCAGGGCCTCGGCAATTCCCACGCAGGTTTCGGCCTTGAATGTCCCTGTCCTGACGGCGCTCTCGAAAGCAGCGATGGCGTCGTTCTCCCTGTTCAGCAGCAGGTATGCCCTGCCCAGTGCGTAGTAGGCATCGTGCGGGGCGGGATCCAGGACGGTTGCCTTCCTCAGCGGCTCGACGGCTTCGGAAACCCTGCCCTCGCGAAGCATGAGAATCCCCCAATTGTAAAGACCCCTCGGGTATTGAGGGGAAATCTCCAGCACCCTTTTCAGTTGACGGCCGGCTTCGTCCAGGTTTCCCTGATCCATGTAGTAAACACCCAGATTGTGGTGGGCAACATGGTTGTTCCGTGTCACCTGTATCGCGTGAAGGAAGAGGCTCTCGTCGTCGCGCCAGTAACGGATTTGCGCGTAGGTCACGGTTGCCATCGCCAGGACGATCACCGCCGCCAGGCCCGCCAGGGCAACCCGCCGGAACGGCCGGCCCGCCGTGAGATCCCTGAGGCCCCAGGCGATCGCAATGAACGGCCCCGTCAGCGTGATGTAGGTGTAACGGTCGGCCATGGCCGCCTCGCCGACCTTGATGATCCCGATGACCGGCAGCAGGCTGATCATGAACCAGAGCCAGCCCACCAGGAGATAGGGAAATCTGCCGGCCCACCGGATACTCGCGGCCGTTGCGGCGCAAAAAAGCACCACGCAGATCAGCACAACCGGCCATGTCGGGACTTCGATCGGATAAAAAAAGGCCAGCCCGGACGGCCAGATCATTTTCCACAGGTACGTGACGTATGACACAAAGGCGATGGCGGTCCGGTCGAGCAGGGATAAATCGGACAGGGAACTCATCGCCATGCCCTGCCTTTGCGTGTAGACGGCGATCACGCTGAACAGAACGGACAGGACGACGAGCGGTATTTTTTCATAGATCAGGGGCCGGGCAAGCTGCCAGGGATTTGCCTTTCCGGGACGAGAAGGCAACTCGGCCGCGGTCGGCTGCCGGCGGCTTTTCTTTTTCTGTTTTCCCTTTCCGGAAGAGGGGGGCGGCGCCGGTGTGATTTTCTGCGTCTCCCGCATTCGCCCCAGGGGCCAGTAATCCAGCAGCAGCAGGATCACCGGAAGGGTCACGAGCATGGGTTTGGCCATGAGACCCAGGCCAAAGCACAGCAGGACCACCGTATACGGGAATATCCCCGGTCTTCTCGCGTAGCTCGCATAGGCCATCATTGTGAGAAGCCAGAAAAAGGTGCTGAGCACATCCTTGCGCTCCGCAATCCAGGCGACCGATTCCACGTGAAGCGGGTGCAGGGCGAAAAGCGCTGCAACAAAAGCGCTGCACCAGAGATTCTGCGTCATGGACTTCAGGACCAGGAATACCAGGGCCGTGTTCAGCACGTGAAACAGCAGATTCACCAGATGATGGGACCCCGGGTTCATCCCGAACAGCTGGACATCCATCATGTGGGACAACCACGTGAGGGGGTGCCAGTTGGCCGCCGTTGCCGTTGTGAACGCCCACACCAGCCCATCCCGGGAGAGTCCCCGCTGCACGACAAGATTCTCCGTGACGTACGTCGGGTCGTCGTAACGGATAAACCCGTGCTGAGCACTCTGCCAGTACACCGCAACCGTCAATAGCGCCAGGCCCATGACGACGAGGAGGTCGAGCCGGGAATTTTTCCAGGTGTTCATGACGGTGTTCATGACTGCGCCTTGGGACGTTCGTTTCATCTCGGGCAAACAGGCCCGCTATTTAGGATCGGATGGATTATCCCGTCAAGTAATTTTTCGATTCAGACCGTTTCCTTCCTGGCCCCGCAACGAGATCTGCTGCGGATCGTCCTGGCCTGTGGTTCCGGATTTCGGGGGAGACCCTGAGAGTGACAGGAGCAAAGCGAGTCAGGAGGCATGGGGCGCCGTCGCGCCGTCCGCATCGGGCGTGCCGGTATCGCCGGCTCCCGCAGCCGGGGCGTTGCGGTCGTGAATCAGCCATTCGAGCTTGTCGAGAAGAACCTGAAACGTAGACGGGTCGAGTGCCGAGAGCGCGATGGCGTCAAACCGCCGGCACAGGGTGGAAAGAATCTCCTTGTCGGCGACGCGGTCTTCCTTGTTGAAGACCCGGATGGTCGGCTTCGCGGCAATGCCGAGCTGCTCCAGGATCGTTTCGACGGCCGCGATGTGGTCCTCGAAATCGGGGTTGCTCACGTCGATGAGGTGCAGCAATACGTCGGCTTCATGGAGCTCCTCGAGGGTGGCCCGAAACGCGGCGAAGAGTTCCTTGGGCAGGTTCCGGATGAAGCCGACCGTGTCGGTGATGACGGCCTCCGTGTCCCTCGGGAAGCGCAGGCGCGAGCTTTTCGGGTCCAGCGTGGCAAAGAGCCGGTCTTCGGCCAGCACGCTGCTGTTCGTGAGGGAATTGAGCAGAGTCGATTTTCCCGCATTGGTGTAGCCCACAATGGAGACGACGGGAAGCCCCGCCCGGTCGCGCGACACCCTCCGGACGTTGCGGCCCTTCTGGATGCTTTTGATGTGCTCCTCCAGGCGGTGGATCCTGTCTCTCACCCGTCTGCGGTTGATCTCGAGCTTCGTCTCGCCGGGCCCCGTGCCGCCGATCCCTCCCGTTAACCGCGACATGGCCGTGTTTTTCTCGATGAGACGCGGCAGCATGTACTTGAGCTGCGCGAGTTCCACCTGGATCTTTCCGTCGCGGCTGTGGGCGCGCTGGGCGAAGATGTCCAGAATCACCTGGGTGCGGTCGATGATCTTCAGCTCTGTGAAGTCCGTGATCGAGCGTACCTGCGCCGGTGTGAGCTCGTGGTCGAAGATGAGAAGGTTGGCGCCGATCTGCAGGGCGCGGATGACGACATCCGAGAGCTTTCCCTTCCCCATGAGGTACTTCGGGTCGATCTCCTGGCGGTGCTGCGTGATGACGTCGAAGACCTCCACCCCGCAGGTTTCGGCTAGCTCTTTGAGCTCTGCAAGCGAGTTCTGCCTGTTTCTCGGGTCTGTCTCCACGCGGATGAGAATGGCCCGTTCCCGCGAGCTGACCTTGCGGGTGCGCTGCTTGCGGGTGATCTGGTCCTCGAGATCCTGGACGAACCCCGTGAAGTCGAGATCCATCCGGGAGGGGTGAAGGGGATCCATCTGGAGCCAGTAGCGGCCGTCGGGGTTTTCGGGGATGAGGTGGGCCGAGTGGACCGTTCCCGGCAGCCCGTTTTCTTCCACGCCCACGGCGCTGATGAAATCCAGCCGCAACAGGGCCAGGTCTGTCAGGTCATCACGGGACAGGGCTTCGCCGTTCAGATGGGTATGCACGAGCCGCAGCCCCTTGAGGCGGCTCTCGGCGGAACGGAACTCGTCGAGGCTGGGGATCATGATCTGCCTGTGATCCCCCACGACGACGAAATGGATTTCGCCCTTGCGGCTGATCAGGACACCGATCTGGCGGTTTGTCTCCCGGGAGATCTCGCAGAGGTGCCGGGCAAGCTCAGGGGTCAGAACCCGGTCAATGGGGATTTTGCGGCGGTAGAGCTGCTGGATGCGACGGATCTGGCCGGCCTTCAGGCCGGCAACGTTGCCATAAATCTTATTGATGCGTTTGCCTCCAGAACATCCTACTGATGCGTTCTATCGATGCTCTGCAAAAAGGGTATCGGGTCTTGGGTCTAGGTTTTAGGGAAGGAAGGGAATTGAGTCGTTTTTTATTCCGATACCCGAAACCCTATACCCTATGCCGGTGAGGCCAAGGGCCTCATTTAAATTTGTGCGGGCTGATCTTGCGCTCCATCGTATCCAGGAACTGGGACCACTGGTTGGTTTTGAACTGGGAGACGAGCTTCCTCGGCTGCCTGGCCTTGCATTTCGGGCAGGCGAGATCATCGATCACCTCGTCGATCTTGTGGAAGACCTCGAAGACATGGGCGCATTTGACACACTCATAATCGTACAGGGGCATGGGAAACGACTCCCGAGTTTTCTTGTGGCTTGTGGCTTGCGGCTTGTGGCTTGGACAGGGTTGCCGCCCTTTTCCTCTGACGCCTTACACCTCATGCCATTGCCCTGAGCAATGTGAATATGTATCAGCATCGGGTTCTTGTCAAGCCGATTAAGCAGCTTCGCTGCAGTAATTGGTTGAAAACGATTGCACGCGCATTCCCCGCAGCTTGCTGCGGGGTAAGCGAGCATAATAACAACTAACCCATTTCCTTAAGTTTCTAAATTCCTGGCATCTTGGTGCGAGGAATTTTAATGGGTAATGGGTTAATAAAGAGCAAACAACGTTGTCTCGACAAGGCTCAGGATGAATCACCATTGAAGAAAGCTGGGATCAGGCTGGTCAAAAATGTCCAGCTGCAAGGCGTCCCGAACGCCCGAAGAGCGAGGCCTCTAGCAACCTTTTTCCTTAGTCTTCCTCTCCCCGCCGTGGGAGAGGATTGAGGTGAGGGGGAATGTTCCCCCGTATCCACCGGGGGCGCTCCATCTGCCCGGGCAGCGGGCTGGGGAGCGCATCATGTCCAACACCTTCCTTACCGGGAGGCAGCGCATCGCGGTGCCTCACTTCCTCCTCCCACCAGGGGAGGAGAACAGAGGATAAGGTCTTTTTAGGATGAGGGCGGAGGGCAACGCAGCAGATGGCCATTTTTGAAGCCTTTTTCCGCATCGCGGGGCTTCCCGGTAAGGAAAGAACCTTTCGTAGTTGCGCCTCATGGCGGGATGCGCCCCCGGTCACCAGCCGACTAGAAAGGAAAACCCCGGAGGGTTCACACCCCCCGGGGTTTCGTGTGCAAACAACGTTGAATCGCGATCGCTTAGAACGTGAAGTTCAGGGCGTTCGTGACCATCCAGGTGTCGCTGATGGATGTCGCTCCGGTGGTGCCCTTGAAGTAATCGCCGGTCCAGAAGTAGCCGAAGCCGACCGTGTAGCTCAGGTTGTTGTAGATCTTGTAGGTACCGTAGATGTCGAGTTCTGAGCCGTAGGAGTCGCCGACAAAGTTAGTGGGCTTCTGGTTGGCCTTAAGCCAGCCATACTGCGCTACGAATTCGAGCTGGGGATTGACCTTCCAGCCGATGTAGGGCTTCAACATGATCAAGTTCTGCTCATAGGGGCCGATGCTTGTCGTCTGGCCGTTCGCCATGGCAATCGAGCCCATGGCACCGAAATACTTCGTGTACCAGTAGTTGCCGAACATCAGGAGGGGATCCCAGGCCTGGCCGCCGGGTGTACCCGCTTCATACTTGTCAGTCGTGTTCGGATCGTCGCCGGAGATGTAGGCAAACTCGAGACCGCCGTAGATGCCGCCTGCGGTGTACTTGGGGTTCAAATACAGAGACCAGCCGCCGCGGTCGACGTTTCCGCCGGTCGGGGCAGCGACACCGGCTGCGACGTTGCCATTGAGGACGTTTCTGTTAATCGTGCCCCAGACATAGCGGAGCTCGCCCTCGAGGTCGAAGGGACCATACTTCCACTGAACATAAGGAGCCAACTCGTAGAACTGGGTGGTGTACTCACCCATCTGACCGGAGGTGCCGGCGCCATTAAACGGGTTCAGCTGGCTCTGGTTGGAAAGGATCTTGCCGCCGGCTGCATCGTAGTCCATCTCGAAGCGGAGGCCCGCCTGGCCCGTGGCCCAGCGGTAGATCGCCCAGATCTGATAGACGTCGTGGTCATTGTTGGTGCCGGCGAGAGTCGTGCCTGCCGCCTGCGTCCCGGAGCCTTCACCCTGCACGTCAGACTGCAGACCGGTGAACCAGCGCGTGAAGGAATCCGTGTTCGCCCTCTTGTCCCAGTTCGCTGCGAATGTCCAGGGGCCCATCATGTAGGTGTACAGGACACCGGGGTCACTGTCATAGTCGTCGCAGAATGCGCAGGTACCCCAAACGCGGGACTGCTTGTAACCCACATCAAACACGCCGTACAGGGCGTTGAAGGTCACGTAGGCGCGCTCGAAGCTGATGTTGTTCTCCGGGCGGACGTAGTTAGTACTCGTGGCTGAATCCGTCAGCACCGCGGGAACCTGACCCCATGCCCTCTCGAGGGCGTCGAAACGGGTCGTCAGCTTGAGGCCTTCCTGCACCTGGATCTCAAACTGCATCCTGAGGCGGTTGGCTACGTTGGCCTTGGAAAGGCCGTTGTTGAGCAGGCTGGGCTGGTTCGCATAGGTGCCCTGAATGTACAATTGGCCGCTCGCCTTGATGTTCGGCTGAGCGGAGGCCGTCATGGCAAAGCCCATGATCAGGCCGACAGCGAGGAAACCGATTAGAAGCTTCTTCATTTTCTCCTCCTCATAGTAGTTGATGTTTTGTCGGATATCCCCGGGACAGCCCCGCGGACATCCATGAGATCGTGCGGCGTTATGGCCGCTCTCCCCGGGGCGCATTTCCGCGATCCCCGAAGATCCTTGTGCCCATCACCCCCTTTCGGGGCATAGTGCCCCCCCCATTTTTTGCGATAAGAACTAGCATCGCCGTATACCCATGTCAAGCATTTTTTGGCTGCCCGGCCAACACGTCTCTTCCAGGTGATGCAGGCGCAACACGCTATGCCTCAGCCTCGCAATGCAACGAATGTATTTCTGCTGAGCAATTCCCATACCATCATGGTTTTGAGAGCGTAATAATGACTTAAGCTTATAATATAATTAAGCTATTTTATTATGTTTACCTCTCCTTGCCACAAATATGGCGCTTCGGGAGCCCTTGCGGATGTATAAAAAAAGCCACATATGGCCCGGACCGAGGTTTTTTTGCAACTCTTCTGCTCGTAAAATCCGGTAAAATAAGCCACTTTTTTCTTGACAAAAAAGAAGAGGCTAACATATACTCCGTCGGCTTTTGGAGAGGGGTACAAGGGAGTGACATCATGCGCCTTTTCCATGCGGAGGGCGCACTCGCCAACCCGGTTGCGCTTCTGCCGGATCCCCGTCCTGCTTTTATGCAGGCAGGGTTTCTTCCGGGCGCTGACCGGTCAGAAGACCCGGCCTGCGGGCAGGGTGTTTCGATACCGGGAAGGTTCTCCCTGGAATATCAACGAAAATAACGTTCAAATGGAGGTGGAGTGGAGATGGCAGATGTCAAATTGAAAGATGTATACCCGGTACCCGAGAAACTGAAGAAGTCGGCTTGGGTCGCAGGGAGAGCGGCGTACGACAAACTCTGGAAGCGCTCCATTGACGACCCCAACGGGTTCTGGGGTGATGTCGCCGGCGAGTATGTCGAGTGGTTCAAGAAGTGGGACAAGGTCATGGACTACAACTTCGACATGAAGAAGGGTCCCATCTACGTCAAGTTCTTCGAGGGTGGAAAGCTCAACGTGTCCTACAACTGCCTTGACAGGCACCTGAAGACCCGGGGCAACAAGATCGCCATCCAGTTCGAAGGCAACGAGCCCGGCGATGACAGGGCGATCACGTACAAGCAGCTTCACGAGGAAGTCTGCAAGTTCGCCAACGTCCTCAAATCCCTCGGTGTGAAGAAGGGCGACAGGGTCTGCTTCTACCTGCCCATGATTCCCGAGCTCGCAGTCGGCCTTCTGGCCTGCACCCGCATCGGCGCCATCCACAGCGTCGTGTTCGGCGGGTTCAGCTCGGATGCCCTGAGGGACCGTATCCAGGACAGCCAGCAGAAAGTGCTTGTGACTTGCGACGGCACCTTCCGCGGCGCCAAGGCCGTTCCCCAGAAGACAAACGCCGATGAGGCCGTCAAGGATTGCCCGTCGATCGAGAAGGTCATCATCGTGAAGCGAGTCGGCGACAAGGTCAAGACCATGATGGGCCCCAAGGACATCTGGTATCACGAGGCCATGGCGAAAGCCAGCGCCGACTGCCCCCCCGAGTGGATGGACGCAGAGGATCCCCTCTTCATCCTCTACACCTCCGGCTCCACCGGCAAGCCCAAGGGCGTCATGCACACCACGGGCGGCTACCTTGTCTTCGTTGCCTACACACACAAGATCATCTTCGACTACCATGAGGAAGACATCTACTGGTGCACGGCCGACATCGGCTGGGTCACCGGCCACAGCTACATCGTCTACGGACCGCTGTGCAACGGCGCCACGTCCGTCATGTTCGAGGGCGTACCCAACTACCCCGACATGAGCCGCTTCTGGAAGGTCGTTGAGAAGTACAAGGTCACCATTTTCTACACGGCCCCCACGGCCATCCGCGCCATCGCGAAGGAAGGCAACGAGTGGACGAAGAAGGCGGACATTTCGACGCTGCGCATCCTCGGCACCGTCGGCGAGCCCATCAACCCCGAAGCCTGGAACTGGTACTACAACGTCATCGGCCGCGGCGAGTGCCCCATCGTGGACACCTGGTGGCAGACCGAGACGGGCGGCATCCTGATCACCCCGCTGCCCGGCGCCATCGACATCAAGCCCGGCATGGCGACCGTGCCCTTCATGGGCGTGTGGCCCGTGCTGCTCAACGACGAGGGCAAGGAGTTCACCGAGACGGAAGCCAGCGGCGCTCTTTGCATCAAGATGCCCTGGCCCGGCATCATGAGGGGCGTCTACGGAGACCCCAAGCGCTTCCAGGAGACCTACTTCGAGCAGTTCCCCGGCTACTACGTGACCGGTGACGGCTCGCGGCGCGACAAGGACGGCTACTACCAGATCACGGGCCGCATCGACGACGTCATCAACGTCTCCGGTCACCGCATGGGAACGGCCGAGGTCGAGAGCGCGCTGGTGGCCCACCCGAAGGTCGCCGAGGCCGCCGTTGTCGGCTACCCCCACGACATCAAGGGGCAGTCGATCTACGCATACGTAACCGTGAAGACGGGCGTGCAGAAGTCCGAGGAGCTCAAGAAGGAGCTCACCGCCCACGTGCGCACGCTCATCGGCCCCATCGCGACGCCCGAGAAGATCCAGTTCGCCGACGGTCTTCCCAAGACCCGCAGCGGCAAGATCATGAGGAGGATTTTGAAGAAAGTGGCCGCAAACGAAATCGGCGACATTGGCGACACGACGACGCTGGCCGATCCGTCCGTGGTCGACGACATCGTGAAGAACAGGCTGTAAGAAAGAGGCAAAAGGCTGCAGGCAAAAGACCCGAGG
>DASRZY010000045.1:0-6499 GCA_035685905.1 Syntrophales bacterium
CTGCCGATGATCCTGCAGTGGGACGAGAGCTTCGACATCGGCTCGGACACGCTCACCGGGGTCAACGACGAGGACTACAAGCCGCCGTTCACCCTCACCGCCAAACTGAACAAGCTGACGATCAAGGTGGACCGGCCGAAGCTGTCGCCTGAGGACATCAAGAAGCTCGAGGAAGGCATGAAGCAAGCCGCTGATGCAAAGTAAGCTTTTCTTGAATGAATTGTTTCATCGGGAAGGGAGGGGCGAAATGCCCTTTCCTTCCCTGTCCCCTCAACCTCTGGGCAGAGGGGCGGGCGTGGCATCTAATTCATGATTGCAAGGAGCCCATGTATGAAAAGACAAACAGTCCCGGCGACATTTCTGGTTTTACTTTCGATCATTATGGCAGCGCCGATCATGGCCCAACCGCTCGGCGGCGCGGGCCCCTCGGCCGCATGCCGATGCCAGGACTGAAACGACAGTGCGAGGCTTAAACACCATGGGGGTAAGGGAGTTCTTGAAATAGCGGGAGAGGAGGGTTGACAAATGAAGCGAAGGGATTTGATCAGGGTGATATCCCTTTTTGTATATCTGGTTTCCGTGCTTACAGGCGCGTCGGCCCAGGCCGGCGGGATCATGCTCTACGAGCTCGGAACGAACGATGTCGGGCTTGCCGCGGCAGGCTATGCCGCCCGCGCACAGGACGCTGCGACGGTCTTCACCAACCCGGCAGGAATGAGCCGCCTTGACAAGTCCCAGGTATTGGGCGGCCTGCAGGCACTGTACGGCAACGTGCACTTCGCTCCCAACGCATCGACGACCACGACCGGCGGTGACGGCGGCAATGCCGTCAACTGGCTTCCCGGGGGAAGCCTCTTTGTCGTCGAGAAGATCAACCAGGACTGGAGCGTGGGATTCGGTGTGCTTTCCTACTTCGGTCTGAGCACGACGTACGACGACAGCTGGGTCGGGCGCTACTACATCCAGAAAGGGACATTAATCGGGCTTACACTCACGCCGGCCGTGAGCTACCGGGTGAACGAGAAACTCTACCTCGGCGCGGGCGTCAACATCATGTACGGCTATCTCGACAGCCAGATAGCTGTCAATAATCTCATCGGGCCTGACGGGCAGATGAAGCTGAACGACAACCGGTGGGGCTACGGCGCAAACCTGGGTATTCTCGTGGAGCCCTGGCAGGGGACACGATTCGGGCTGACCTATCTCTCGGAGGTCAAGCTGGATTTCGGCGCCCAGCCCCAGTTCAGCGGCCTGGCAACGGGGCTTCATGACTTGCTGAATCAAAGGGGCCTGCTTACAGGCAACATTGACATGAGCATGAAGGTCCCCCAGATGGTCATGTTCAGCGCTTACCACGAACTGAGCCGGCAGTGGGCCGTCATGGGCAATGTCGGGTGGCAGAACTGGTCGCAGTTCGGGAAGGTCGATGTGCAGGTCAACTCGAACGACCCTACAAGCCTGACGGTCAACAACGACTACAACGACACCTGGCACGCGGCCCTGGGGGTGCAGTACCACACGCTCGAGACGCCCTGGACATATTCCGCAGGCATTGCCTACGACAGCTCCGCCGTTGACGACAACAAGCGCACGGTCACTCTTCCCATGGGGGCGGTATGGCGATTCGGCCTGGGTGCCCAGTATGCCTTCAGCCCGGCCCTGTCGCTGGGGGCTGCTTACGAACTGGCCTGGGGCGCCAACATGCCCGTCGATCAGAACCGCGGGCCGGCGGCAGGCCGCGTGGCAGGATCCTACAACAACACGAGCTTCAGTTTCTTTGCACTGAACCTGAGCTGGAAGTTCTAGCACGGCCCTGCAAAGGGCGGTAAGGTCTGTCATGGACAAATTGATTTCCCGGCGCACCCCGAGATCGTTCAACCGCCTGTCTGCCGTTCTTGCGGTTATGTGTCTTCTTCCTCTCATCTCCTGCACGACTGTCTCCAACCGGGTCGACAGGTACGAATCGAATTACCAGCAGGAGTACGGACCGGCCGAACAAGCGCAGAAGCACCCGGGCGTAATTCACTGCGATGACGAGTATGTCGCGATGGACCTTGCGATGCAGGACGTGAATTTCAACATGGACATGCGGATCGCAAACAAGACCGGCGGCAGCATCTCGATCAACTGGCTGGCCGTTCTTTTCGAATTGCCGAAAGGGAGATCGACGGGAGCCGTACCCGAGGGTGGAGATACGACGGTGGTTCCAGCCCTGGGCAGATCGCAGCACCGGTTCGCCCCCGACCAGCCACTGTCCCTGTTCGGCATTGACTCCGAGGAGTCGAATGCAACCCTTGGGTCCGTATATGCCGATGAGCGAATCGTCATCCGCGTGCCTGTCCTGGTGGAATCGATCGGTGGCACGAAGATCTATCTGTTTACGTACAAGTACCGATCCGGCATCGTCGATCTCTCCGGAGACTGCGCCAGGATGAACTGACGATGCGGGCTTCGTTGTATCCGGCAGAACACTCAACTGACTCAATGTAATCATTTCATCACGTTAATCTGAGCTCGCCAAAGGATACGCACCACATTTTCCTGTCGTCCTGCAGGAAAGAATCGGACAACAGGAGAGTCAATAGACGTTGGAAAGGAGGACGGATATGGGTAGAACTATGGTTTTCCTGGTTTCAATCGTGGTTATTGTCGTGGCCGCCGGACACGCTGCGGCGCAACAGCAGCAGCAGAACGTTGTCATCTATCCCGCCAAGGGCCAGAGCCAGCAGCAGATGGAGCAGGACAAGTATGAATGCTATACCTGGGCCAAGCAACAGACGGGGTTCGATCCCATGGCGATGCCCACGGCCACATCGGCGCCCCCGCCCGATGCCCAGGGCAGTCCCGCAGGCGGTGCCGTAAAGGGCGGCGCCGTCGGCGCGGTTGCGGGCCTGGCGATCGGCTCGCTCTCCGGCAGCGCGGGCGAAGGGGCGGCCATCGGGGCCGTCGCCGGTGGAATCTTCGGCGGGTTGAGAGCCAAGCACCAACAGGAAGAGGCCCAGGAGCAACAGCAGCAGTGGGCCAACCAGCAGGCATCGCAGTACACGCAGAAGCGCGACTATTACAACCGGGCCTATTCCGCGTGTCTCACTGGCAGGGGCTATGTCGTGCAATAGAAAGGCTGCATCGCTTTATCAGGACGAAAGACCTGTTGATACTGAACACCAGAGCCGACCTGCCTTCCTCGGGATCGGCAGGAACTCAAGAAAATACGTGGAGGCCGTTATGAAAAATCTGTGGATCCTCTATATTGTGTCGATTCTGTCGGCCGGCATGGCGCCGGCTGCGCTGGCTGCTGACTTTGACGGTTCCAGGCCGATCCTCTGCTCCGTCATCAAGGTGATCGAATGCACGCCCACCGTGGTCGATCGCGCGGCGACTGTGGAGAGCATCGGCATGCCGCAGTTTCTCCATGTGGATGTCGCCGGGAGGAAAGTCGCGCCGGCCATGGACAGGGAGGGAAAACGGGTGAGCGAGATCAAGCGAGTGGAGCATCTCGACGGGATGCTGATCCTGCAGGGGGCTGACGCGGGCGTCAGGGACAAGAGGGACGGCGCCGGGTGGTCAGCGACGATATCCGAAACGACGGGCAAATTCACCCTGACGGCGGCTGGAGAGAAGACGGCGTTTGTCGTCTTCGGCGCGTGTCTTCCCCAGTAGGGACGCCCATCGCCACTCACGTGCGGTGAAAAGCAGGAGTCGTTATGCCCGAAAACGTGCAGCCTGATCCGGGAAAGAAAACAGGAACCGGGGGCCCGATCCCCTTCAGGGAAGGTGTGCTCCGATTCTCAGGCGTCCAGTTCCTGACGGCGCTTTTGCTGCTGGTTGTGACGGGGCCGTTCATCGATAAGTTCGAGTACGGGATCCTCGTCGAGTCCGTCCTCATCACGCTCGTGCTGTTCTCTGCGTTGCTTGCCATCGGGGGGCGCCGCAGAGCGCTTGTCCTGGGAACGGTGCTGGTGATTCCCGCGCTTGTGGGGAAGTGGGTGAATTACTTCAGGCCGGACCTGGCGCCGCCGGAGATTTTCCTCGGGGCCGGCGTGCTCTTCACCGGGTACGTGGTGTTGCACCTCTTCGCCTTCATCCTCCGGGCGCCCCGGGTCGACAGGGAGGTCCTTTGCACGGTCGTTGCGAACTACCTGATGCTGGGACTGCTGTGGTCTTTCGCTTACGCCATTGTTGCCGGCGTGAACCCCGACGCGTTTGTCGTCACCTACGGCGACACTACTGCCGGCCACGTGATGAAGGGCGCCAACAGCATGTATTTCAGCTTTGCCACGCTCTGCACCATCGGCTACGGCGACATCGTCCCCGTGTCAGGCATTGCGCGGATGTTGGCAATCCTGGAAGCCGTCGCCAGCATGTTCTACATGACCATGCTAGTCGCACGGCTGGTTGCGCTCTATTCGACCGAACCCCGGCCCGATGAGGCCGGGAACAGCGATGCCGGCAACACAAAGCGAAAAAATGAATGAACCCCCCCACGGCAAGCTGCGGGTATCAAACAAGGATGTCATGCCCGTGAAGCTTGTCCTCGCATAGGCGGGGAACAGGCATCCAGAAATTCATCCTTGATTCCCGCTTTCGCGGGAATGACGCGAGCTAAAAGCGAGTTTCGGGGGAATGCAACCCGAAGTGATCGATCAAAAAGATGAGGATTCAACCCGATCCTCTCGTGAAAAGAGAAAAGGAGGTCAGTATGCAAAAGGTCACGAAGACAAGAGCGTGGAGCGCGGCAGGAGCCCTGGTTGCTGCGCTGATTTTCCTTTCCCTTGCAGGATGCGCCAGCGGAGGCAGCAGCAGCGTGGCCCTTGACTGGAAGCAGGTTGACCCGTCCGCATTCGGCAACCAGAAGTTCAACACGATCGGCCTGCAGACGTTCGGTCCCAATGTGCGACAGCTTTACGGCTACGTCCTTTACCCGGACGGGGTCACCGTGAGCGCGAGCGGACAGATCACCGCGACGCCTCTCGGCAAGATGTCGCTGGCGGATGTGCAGCAGGATTACCAGAAGGTCATGCGGGAGAACATGCTTCAGGCCGGGGGGAATCTCATCCTTCGAGACGTTCGCAAGGATGGATCGGTTGTCGTGTATACTGCAACGATGCCCTGGCTGAATGTCACCGTCTGGGACATGGCGCCCGGAACTCCGGGCCCGCCCGTTCTGCAAGTGACGTTTCCGTGATCGTTCCGTTACGCTTCCCCCAGGCCTTACACTTCCACCTTTGACCGGGGGCGCCTCGAGAACATGACTACCCTGATCTCCCTCTCCCTTGAGCGGAGAGGGCCAGGGTGAGGGTGACAGATCCCTTCATTCCGTTGGAGAGAGGGTTGGAGTGAGGGGAATAATTCTGTTCCTCAAGCATTCCGGGAGCGCAACCTTGTCCGGTTCTTTCCTCACCGGGCCACCCCGCGAAGCGGATAAAGGCGGCAAAAAGGGGGATTTTCAAAATGATTGCGTGCCCGGCTTTAAGAGGGCTAAAATAATAAAGTTGAGTTGAAGGGTAGGTCCGCCATTGAGGAGGCAAATCCGGATAAACAATCGCAGAACAAAGAAGGAGGTTTCCATGAAGAAGTTCTCTATGCTGTGTCTTGTCGTCGTTCTTGTTGTGGGTGTTGTGTCATTTGCTTTCGCCCAGGCGAAAGTGGAACCGAAAGCGGCTCAACAACCCATGGGTGCTGCCGTCATCGACGTGGCGAAGGTGACGGCAACAGTGGAGAAGGTCGACTATGCAACGCGGATGGTCACCCTCAAAGGCCCCAAGGGGAATATGGTCACCTTCAAGGCCGGCGATGCTGTGAAGAACCTGGACCAGGTGAAAGTCGGCGACAAAGTGGTGGCGCAGTACCTGGAGTCCGTGGCGGTCTTCGTCCGCAAATCCACTGACCCCCCGAGCGCAGGCGAGGCGGATATGGTCGGTGTGGCCCCAAAGGGGGCAAAGCCCGGCATGGTCATGGTCGAGACCGATGAAGTGACGGCAAAGGTGGAAGCCGTTGACCTGAAGGCCCGCACGATCACGCTCATGGGGCCGGAAGGCAAGACGAAGAAGTTCAAGGTCGACAAGAGCGTGAAGGCGCTGGACAAGCTGAAAAAGGGCGACGACATCACCCTGCGTGTGACGAAGGCTCTTGCGATCGATGTCATGAAACCCTGACCGTTTTCCTTCACCGCACAGCTGCCTCGCACAACCTGCTTCCATAGTCTCACGATCCCCTAAGGGGAGAGGGTTGGGGCGAGCGTGGAACGCTGGCAATGACGATTATTTTCATAACGAATCTGTATCAACGCATACTGGAGGTAACAGGCATGAAGAAGGCATTTGTCGTTCTGGTATCCATGATGTTCCTGGTTTCAACCATGGGCCTTGCTATTGCCCAGGCACCGCCCGCGAAAGCGCCGGAAGCAACATCCGCTCCTGCATCGCCGCCGCCCGCCAAGGCGGAGAAGAAGCCGAAGCCCGATGCCACCCTCATGATGTCCGAAGGGCAGGTCGCCGTG
>DASRZY010000046.1:0-8612 GCA_035685905.1 Syntrophales bacterium
GGGGCGGTCTGCCTCGGAGTGATCTTTTTCCACCTGGTGCCGCAGCAATTCTTCCCTCCCGCCGAGCGCAACCAGTTTGTCATGGACGTGTGGATGCGCCAGGGAACGCGGATCGAGGCCACGGATGCCGTGATGGGGCGAATCGAAAAGGTCCTGGCCGGTCGTCCCGAGGTCGTCCATTACGCAACGTTTGTCGGGCAGAGCGCCCCGCGATTCTATTACAACGTCAACCCGCAGCAGCCCGACGGCGCTTACGGCCAGTTCATTGTCAATACCCGATCCGTCAAAGCGACGCCTGCTTTGGTTGCCGACCTGCGGATGAAATTGACTGAAGTCGTTCCCGGGGCCATGGTGATCGTCAAGGAGTTGCAGCAGGGATCGGCACAGGAGGCCCCCATCGAAATCCGGATTTCGGGTGACGACATGGCCGTGTTGAAACAGATCGGAACGGAGGTGGAAAACATGCTTCGGGCAGAGCCTTCTTCCCGGTTTGTGCATCGTGACTACTACAACGACACGTACAGGGTCGATATCGACGTAAACAACGAGTTGGCTAATCGTCTCGGCCTGACCAATGGCGCGGTCTCCCAGACCCTGTCCGGCGGCTTTGACGGCGTGTCAACCGGCGTCTTCTGGGAGGGAGATCGTGCCGTGACCCTGCTCCTTCGCCTCGAGAAGGACGACCGCTCTTCCTTTGACTCCGTGGGGGATGTATACATGACTTCCCAACTCACCCATGCGAGCGTGCCGCTGCGGGCCATTGCCAACCTCACGCCCGAATGGCAGACGAGCCGCATCGTGCGCCGCAACGGCGTGAGGACCCTGACGGTGCGCAGTTTCGTCAAGGAGGGGGTATACGCGTCCGAACTGCTTGATGCCATCGCACCGAAGATCGCGGCGCTCAAGCTGCCGCCCGGGTACCGCATCGAGTATGGAGGAGAAAAATTCAATAAGGACGATAATCTTCCTCACATGGTCGGAGCCCTGGGGATCAGCCTTGTCGCAATCTTTCTCGTCCTGATCGTCCAGTTCCGGAATATATCGGTGCCCCTCGTCATCATGACATCGATCCCTTTGTCGCTCCTTGGCGCAGCGGTGGGGTTGCTGATCACCCGGAATCCCTTCGGGTTCATGGCCTTCATCGGCCTGATCAGCGTGTGCGGTATCGTGGTCCGAAATGCCATCATCCTCGTCGACTATGTGAACGAGAAGATCGCAGAGGGGCATTCCCTCGAGGAAGCAGCGACAGAGGCGGGGCAACGCCGTCTGCGGCCGATCTTTCTGACCACCATGGCTGCAGCGATGGGTATGATTCCAATGATTCTTTCGCGTTCGGCGCTCTGGAGCCCCCTTGCCTCGGTCATTGCCGTGGGGCTCATCTTCTCCATGTGCTTCACGCTCCTCGTCATACCGGTGCTCTATGTTGTCGTGATATCGCGCATCAAGAAGGCGCCCGCGGCCGCTGTCATGGTTGCCCTGGCGTTCTTCCTGGGATCGGGCCAAGCCCTTGCCGAAACGCGTCAACTGACCCTCGATGACGCGGTTGCCCTTGCCGTGGCGCAAAATTCGTCGCTTAAAATCGCCGGCTCAAAGGTCCGGGAAGGCGGCGAGAAGAGGAAGACGGTCCAGTCGGATTATTTCCCCCATCTAAGGAACGAGTCGACCTATTTCCATCTGACGAACAACCAACTGATTAACATTCCCACGGGCAGTCTGGGCAACGTACCCGGTCTCGGCCCTTTCCCCGTTCAGGATGTTTCGATTAATCAGGGCAACGATACGCCATTCATTGCCAATACCACGCTCACCCAGCCTCTGACCCAGCTGCCGAAGATCTACCATGCAGACAACGTCGCCCTTGCGGATCAGCAGATTGCAGCCGCCGAATTGGAGAAAGCCAGGACGGACGTCGTCTTTGCGACTCACAAGCTCTTCTATGGCCTGGTCGTAACCCGGAAGCTGAAGGACGCCGCTTCTGCCGCCGTTGCAGCCGGCGAGCAGGCCCTCCGTGAAGCGAAAGACAGTGTGGCTGCCGGGAATCAGCTCGAGGTCGCCGCGATCGGCAGCAATGCGGTTCTCCTCCAGAACAAACACGCCCTGCTTTCCGCAGAGATTCAGATTGCCGATCTCAATTCGGAACTGAATGACCTTTTGGGCTTGCCCCTCGATACGGAGATTGACCCTGTCGATCCCTCCCCGCCGGAACCGACTGCGGATACCCGTGAAAAATACGTGCAGGGGGCTTTTGAAAATAACCCGGAAATCAAGGCCGCACGGGAAGGGGTCAACAAGGCCGAAAGCGGTGTAAAGGCTGCACAATGGGAATATGTCCCCGACATCAGCGCGTTCGGCCAGTATATCCATCAGGTCGGCGTCCCCTTTGTGACGAACGATATCGGTATCGTGGGCTTGAGAATGGAATGGGATATCATCGACTGGGGTAAACGGGGGGGTGTTGTCGGTCAACGCAAGGAGCAGCTTAACCAGGCGGGCGAGAACCTTCACCGCGTGAAGAAACGGGTCGAGGTCGAAGTGGACAAGGCATACAGGAAACTGGAACAGACGAAGCGCCTGATCGATGTCGCCCGGGAATCGTTGGAGCTGCAAAAGGAAAACCTGCGGCTGAAAAGCGACGGGATGAAGTCGGGAACGGTTACGGAGAGTCAATACGCCACAGCCGTCGCTTCCGTGAAGAAGGCGGAGTATGAGCACGTGCAGGCTCTTCTCGGTTACTATCTCGCCGTTGCGGATCTCAAGCGTATTGTCGCTTCACACCCCGCACCTTGACCGAAGTCTGACATCGAATATGCCGGGTGCGAATATCTCGCCTGAAGCCCGCGCAGACGACAGAATTGGAACTGCAGCCTCGGCTCTCCGCAAAAGAGCCAATCGATTTGTTCGTTCGAGCAAGATGGATGGAACGCCGGCGTGTACGGTGTGACAGGAGCCCCCTCCTGGATCAGTTCTTTGCCACTCCTCGGCAGAGAAGAGCACCGTACACCCGGATATTAATTAAGAGCGCTCTCCAAAACGGCTGAGCGTCAGGAGTCAAGCTATGGAAAACCAGAAGACGGAAACGTATTGGACGTTGATGAACAAAATCGGACAGAACTATGCCGAGCGCCTCCAGAGGGCCCAGGCCGCGTTCATGGCCCACCTCCAGAAAGCCTCGGCCGCCGGTCAGAAGAAAGCGGAGGGAACGGCCCCTTCGAACGCATGGCAGTCCTGGGCCGAATACGCGACGGATTTCGCCCAGCGTTCGGTGCTCTTCTGGGACACCCTGAGAGAGCGGGGCAACACGTATCTCGAGCACGTGAAAGCAGGAAACCCGCCGCTCTTGGCCTTCGAGTGGGAGATGATCTCCGATGGCCGCAAATTCGAGCGGCCCGTCAATTACGCCCTCCTCCGGATCATCCCGCCCGCGGGCGTGCAGGTGGACGACAAAAAGCGCCCCTTCATCATCATCGAGCCGCGCGCGGGGCACGGTCCCGGCATCGGCGGATTCAAGAAGGACTCCGAGGTCGGCGTGGCCCTCCAGTTCGGCTATCCCGTCTACTTCGTCATCTTCTTCCCGGAACCCGAGCCCGGCCAGACGATTCTCGATGTCACTGCTGCCGAGACGACGTTCCTGGACACAATCATCTCCCGGCACCCCGACAGCCCCAAGCCTGTGATCTACGGCAACTGCCAGGGCGGCTGGGCCTCCATGCTGATCGCGGCAAACGATCCCGAAAAGGTCGGCATCGTCGTCATCAACGGCGCCCCCATGTCCTACTGGAGCGGCAGCTGGAGCGGCGGCGAGGGCGAAAACCCCATGCGCTACAGCGGGGGGCTCCTTGGCGGCGCCTGGATGTCGCTTCTCGCAAGCGATCTGGGCAACGGCAGGTTCGATGGCGCCTACCTCGTCCAGAATATGGAAAACCTTAACCCCGCCAACACCCTTTGGAACAAGTACTACAACGTCTGGAAAAACATCGACACGGAGCGGGAGCGCTTCCTGGAGTTCGAAAAGTGGTGGGGCGGCTACTTCCTCATGAACGAAGAGGAAATCCGCTGGATCGTCGAAAACCTCTTCATCGGCAACAAGCTTGCCCGCGGCGAGGTGAAGGCCGCCCCCGGCACGTACGTGGATCTGAAAGCGATCCGCTCGCCTATCGTGATCTTCTCCTCGAAGGGCGACAACATCACGCCGCCCCAGCAGGCGTTCAACTGGATATCCGATGTCTACTCGAGCACGGCCGAGATCAAGGCCAACGGGCAGGTGATCGTGGGGCTCGTTCACGAGGACATCGGCCATTTAGGCATTTTCGTTTCGGGCAAGGTCGCGCAGAAGGAGCACACGGAGATCGTCGAGGCGCTGGACTATATAGAGATGCTCCAGCCCGGGGGCTACATCATGGAGATCGAGGAGACCTCGGCAACCGGGAAAGACAAATACCTTTCGACGTTCCGGGAGGTTTCGCTGGAGGAACTCAGAAAGCACAACAAGCTCGAGCGGCGGGACGAGAAGCCCTTTGAACTGGTCAATGAAATATCCCTTCTCAATGAGAAGGCCTATGCCATCTACGCAAGCCCGTTTGTGAAGCGGTTCGTCAACGAGAAGACCGCCGAGATCGGGCGGAAGATGCACCCGCTTCGGGCCCAGCGATGGCTCTTCAGCGACATGAACCCGCTGATGTGGCCCGTGTCCCCCGCCGCATCCGCCGTCAAATCCGATCGGAAACCGGTGAAGGAGGACAACCCGTATCGAAAACTGGAAGAGACCTTCTCGGAAATGATGACGGCTTCGCTGAATCTCTACCGCGACCTGCGCGATGCAGCAAGCGAGGCCGCTTTCTTCCAGGTCTACGGCTCCATGATCACCCTGGGGGCATCGGGGGATGTCAAACCGGTCATCGAGCCCGACGCAAAGGTCGACCCGCGCAAGCTTCCCCATGTGAAAGAGGCCCTGACGGCCATCGACAAAGGCGGATATGCCGAGGCCGTCGCCCGGATCGGGTCGCTCACGGCCCAATACGCCGCTCCCATCCCGCTGTACACGCTGGAGAAAGCAAGCGAACTGGTCCGGTCGGACGAGATCCTCTCGAGGCTGACGGAAAAGCAGATTCGCCGGATCAGGTCCGAGGCCGGCGTCCTGGCGCTTTTGGAACCCGAAGCCACCCTGCAGGCCCTGCCGAAACTTCTTGCCGATCCCGTAGACCGGAGGCGAGCGCTGGAGGTCCTCCAATGGGGACTGGAACTGGACGGCGTCACGGCGGAGCAGCGCGAAATTCTCGGGCGGATCAAGGATGTCCTGAGCGGAGGGCAGAAGATGACTCATCATAGGGGAAAGATTTCCCGGATAACCGGAGCAAGATAAAGCTGAAAAGCGCTGATTCGAAACGGAATCGAGATTTCCGGAGCAAACGGATGCAGACATATCGGCGTGTTGCGTATGAAAGGTGAAGACGGAAAAGTCGAAGGAGGCGGTCACCGATAGGATCGTGCGGACCGGATTCCGCATGCAATTCTTGTCAGGCGTTATCCGTCATCAGTCAACCTTTTGAGGAAAGCTATGGACCCTCTCGTATTAAGCTTCATTTCTGCGTGCACGGCTCTTGCGGCATCGATTCTTGGGCCAATCGTCACGCTCAAGGTCGCGAGGCGTCAGTTCAATGCCACGGTGCTCTCGACAAACCGGCAGAAATGGATCGAAACGTTGCGCGACATGGTGTCAGAACTGATCTCGCTGCTGGTCTCCTCTTTGATTATCAGGTCGGCGTGGAAGAGCAAATGGGACAAGGGCCGCGGTCCGCTTCGCGAAGATGCGGCGCTGCTGCACAAACTCGAGCGTATCGTACTCGCACATTCGAAGATTCGACTCCTTTTAAAACCCACCGACGTGGATCACCAGCAGCTTGACCGGGCTATCGATATCGCAATCAAGCGGTTGCAGGCCGAGGAATCTCTCGATTCGGATACCGAGGCCGACATCGAAACCATCACCAGACTATCACAAGTGATCCTGAGGCGGGAGTGGGAGCGGGTTAAACTCGGGACCTGAGTTCGTTCCCTGAATGCCGGGCGAAAGAACCGCGACTGGCTTTACCTCTTTGCATAGAGCAGCATCGTTCGAAAAGAGGTGACGGGACAAGTCCGATGAGAATTCATTTTTCCAGTTCCACCAGGCTCCTTCCATTCATCGTTGCACTGAGTGCGCTGATCTGCATTTCCTGCGCGGCGCAATATCCGCTTAACCCGAAGCAGGAATCCATGCAGTCCCCCGAAAGGGGCCTGGAGCCGGCGGGTTCGCAACTTCTGATCGTTGCGTTTTCCGGCGGGGGCACCCGGGCCGCCTCACTGGCGTATGGAACATTGGAGGCGCTGCGGCGAATCGAGCTGCCGGGTGGCGCCGTACCCGGGTTGGAAGGGCTGCCAAGAACCATGCTTGATGAGATCAGTGTCATTGTTTCAGTCTCCGGAGGAAGCTTCACGGCGGCTTATTACGGCTTGTACGGAAAAAGAATATTCGATGACTACAGGGAGAAATTTCTGACGCGGGATGTGCAGGGCGATTTGACTCGTCGTATTCTTAACCCGCTGTACGGGCCGCGCCTGGCCTCCCCCCGCTTTGGGCGCAGCGACCTCGCCCAGGAATACTATGATGAGATCCTGTTCAAGGAAGCGACCCTTGCCGGCATGGAAAGGAAGAATTCTCCACAGGTTGTGATTCTCGCGACCGACATGGTGGATGGTGTCGTTTTTCCCTTCACCCGCGACGTTTTCCGGCTCATCTGCTCGGATTTCACGAAATTCCCGGTTTCGAGGGCGGTCGCCGCCTCTTCGGCCCTACCAGGCCCTTTATCTCCCGTGGTCATCAGAAACTACGCCGGGAGCTGCGGGCTCGAAAAGCCCGACTGGGTGACGAAAGCCCTCGAGAAGCCGGATCCAACCAGCCGCATATTTCAGATGGCGAAGATCGTTGACACCCTTCTCGATGAACGGCAAAAGCCCTATTTTTATCTTGTTGACGGAGGGGTATCCGACAATCTCGGTGTTCGGGCCATCATCGATCGGATCATGATCAAGGGAGGACTTCGCGAGACCCTCGAGAATATAGAGAGCCGCGGGATTCGAAGAATCGCTTTCATTCTCGTCGACGCCGAAACATCGTCAAAACCATCCTGGAGTCTTGGAGACATTCCCGGATTGGGTACGGTCATGGATCTATCTTCGACGGTGATGGTCAACAAATATAATTTTGAGATGCTCGATCTGCTTCGCCGGAGTGTCAAGGATTGGCAGACGGAGGACGCGGCGAGGCGCAAGCCGCTGGATTTCTACATCGTTCATATCACCTTCGATTTTCTGCCTGAAAAAAAAGAGCGGGACTATTTTCACAGCATCCCGACAACGTTTTCACTGAGCACGGAACAGGTCGATCGCCTTCGGGAAGTTGCAGCGAAGCTGTTATGGGCCTCTCCTGATTTTCAGCGTTTCGTTGTCGACATGGGTGGGAAGATACCCGAACCTCCACAATGAAAGATAGCTGCATCCATTCGGCATGAAACCGGACCCAAGGCTGTTGATAACCTCGGTCCAGGTATCGGGGCCTGGCAATTTCGCTTTATGGTGCATTCGCCTTGATTTCCGCTGGGCGACCGCTATTTCGATGTCTTCCCCGAGTATGCCAAAGACGGCCCGGAAGACTCACCTGGGACGAAAGACCGCATTCATCCCCGTCCACAGGACAAGGGTATTCTGCGGAGTACTCATAAAAAGGAGGAACGATGGAACCGGTAAAAAGAGACGGGAAAGTAACCGTTGAAGAAATGGAGCAGGCAAAAGAATTAACGAATGTGACCTTCGAGGAAATCAAGATCGGGGCGACCGCCGAGCTGACCGTTACCCTGACGCAAAGCCAGATCGATCTTGCGGCCATGGTCTCAGGGGACGTGGACGCCTTTTACCTGATGCAGCCCGGCGACGCGGATAAGCGGCAGGAGGCCAGGACGACGGAAGCGGCCGGCGCCGAGGCCATCATATCCATCCTGCTCGGCACTCGCCTGCCCGGACCGGGGTCAAAGATCCTGCACAGGGATCTTCATTTTGCCGGAGATTTCTCCGTGGGGGATAAGCTCACGGCGAAGATCACCGTCAGGGAAAAGCGCAAGGAGGGCAACCTCGTCGTATTCGATACCCGCTGCGTCAACCAGGCGGAAAAAGAACTCGTGGCCGGCACGGTCATTGTGCAGGCACCCACGTCGCGGCTGGTCTACGACAACATCAAACCGCCCCAGCTCGGGCTCCGCTGGGGTGATGCCTTTGCACAAGTCATCAAGGGCAGCCAGGGTTGCGAGCCGATCCCCTGCGCAATCGTACATCCTTGCGACCAGGATTCCCTGATGGGCGCCATTGAAGCAGCCCGCCGTGGCTTCATCATCCCGGTGCTCGTCGGGCCCGAGGACAAGATAAGGGCAGCAGCCCAGCAGGCGAAGATCGATCTGGGATCCTACCGGATCGTGTCCACAGAGCACAGCCAGGCCTCGGCTGCGAAGGCCGTCGAACTGGCGCGTGCAGGCGAGGTGGAAGCCCTCATGAAAGGAAGCCTCCATACCGACGAGATCATGGGC
>DASRZY010000047.1:0-6020 GCA_035685905.1 Syntrophales bacterium
GCCCATGATCTCGTCGGTATGGAGGCTTCCTTTCATGAGGGCTTCCACCTCGCCTGCACGCGCCAGTTCGACGGCCTTCGCAGCCGAGGCCTGGCTGTGCTCTGTGGACACGATCCGGTAGGATCCCAGATCGATCTTCGCAGCCTCGGCGGCCTTCCGGATCTTGTCCTCGGGGCCGACGAGCACCGGGATGATGAAGCCGCGCTTTGCCGCCTCGATGGCGCCCATGAGGGAATCCTGGTCGCAGGGGTGGACGATGGCGCAGGGGATCGGCTCGCAGCCCTGGCAGCCCTTGATGACCTGCGCAAAGGCATCGCCCCAGCGAAGACCGAGCTGGGGCGGCTTGATGTTGTCGTAGACCAGCCGCGACGTGGGCGCCTGGACTGTCACCGTGCCGACAACGAGTTCACTCCCCGCCTGGTTGACACAGCGCGTATCGAAAACGACGAGGTTTCCCTCCTTGCGCTTTTCTTTTACGGTGACTTTCGCCGTAAGCTTGTCGCCCACGGAGAAATCTCCGGCAAAACGCAGATCCCTGTGCACGATCTTCGACCCCGGCCCCGGCAGGCGGGTACCGAGTAAGATGGATATGATGGCCTCGGCTCCGGATGCTTCCGTCTTCCTGGCCTCCTGACGCTTATCCGCGTCGCCGGGCTCCATCAAATAAAATGCGTCCACGTCCCCCGAGACCATGGCGGCCAGATCGATCTGGTTTTGCGTCAGGGTAAGGGTAAACTCGGCGGTTGCGCCGATCTTGATTTCGTCGAAGGTTATATTCGTTAATTCTTTTGCCTGTTCCATTTCCTCGATGGCTACTTTCCCGTCTCTTTTTACCGGTTCCATGGGTCCTCCTTTTCTTTTGAACTGGATCCTTCAGCCCCCTGTCCGTCTGTACTCCCGGCGCCCGAGATGGGCAGGCGCAGGGTGCCCGTCGCGATCAGCACCCGTGAGCCGCGACTGTGGGTGAAGTATGAAAAGGCCCAGCGGACAAGCACAACCACCCGGCTCTCGAAGTTGATCAGGAGCAGCAGGTGAATGAAGAGCCACATGCACCAGGCAGTGATCCCGCCGAAGCGAAATCTGCCGATGTTGGCAACGGCGGCGTGCTTCCCGATAACCGCCATGGTCCCCTTGTCGAAGTAGGAAAAGGGCGCCGACTGCTTCCCGCCTTGCAGACGCTTCTCGATACCCCGGGCCACGTAACGGCCCTGCTGTGTGGCCACGGGGGCAAGTCCGGGCAGCGGGTTCCCGTCCTTACCGGGCAGGTGGGCCATATCGCCGATGACAAAAATGTCCGGGTAACCCGGCAAGGTGAGATCGGGGTTCACCATCACCCGCCCCAGCCGATCCGTTTGCGCCCCGGTTTTTTCGGCGAGCATCCTGCCCAGGGGCGAAGCGGCGACACCTGCCGCCCAGAGCACAGTGCGTGCCGCAATCCATTCCTTGCCGTTGAGGCTCTCCAGGGCGATCCCCTGCTCATCGATGTCCGTGACCTTCACGCTTGTCCGCACCTGCACACCGAGATCATGAAGCGTTGATTTGGCCTTTTCGGACAGTTCAGGGGGAAAAGAGGGCAGCATCCGGGCCGCTGCATCCACGAGGATGATCTCTGACTCCTGGGGGTTGATGGAGCGAAAATCATCCTTCAGGGTCTCCCGGGCGATTTCGGCAACCATCCCCGTCAGCTCTACACCGGTGGGACCGCTGCCGACGATCACGAAGGTAAGCCACGCCCGGCGCTTCTCCGGGTCGGGTTCCCTTTCGGCTACCTCAAAGGCAAGAAAGATCTTCTGGCGGATCCAGGCGCTGTCTTCGATGCTCTTGAGCCCCGGCGCTGCCTTCTCCCAGGCGTCATTGCCGTAGTAATGATTCTTCATCCCCGCCGCCACGATCAGCGTGTCATAGTCGATGACGCCGTCGGCAAGGATGACACGCCGCTTTGACGGCTCAAAACCCACCACTTCGCCCATAAGGACGGTGGCGTTTTTCTGCTTGCGCAGGATGTGGCGAAGCGGGGCGGTGATCTCTGCAGGTCCGAGAATGCCAGTGGCCACCTGGTAGAGAAGCGGCTGGAAGAGATGGAAATTCCGCCGGTCCACGAGCGTGACCCCTACGGGGACCTTGCCCAGGGTTCTTGCAGCGTAGAGCCCCCCGAACCCCCCGCCGATGATGACGACGTGATGGGCGTTTTCTTGCTCTGAAGGTTTGTCCATTCCCGATCGGAGCCCCTGGAGTGTCTATTTCTTCTTTGTTTTCTTCCTGGCAGAGTTTCCCGCCACGGGCCCGGACTCCTTTTCGGAGAGCACGGTGGTGATCTTCCCGATCATGTCGAGCTGTTTCGGCGTGAAGGAAACCTGGGACTGTACCGACTCTATGAGCGAAAGTGCGCGTTTTTTGTCTTCGGGCTTTGTCAGCAGGATGGGAAGGGATCGCAATGCGCGCTCCGGTTCCAGCATGGCGATGACCTCGGCCTCGGAGCGCAGCCGCCTCATCTCGTCCTCGGATAGCTTCGAGAGCTTCTCGTCGGCGCGCAAGGTCTTGTCGGCCAGTTCCAGCCGCTGCAGCGGGATGACATCGACGCACTGGCCCACCATGGACCAGATCCGGACCATGGCCTCCGCGTACCCGCCCTTCTCGATGGCGGCCAGAGCGGTCTTTACGAAAGGAAGCTCGCGAGGATCAGGCTGTTGCAGGGGCTGCAGACCGGGTTTGACATCCCCCGACGCCCCCAGGGCGATCATCGAGCCGTAGATCTGGAAGAACTCCGATTCGCTTGCGGCATCGCGCATGTCGCGGTAGAAGTTCCAGGAGGCAGTGATCATCTCGGATCCCATCTCCTCGAGCCTGCGAAAGGGATTTTCCCCCGAAGCCGGCTTTCTGTCGGCCTCCACCTTTGAAGCCATGACCCCCACGGGCCACATGAGCGGGTTGATGTCGCTGAGCAGCCAGCGCTGCACCCTCAAGGGATGGAGATTGCGGCCCAGCTCGGCGGTTTTCTCATTCACCAGGCTCTTCACGATGGGCCTGCCGAAAAGCGAGTAGGCCTTCTCGTTGAGCAGCGACACCTCGGCTACGACCTCGAAGGGCTTCTCGTCCCTGCGTTCCAGGCGATTGAGGCTGCGCATATCCTCCAGGCGCACCTCCCGGAAACTCGAGAGGTACTTGTCCTTCCCCGTACCGGAGGTCTCCTCGAGCTCCATGACGTAGAGGCCGGGCCGGAGCCTTTCAATGTAGTCAAGGGCCTCTATGATCTCCGTGTGTTCCTTCTGGGCGATTTTGCCCGAGACGAAGATCCCCAGGTGACCCACGTCTTCCTGCACAAGCCCCACGATGACCTGGCCGTTTGCCTTGATCTCGGCCGTACTCGAGTAGACGTCGGCGATCCAGTTGATCGCCTGCTGGGGAGGTGTGATGTTGTCGCCCTTGGATGAAAAGATGACGATGGGCGAGCGGATCGCCTTGAGATCGATGTAGGTCCCGGGCGCCGCCTTCACATCCCCTCGGGCCAGTTTGTTGCCAACAAAGAGATTGTCGACGATCCAGCGGATCTCCTCCTCGTTCATCAGGAAATATCCGCCCCACCACTTCTCGAACTCCAGGAAACGCTCGCGTTCGGTGTCGATGTTCTTCCAGAGGTTGCGATACTTGTTCCAGAAGGTGTTGGCCGGGTTGAGGTTCTCGAAGTTCTCCACGAGGTAGGCGCCGTCAAACTTGCCGTTGCCCATGTCGCTGGCAAAAAGCGACATCCAGGACCCTCCGAGGAGCCCCCCGCTGTAGCGCATCGGGTTTTCGCCTTCGCCCTCGCTCCAGCTTCCGCTCCAGTAGGACATGGGTGCGCCGTTGATCACGATGGACCCCACCTTGTCCGGGTCGTTGGCGGCAATCATCATGGAGGCCCAGCCGCCCTGGCAGTTTCCGTAGATGGTCGGCTTGGGGCTCTTCGGGTGCCGCTTCACGACGGTTTCCAGGAACTTCGTCTCGGCGGCCGAGACGTCTAGGATCGTCTGCCCCGGCTCGGGCTCTGGAAAAAAGATCACGAAATAGACGGGGTGACCGAACTGCAGGGCGACTCCGACTTCGGAATCCTTCTTGAACCCGCCGATGCCAGGCCCGTGACCGGCGCGGGGGTCCACGATGATGAAGGGACGCCGCGTGTCGTCGACCTTCACGCCCTCCGGCGGGATGATCCGGATCAGGGCGTAATTGACGGGGCGATCAAAGGTTCGCCCGTCCGAGATCATCTCCCACTTGAAGGCCAGCAGCGGGGGCGTTCCTTCTTTCTTGTGCTCGATGTAGTTGTTGCCCCGCTCGCGCAGGACATCCCAGAAGAGCACGGAGCGCTGCGCGAAGTCGGTCGCGTATTCGGTCCAGGCCTGCCAGGGATTTTCCGACGGGGCCCCCATGGGCTGCTTCTGCTCGACGGCCACCTTCTGCACATGACTCATATATGCTTTCTGGGCCTCAAGAACGCGAGTCGTGTAGAGCCGGCTGATCTTTCCCATGAGATCGAGAAGATCCTTCGTTTTATTCTGCTGATTTTCCATGACTGATCCCCCGTTGGATTCTGGCGTTGATGCACTCCGGGTAAAGTCCCCGAAGCTTGCTTCGAATTTGTCATTCCCTCGAAAGAGGGAATCCAAGATGGATGCCCGTTTTCACGGGCATGACATTCTTGTTTGATACCCCGTAGCTCGCTGCGGGGTAGTTCATTGAATACAACAAGATGGTGCTTATGTCATCAATCATCAAGCAATAAACGGTAAAGGTTATCCAAGATACATTCCCTTTGAAGCAATCGGAGAAACGATTCGCAGATATTTTGCAATACAGCAATGAGGAGCCCTTCCTGGTTGGGCCCCATGTGGATTCGTGGATCAAATCGATGAGGGTAGGCTGATCTTGAAATACCTTCTAATTTTACAGTATTTCGGAATCTTGTAAAGAATATAAAATAATATTGGCGCCGCGAACGCATTCTCCGCGGCGCCCAGTTCACTCATGACGGCCTTGCTATTTCGACGTGCTGCTCTGCTTTCCGGCCTGGTAGCCATCCTGGTAGGACTTTTCCTTACTCTTAACGGACTGGTCGTAGATATAGCCTCCAGCTCCACCGACGGCTGCGCCGATAGCCGCCCCCGCCCCTGCACTGCCGTAGAAGGACCCGATCACGGCGCCAGTGGCGGCTCCGGCCGCCACACCGGTCCCGGTGCGCTTCTGCGTATCGGTCATCCCGGCACATCCGACGAAAAGGAATATACCCGCCATCAGAAGGACGATGATTTTCATGGTTTTCATCTATGGTGCTCCTTTCAGTTCTTGTTTATTTGCAAGGGTAAGCCCCGGCCAGGAACCGGAAGAATGTGTCAACCGCCGAATCCTTCATGAACGACTGGTTGGCCTTGCTCCAGGCCACGAAATCGGCTATCACCTTTGTGCGCTCCGGGTAGGGTTCTTTGAAGCAGACGATCTTCAATTCTGGTTCTGCCGCTGCGGCACCTCTGTAGTATGCGTAAGCACCCACGGCGAAACCGTGACAGAAGTTCTGTGCGGCCACGTAGTCCTCGGCCGACAGATCCCGGCTGCAAAGCGACACGAGATCCCCCGCATTCCGGATCTTGTAATCGTCAACCACGTCAGCATACACAGGTGCCGCGAAGAGAACAACCAGTAACAGAACGGCAACAGTTTTCATGTTTCACCTCCTGGATATTTTTCGGATGATGTCTCCGTGAAAGGAACGGTGAATGTATAATTTGTCATATATTATCATTTTCCATGTCGTGGAAAGCAACAAAAAAGAAGGTCTCGCGCTTGGCACGAGACCTTCTCTGCGTCTTCAGTTCTATCCGTTCAGTCTTTACTTCACGACAAAGTCATCCCTTCTGTTCTTGGACCAGCAGGACTCTGTCTTCTCGGTGCAGATGGGCTTCTCTTCACCGTAGCTCACCGTGCCGATCCGGTCCTTGGCCACGCCCAGATCGACCAGGTACTTCGCAGCGGCATCGGCCCTTCTCTGGCCG
>DASRZY010000048.1:0-24756 GCA_035685905.1 Syntrophales bacterium
CTGAAGAGTCCCTCTCCCCGGAAGTATTGAGGGCTGAAGGCCTGCAGGCGGTGCTTCACGATGATGGCGTCCCGGATGTCTTTCACTCCCGGGATTTCAAAGCCCTGGTTGATGTAGTCGACCAGCTCGCTCACGAGAACCGACGGCGGCCGCACGCCGTTGTCCTGGATGCTCTGCCCGGTGTAGCTGATGTAGAGTTTCTCCCGGGCCGACAGCAACGCCTCGAGAAACAGGTAGCGGTCGTCGAGCCTGCGGGAGCGATCGCCCGGCCGGGGGTGATCCTTCATCAGGTCGAACCCGGGCACCCTTGTCTGCCGGGGGTAGGCCCCGTCGTCGAGCCCGATGAGGCAGATCACCCGGAAGGGGATGCTCCGCATGGGGAGCACGGCGCAGAAGGTGACACCGCCGGTGAGAAATCCGAACCCGAACCCCACCTCCTGCAGTGCCTCTTCCAGGTGGGCTTTCAGGACACCGGCGCCGAACCGTTCGTCAAACCCCGCTTGCGCCTGGCGGAGGGCCATGTCGGAGAGGGCCCGGCGGAGAGCCTGCAGATCCTCTTCCTCGTCCCCGTCGGGAAGAAAGAACTCGTCGAGGGCAGCGCCAAGGCTCGACGCCCAGCCCGAGAGATCCCGGGGTTCTTCCAGGGATGCCGCGAAGGCGAAGAGTTTGTCCAGAAAGGCAAGGAACGACCCGAGGACCCCCGCGTCCCCTTCGGCAACCCCCTCGTGGGGGAAAAGGCCCATGAAGAGCTCCTCGCCCCGGGCCGGCAGGGCAACCCCGAGAAGCAGCCGGTCGATACCCGTCTGCCAGGTGTTCTCGGCAAAACCGGGAAGCCCCTCACGCATGCGGCTCGACGAGTCGACCCCCCAGCGAATGCCTGCGTCGCGGATCCACCGGTGTATGAGCGCAAGATCGTCCGCTCCCAGTTTGAAGCGCCTTCGCAGGGCATCCGCCTCGAGGAAGGCGGCAACCTCTGTTGCGCTCATGCGGCTTCCCTCGAGATCGAGAAGCCTCAGGAACGTGTCCACGAGCACGCTCTGCTTGCGCACACCGCGGTCGGCGACACTGAAGGGGACCCGGCGTCGCTCGCCTTGCGGAAGTGAAAAGACGGCCTCGATGAAGGGGGCGTAGGTCTCGATCTCGGGCGTCATGACGAGGATGTCGGCCGGGGTGAGCGACGGGTCGCAATCGAGCAGCGCGAGGATCCGGTCCTGGAGGACCTCCACTTCCCGCATGGGGCCGTGGCAGGAGTGGATTTGGATCGAGTCGTCGTCAGCGGCTACGGTCGTTTTGACGCCGTCTGCGCCCCGGTCGCGCAGGTTGAGGATGTCGGACTGGATGCAGGAAAGAAGGTTGCCCTCGCCGGGCTCCGCCGAAGCATCGGCTTCCTCGCAGCCCGTGTCGTAGACCATCCGGAGGAAGTCCCGGCCCAGGGCCCCCATGGAGGCAAGCAGGCTGTTGCCTCTCTCCAGGTGGAGGGCTTCATCGGAGCCGCCAGTCCCGAGCCGATCGGCGAGCCTTCGCATCTCGCGGTCGGAGTAGATGAGGTACCAGTACTCCCGGCAGGGGTTCAGGATGAAAAGGCTGACGTCGATGTAGCGGGAAACGGCTGCAAGGACCTGGAGGTGGTAGGGAGGCAGGGCCGAGATGCCGAAGACGGAGATGCGTTCGGGCAGATTCGCCCCGTCGGGAAGGGCCCTCTGCAGGCGTGCAAGGGCTTCCTTCCAGCGCGCAGCCCGGTGAGATTCCGCGCTCCCGGCTGCGAGCAGCCGCCAGAGGGCTGCCTGCCAGTGGCGATCTCTGCCCGATTCCCACCCGAGCACCATGTCGGGCCGGTAGAGGAGATACTGATCGTAGAGGCGCGCGATGATCCGGGAGAGCTGGTAGCGCTTGAGGCCGCGTGCGTCGGCAGCGAGGTACGCCTTCAGGGACTCGAACCCTTCGCCGTCCAGGCAACCCGGCAGCAGGCCCATGATCCGCCAGGTGAGCGCCTCCGGGTCGAAGACGGGGGAGCCGGGCAGATCGGGCAGGATATCGCGGAAGACCCCCTCGACAAAATGATTGGGAAAGGGGAAGCGGATGTTGGCGCAGATCCCCCTGCGCCGCGCCAGCTCGAGGGAGAGCCACCGTTCCATGCCATGGCTCTGCACCAGGATGACCTCCGGGACCATGGGCTCGCCCAGCGGCGAGGAGAGGGTCTCCGAGAGATCCCCGGCGAGGGTTTCGAGGCGATTGCTGGTGAAGAGTTTGAGCCCGGGCATGAACCACTTTTACTCGATTCCCGGGGTGAACCTCAAATGAAATGTTTCCGGAGCGTTGCCCGCAGGCGATGGTTTTGTTCTTCCCGACGCCTGTTGCCCGCGGCCTGCAGCCTGAATAAAAAAACCCCCGGCGCGGGAGCACCGGGGGGTGAGGGTTGAGGGCAACTGTGTCTACTTAATGGTGTCCTTGAGAGCCTTGCCGGCGGTGAACTTGGGTACTTTCTTCGCTTTGATCTTGATTTCTTTGCCGGTCTGGGGGTTGCGGCCTGTGCGGGCAGCGCGCTTGGCGACTGCGAAGGTCCCGAAGCCGACCAGTGTGACCTTGTCACTCTTCTTCAGTGCGTCCGTGATTGCTTTCAGGGTCGAGTTGATCGCCTTCTCCGCCGCGCTCTTTGAGCCAAGTGCCTTGGCTACCACTTCAACGAGTTGTCCCTTGTTCATTCAGAATCTCCTCCTTGATTAAATTTGATTGTGCTGAACCTGAATCCTTTGCGTCTATTCCCTTTGTGCGGTGCTTTGATGACCATCCCCCTTTCAAAAGGAAATCAACCACCGGATTCAAAACCGGTGGAAGTATAGCCCAAGAATCGCTCGTAGTCTATCTTTTTTCGCATTTCAGGAAAAATTTCTTCAGCGGCGTTGGATTTTTTTCCGATGTGTCCCGGGAAAATTGCTGCGTTGAAATGCAAGATACATGCCCTTTTCGGGGCCGACAAGCCGCCAAACCCTTTCCTGGCGATCTTTTCCAGCCCTCCACCCGGAAGACCGCTGATGACGGACCTTTCGAGGCGTACGCTCTCGCGACGGCACTTTCCGGACGCAAAGAGATAGAGGGCATACCCTGAAAAGGGCGACGGTGGAGCCGGAAAAGGCCTGCCCGCCTTGATTTGAAAGGCAGGGTTCTTGACACGCTCTGACGGAAATCCTTACATTCGGCGCTGCGAGGCGCCAGGCGGAATGAAGGATGGATGCCTGCGGGGTGAGTGGGCACATGCCGAAGTCTTTGCCATGTTTCGGAGATGATGGTAAGAAAGGTGACAGGTTACAGGCAACAGGTAACAGGTGTATGGAAAGAGATCTTTCTTGACACATAACACATAACACTGTTGCGGAGGCCTCATGACCATCGACATCGTGATCATCTTTCTGTCTGGCTTTTTCGCGGGAGGGATCCTGCTGTGGATCGTCGCCCGGCTTGCCGCCCAGAAGGAAACCTTGCGGCTGACCGACGAGATCAAGCTCGGCCACACCGCCCGGGTCTCCGAGCTGGAAGGGAGGGCCCGCTACGCCGAAGGGCAGATGGATCAGCTTCGACAGCAGCTCTCGCAGGCGGAAAGCGAAATCACGGGGTTGCGAAAATCCCTGGACAGCGAGCGCACCCAGGCCGTGGAAGCCCAGACAAGGCTCGCGGAAGCCGCACGCAGCCTCGAGATGCAGCGGGAGGTCATCGAGGTGATGAAGACGGAAATGACCGACACGTTCCGGGCCCAGGCCTCGGCGGCCCTCGAAAGCAGCAACCGCAGCTTCCTCGAACTGGCCTCGGAGCATCTCGGCAAGATCCTCGAGCAGACGAAGGGAAAGCTCGGAGAGCACCAACTGAGCCTCGACGGAACGATCCGGCCGCTGCAGGAGATGCTGAAGCGCTACGAAGACCAGCTCCACGAGATGGAGAGAACCAGGGCCGAGCAGTCCTGGAATCTGACCCAGCAGATCAAGTCCCTCGGCGACATGAACGAGGCCCTGCAGAGGGAAACCTCGAGTCTTTCCACCGCGCTGCGAAAACCGCAGGTGAGCGGATCCTGGGGCCAGATGTCTCTGCGTCGGGCGGCGGAGCTGGCGGGCATGGTGCCTTACTGCGATTTCTTCGAGCAGGTCACCGTCGACACGGAGTCGGGCAAGCTCCGTCCCGACATGCTCGTCCGGCTCCCGAACGGTCGCGTCGTCGTCATCGACGCCAAGGCGCCCGTCGATGCCTTCCTCAACGCCCTCCAGGCCCCCTCCGAAGAGGAACGCAAGAAGGCCTTCGCGGGGTACGTCGCCGCCGTCCGCGGCCACATGAACGGGCTTGGCTCCAAGGCTTACTGGGATCAGTTCGAGGAGTCGCCGGAGCTCGTCGTCATGTACCTTCCCGGCGAGACCTTTTTCAGCGCCGCCATCGAGAACGACCCGCAGCTCATCGAGGACGGGAGCCTGAAGAAGGTGATCCTCGCCACCCCCACCACCCTGATCGCGCTGCTCAAGGCCGTGGCCTACGGGTGGCAGCAGGAACAGATGGCAAGCGGCGCCCGCGAGACCAACCGCCTGGGCCGGGAGCTCTACGACCGCTTTTCCGTCGTGGCGGACCACATCGCGAGGGCTGGGGTGAATCTGACGAAGGCCGTGGAGGCGCACAACGACGCCGTGCGCTCCATCGAGACAAGGCTCATGCCCTCCTTTCGCCGGTTCCGCGACCTCGGGGTCTCGACGAGCCGGGAGCTGCCGGAAAACATGGAGGAAATCCGCATCACGGCCAGGGAGGCGATCAACGTCCCCGCGGAACCGCAGGACAAGGGATAAGGGCTGTGATCACCCCGCAATCTTTTTTTCTTCGGGAACAACGCCCAGGGTGATCTTTTCGGTTCCGCGGAGCACCTCGAGCAACACGCGGGTCGCGACGCGATCCGACGTGAGGAGCCGGTGCAGGTCATCGATGCCGGCTACAGGCGCGCCGTCAAACCCGACAATCACGTCTCCGCGGGTAAGTCCCGTTTTTTCCGCGGGGCTTCCCCTCTCCACGGTGAGCACCAGCACGCCGCTTTCCACCGCCAGGTCGTGGAATCGAACCACGCGCCTCTGTATGGGCACGTTCTGCCCGCCCAACCCGATGTAGCTTCGCCGGACCTTCCCTTCGCGCAAAAGACAGGAGGCGACAAATCGTGCCGTGTTGACGGCAATGGCAAAACAGAGGCCCTGCGCATGCAGGATGACGGCCGTGTTGACGCCGATCACTTCCCCTCGAGAACTCACAAGGGGGCCGCCGGAATTGCCCGGGTTGAGTGCCGCGTCGGTCTGGATGACATCGTCGATGAGCCGCCCCGACTGTGACCGCAGGGAGCGTCCCAGGGCGCTCACGACACCGGCCGTCACGGTGCACTGAAATCCGAAGGGGTTGCCGATGGCAACGGCGAGCTGCCCGACGCGGATGGCCGATGAGTCGCCGAGGGCGGCCGCGGGAAGATTCTTCGCATCGATGCGGATGACGGCCAGGTCCGTGTCGGGGTCATCGCCGACCAAAGCCGCATCGCATCGACGCCCGTCATTGAGCGTGACGGCGAGGCGCTGCGAGCCGTGGACGACATGGCTGTTGGTCAGGATGAACCCATCGGGCGTGAAGATGACCCCGGAGCCCGAACCGGAGACCTCGGCAGGCCGGGATCGGCCTCCCGGAGCAGGTCGAAAGGATTCAATGTGGACCACGGAGGGACGGACCCGGTCCGCGGCCCCGATCACGGCCCTGGAGTATGCGTCCAGAAGCGCATCATCATGGTCGGCGGACCTGTTCGCAGACCCCCCTTCATGAAAGCCGGCCTTGCCGGCCGAAAGGTTTCTCAACGTTGATGGTCTCATGGAGATAAAATAATCGCTCACGGCAGGAAAGCAAGAGGACGTCGCATTCAACAGGCCGGTCAAAAAAGTCCGGATGCAAGGCGCCCTTGGGACACCGTGAAGTGAGGACGTTAAGACGATGGCATTCGTGCCCATCCCCTCGTCCCCGGTCCCTTCTAGAAAATCCTTCTCTGCAGCTTGCTCTTGTGCATCACCATTGCGGCGATCTCCTCGATCGACATGGTGGTGATGTTGAGGTAGGGGATGTTCTTGGAAACGTAAAGGAATTCGGCGAGCGATATCTCCTTCTGGCACTGCTCGATTGATGAGTACCGGCCCGTGGGCCGCCGGGCGGTGCGGATCTTCTGCAGCCTCTCCGGGTTGATCGTCAGGCCGTGGAGCTTGTTGCGATAGGGCTGCAGCACCCCCGGGATTTTCCGGTACTCGATGAGGAGGTCCTCCTCCGTGAGGGGGTAATTTGCTGCGTAGATCCCGTACTGCAGACCCAGAAAGAGGCAGGTCGGCGTCTTGCCGGTTCGGGAGACTCCGACGAGGATCACATCGGCCTTGTCGTAGTTTTTGGTCGTGATCCCGTCGTCGTTCGTGAGGGCGTAGTTCACGGCATTGATCCGGATTTCGAACTCGTCGCCAGCCGTTGGATTATGGGAGCTGCCTCCGAGGGAGGGCTGAACCCGCAGCTCCTCTTCCAGGGGGCTGATGAACGTATCGAAGAGATCCACCACGGCGGCTTCGCTGGACAGGATCAATCTGCGGATCTCGGAATTGACGATGGTGCTGAAAATGATCGGGCGCTGCCCCGTCTGGTCCTTCGCATCATTGATGTGCTCGAGGGCATCCTTGGCCTTCCACATGGTGTCGATGAAGGGCAGCGTCACCTTCTGAAACTCGACGTCATCAAACTGGATCAGGAGGCTGTGGCCGAACGTCTCGGCAGTGATCGCCGTCCGGTCGGATATGAAGAACACGGTGCGTTTTATCGACATGGGCTCTGCTCCAATCCATTCTGCGCAACCATTGTATGCAAAACCCGTGTCGTGTAAAGCCTTTTTTCCCTGTCTGCCGCTGAGAGGCAGGCAGGACATCCGCGGGCGGTCAACTTGACATTTCGGGGCATCTCCGATAAGTGCAATATGTTAATTTTGAATCCGCCAAAATATTGGCATCCGGCAACCAGTGCCCGAAAGGCATGCCCAATGGATATGAAAGACGTCCTCAAGCGGTATGAACCGGATCTCAAGCAGGTGGAAGAGCACCTGAGCCGCCACCTTCACTCGGAGATCTCGCTCATCCCCGTCGTGATCCAGCATCTCATCGCGAGCGGGGGCAAGCGCATCCGCCCCCTCATGCTCCTGGCCTCTGCCGAGCTGTGCGGCTACCGCGGAGAGAGGCGCTACCCCCTTTCGGCTGTGATCGAGTACATCCACACGGCCACGCTGCTTCACGACGATGTCATCGACAGCGCGGAGACAAGGCGCGGCAAGCCCTCGGCAAACAACGTATGGGGAAACTCGGCCAGCGTGCTCGTAGGTGATTTCCTCTACTCCCGGTCGTTCACCCTCATGACCAACGACGGCGATCTGGCCATCATCAAGCTCATGTCCGAAACGACGAACATCATGGCCGAAGGCGAGGTCTTCCAGCTCATGAAGTGCGGCGACGTCGGTATCACCGAGGAAGACTACTTCACGCTCATCGAGAAGAAAACGGCCGTCCTCATGGCGGCCGCCTGCGCTGTCGGCGCCCTGTTGGCCGGCACTCAGCCCGCCCATGTCGAGGCGCTCCGGTCATTCGGCTACAAGATGGGGTTTGCATTCCAGCTCACGGACGACACTCTCGATTACGTGGCCGCCGAGAAGGAATTCGGGAAGGCAATCGGGATGGACCTCAAGGAGGGGAAGATCACCCTGCCCCTCATCCGGACGCTGGCCAGCTGTACGGCCGCGGAGAAGGAAATCATCCGGGGCATCGTGGAGAAAAGGCGGGCCGGTGAAGAGGACATCCGAACGGTCCTGACACACATCGGGAATTATGACGGGATCCGGTACGCCCTGGACAGGGCAAAAACAATTGTCAATGAAGGGAAGGCCCTCCTGGCGCCCTTCCCCGACAGCGAGGCTAAAGAGGCCTTGACGGCCACAGCAGACTTCATCCTCGCCCGCAGCCTCTGACAGAAGGGTCGAGGGCAACGGGTATCGGGTCCAGGCGGCAGACCGAACGGCAAGGAACAAACTGCAAGGATAAGAAGGAAAAGAAAAAATCCCCCTTTATCAAAGGGGGACCGGGGCGCATCCCGTCAGGGTGCGCAGCCATGTCCGGTTCGTTCCTTACCGGGCCACCCCGCGAAGCGAATCAGAGCGGCAAAGAGGGGCTTTTCTTTTGGCTGTCTGCTGTATGCTGTCGGCTTGAGGCTTAAATGATGTAGAGTCCCTTCTTCTCGGCGATCTCGCCCAGGTCCCCCGCCCGCACCATGGCGACGGCCCGGGGCAGGCCCTCCATGATGTCGCGGGCCGTGATCCCGTCTTCCCCTTTCCCGGCCGCCGCGATATCCCCTGCAAGCCCGTGAACGAATACACCGGCCCTCACCGCCTCCTGAAGCGGAAGCCCCATACCGAACATGGCCCCGATGGCCCCCGTCAGCACGTCGCCGGATCCTGCCGTCGCCATCCCAGAATTGCCGCTCATGTTGATGTAGACCCGGCCATCGGGGAAACCAACGAGCGAGTGGGCCCCCTTGAGCACGACAATGGAATCAAGGCCTGTTGCCGTTTCCTGAAGGACGCCGATGGGGTCCTTTTCGATCTCTTCGCGGCTTTTTCCCGTAATCCGGGACATCTCGCCCTCGTGGGGCGTGAGGATCGTCTCGTAGCGGCGCCGCTTGAGGAACCGGGGGCTTTTCGAAACGGCCGTGATCCCGTCTCCGTCGATCAGGATGGGTTTTTCGATCTTTGCCGCAAGCTCCCGGACGAGCTTCTGCGTCTCCTCGGCCAGCGAAAGCCCCGGACCCAGCACGACCATGTCGACTCGTCCCGCCAGTTCCAGAAGGGCCGATTTGTTCCTCAGGGCAACGCTTCCCGAGGCCGTTTCGCGCTGGGGGACGAACACGATCTCGCCCGCCTGCGCGGCAAGGCCGGGAATCGCAGAGGCCGGTGCGGCAAGGCGCGAGTAGCCCCCGCCGGCTTTCAGGAAAGAGAGCGCCGAAAAGGAAGGGGCGCCGTAGTACCCCGCAGCGCCGGCGATGAAGAGCACGTCGCCGAAATCCCCCTTGTGCCCCCAGGCTTTGCGGGCAGGCAGCGGGGGCGGGTCATTGACTTCCACGCCGATCGATTCGGAATCGTAGAGCTCGGGGGGAAACGAGATGTGGGTGACGTAGAGCTTCCCCCCGTGGAGAAAGCCCGGGTAGAGAAGGTTTCCACGCTTGGGCAGCCCGAAGGCCACCGTGGCCGTCGCCCGGACGGCCATACCCATCGGGATGCCTGTGTCGCCGTTCACTCCGGAGGGGATGTCGAGGCTGTAGACGGGTTTGCCGCTGGCATTGATCAGCTCGATCACCTCGCGGGGCAGGCTATCCACGTCCCGGTCGAGCCCCGTGCCGAAGATGGCGTCGATAACGGCATGGCTGTGGGCGACATAGGCCCTCGCATCGTCGGCGGATTCCACCGGCCGGACGTCGATGGGAAGGTTGAGGATCATGTCCAGGTTCTTCCGCGCGGCTCCCTTGTAGCGGGACTTCTCGGCAAGGAGGAAGACCTTGACGATGCCGCCGCCCGAGTGGATCTTCCTTGCCACGACAAAGCCGTCCCCGCCGTTGTTCCCCCCGCCGCAAAACACCGTGAAGCGACGCCCCGCAATATCCATCTCGCCGGCCAGCGCGTAGTAGGCGGCAATTCCGGCGTTCTCCATGAGGATCTCCCCGGGGATGCCCAGCGTCTCGATGGCATAGCGGTCCATCGCCCTCATCTCTTCCGTCGTGGCAACTTTCATGTTTCTTTCCTCATTCTTTTCTCAACTTCTCACCTTCTTAACTTCTCAACTTCTTCACTAAAGAGGCCACCCTCTTCCCCAGCTTGCGCCCGTTCTCCGCCGCTGCGGCATCGGGGGCCCCAAGGCAGGAGACCCCGTAGTGCCCCGTGGCGTCGAGCGGGTCGCCGACGACGATCATCCCGTAGATCAGCAGGGCCTGGATGATGGAGATCATCGTTGTTTCCTTGCCGCCTGACGGGTCGGCGCTCGTGGCGAAGGCGGCGCCAACCTTGTCCTCCATCTTCTTCCGCACCACCACGTACTTGTCAAGGACATCCTTCAACGGCGCCGCCATGGACCCGAAGTAGACGGGGGAGCCTGCAATGACCCCGTCGACGGCGACGAAATCCTCTTTCGAGACGTCTGCCGTGGACTTGACGACGGCCTGCACGCCTTCGACGTCCACGACACCCCGGGCAATTTCCTCGGCGAGTTTCTTCGTGTTGCCCGTCCGGGAATAATACAGGATAAGAACCTTCATGATTTTATTCCTCCTTTCATGGATCGTTCCCCTCGTTTCGTCTTTCCCTTGATATTCTTTTCCCGGGGCACCCCGGTCAGATCGAGAAGACCCGGCGCGAGGTGCCTGCCGCCCACCTGTCTTGCCGCAAGCCCCGCGGCGAACGTGGCAGCCCTGTCGATATCGAGCCGCCGGTAGACGTGGCCCACAAGGTAGGCGGCAAAGAAGACGTCGCCGGCGCCCACGGTGCTCACAGGGCGTCGGACCGGTTCGGCGCCGAAGTGGTACCCTTCACCGGAACGGGTCCACACACTTGCGCCGCGCGAGCCCCGGGTGATGACGGCCTCGTCGATCCGGAAGCGCTGCAGGAGCCCCGGGAGGCTTGCACGATAATGATCGAGAATGAGGGCAAGCTCCCCCTCGTCGGTCTTGACGATGTGGGCTGTGCGCAACGCCCCGTCGAGACCTTCCGACACGGCCGGGACGATCCGACCGTCTTCAGCCCTGCGCAGATACCCCTGCACGTCCAGGCTGACGAGACGCCCCGATCCTGCCATCAGCGCCAGAGCCTCCGGAGCAATGTCGCCGGGGTGAAGAGGGCCCGCGTGGAAATGGCGTACATCCGGGAGGAGCGGCTTGAGTTGTCCTGCCGTGACGGGGTCGGCCGCCTCGGGCATCAACTGCTCACGCCGGTCCCCCTCGGCGCGGTTGACGAAGTGTGTTGTCAGGTTACTTCTGCCTGCGTGAACGGCAACTCCCTCCGCGGCGAGGACATCGAGGAGGCCCCTGTGCGGTTCGGCGATGCTTGTGACGATGGCTGTCTGCACGCCGAGCCGCTGAAAGGTAAGCCCGCCGTAGGTGACGACACCACCGAGACGCTCAGATGCTTTCCCGTTCTCGATGATGCGGTCAATTGTGACGGAACCGACGACGACGACGGCGGCTTTCAACATTAGGCTGTCCCCTCTTGACGCTGTTCAAGATGCCCGGATGCTCATGGACTCGAAAACAGCAGGTTCGAGGTCCGAGGAACGAGGACCGAGGAAGAAAAGCCTCGAACCTCGTGCCTCGATCCTCGATCCTTGCATTAGTGCCCTGGTCACCACCCCGCCGCCCCGTGGATAAGGTACCCCGCGATCAATGCCACCCCGGTGACCAGGTACACCTTGATGATGGCGATGTTGGCGGGGATCATCTTCAGCCGGTCCATGTAATTTCCCCTCAGGATCCTCACCGAGATCAGCGCAGTCGGCAGCGACAGAAGCCCCAAAAGCACCGGCAGCGGCGCCACGCCGAAGAGCACAGAGCCCGAGAGGATCCCGAATGCGCACAGAAGGCCCGCCTGGTAGAGGACGACCCCGGTCCTGCGGCCGAAGCGGGCCACGAGGTTCATCTTGCCGCTCAGGCGGTCCTCCTCGTAGTCGGGGATCTCGTTGATGACGATCATGGACCACATGAGAAACCCGGGGACCAGGGAAACAATGACAGGCTCGAGGTCAAAGGTCTGTCGTTGAACGTAGTAGGACCCCATGACGAGAACAGGGCCGAAGTTGACGAGGAGCCCCAGCTCGCCGAATCCCCGGTAGGCGAATTTTACCGGCGGCACGGTGTAGAAAATGGATGACAGGATCCCGACGGCACCGATGACGAGCACCGGCCATCCCTTGAGCGCCGCGAGATAGATCCAGATCCCGATTGTGAGGCCGTAGCAGATGGCCACGCCCCGCTTCAGCTCCCTCACCGTAAGCAACCCCTCGGTGAGCACCCCGCTGCCGCCCGTGTACGGGTTCTTCTCATCCCCCCAGGCACGGTCGACGGCGTGGAGATAGTCCAGGACGTCGTCGAGCATGTTCAGACCGAAGTGGTGCACGGTCACCCCGATGAAGACCAGGAGAAAGGCGAAGGGATCGAACACCCCGTACTGCGACCATGCGATGGCTGCGGCAAGCGTAACCGGGATGAAGCTGGGCGGCACGAAATGGACTCGAACAGCCTGGACCCAGGCAGCGGCAGCGCTTCTTCCCTGTGCTCTTCCGAATGTTTCGATTTTGAGGCGCATCGGCTTCGTCCCGGAGTGCCTGGTTCGATTGATGTGTGGCGGGCAGGAGGGTGAGGGCATGGCACGTCGCCCCCGGGGATTCGAGGATCCCGGGGGCGACGGATTTCTACTTCAGGGAATCTTCGAAACGGCGGCTTGCCTCTTCCCAGTTGACAATGTTCCAGAACGCCTCGACGAATTTCGCCCGCAGGTTCTTGTAATCCAGGTAGTAGGCGTGTTCCCACACGTCTAGGACGAGGAGAATCCGGTACATGGGGTAGACGTTGACGTTGTGCTTTTCGATCTGCATGATGAGCGGACGGTTTGTCAGCGGGCAGTGGCTCAGCGCAGCCCAGCCGGACCCCTCAGTGCTCACGGCCGCCTGGGTGAACTCCTTCTTGAACTGCTCGAAGCTTCCGAACTCCTTGTCGATCGCCGTTGCGAGAAGCCCCACCGGCCTGTCGCTGGCCTTTCCCTTCGGGGCCAGGTTGCTCCAGAACAGACTGTGGAGTGCATGCCCGCCGATGTGGAACGACAGCTCCTTGAGCGTCGACTTCATATCCAGATCGGTTTTCTCCTTGCGGGCCTTGTCGATCCGTTCCAGGACGGCATTGGCCCCCGTGACGTAGGCGGCGTGATGCTTCTCGTGATGGAGCCGGAGCTGTTCTTCAGAGATGAACGGAGCAAGATCCTTGTAATCGAAAGACAGCTTCGGAAGAGAGTAAAGATTGGTGGTTCCCATAGTCAACCCTTTCTATGTCAGGCGATGATGCCTCGAGGATGTGCTTGATGCAAACCTGTTTTTTGTAAAGGGTAATGGGGTCAAATTGCAAGCAAAATTCTCTACCCCGCCGTTTCGTTGCGCAGCCACTCGAGGTAAGGCTCACTCCCCTCTTCGATGGGGCAGGCGACGATCTCGGGGACCTCGTAAGTGTGGTTGGCGCGGATGACCGACTCGACCGCAGGGAACCTCCCACGGATCGTCTTGATGATGCAGAGCCATTCACCCGACTGCTCGATCTTACCGTGCCACCAGTAGTGGCTCTCGATGGGCCCCACCACCTGGACGCAGGCCGCAAGCCTCTTCTCCAGGAGGGCCCTGGAGATCGTTTCAGCCTCGATCTTGGACGACGTCGTGGTCGTTACCTGGATGAAGTCCCCCATACGCATCTCCCGGTTGCAAGTTACGTGAGTGAGGCAGCTGCCTTTGGACGCAGCAGGAAATAGAGTGCCACCCCCGCGACGATCATGCCCAGACAGAGGATCTGGCCCATGGTGATCAGGCCGAAGTAGAGCCCGAGATGCGCGTCGGGCTCCCGGACATACTCGATGAAGAAACGGACGGCGCCGTACCCGATCAGGTAGTAGGCAAGGAAGGCGCCCTCGAAGGGCCGCCTTTTGCGCAGGCCCCAGAGGATCACAAAGAGAAACAACCCCTCGAAGAAGGCCTCGTAGATCTGGGAAGGGTGGCGAAGCTTGTGTGCCGCATCGAGCGGGAAGTACATCCCCCAGGGAACGTCCGTCGCACGGCCCCAGAGCTCACCGTTGATGAAGTTTCCGATCCGGCCGAAGGTGTAACCCAGGGGTGCACAGGGAACGAAGAGATCGATGAGGTCCCAGAACCGGAGCTGCCGGATGTAGCAGAACATCGCCCCGGCCAGCACAGCGCCGATGAGCCCCCCGTGAAAAGACATGCCGCTGATGCCGACGAACTTGAACCCGTTTGCAAACGAGAAGGGCAGAAAGACCTCCAGCGGGTGACTGATAAAATAATCGAAGTTGTAGAAGAAGACATACCCGAGCCGTCCCCCGAGGATGATACCCAGGATGCACCAGACCATGAGGTCCTGGATCGTCTCCTTCGTGTAGGGGAATTTCTCCGTACGAAGCCGGTACGTGACGAGAAGGTACGTCAGCGCAAAGGCCACGATGTACATGAGGCTGTAATAGCGGACCTGAAAGGATCCGATCTCGAAGATATTCGGGCTGATCTTGAAGGGCAGGTGCTGCCAGAAGTTGACAAATGCTCCCAACGTTGTCTCCTGTCGTGTGACTTCTATCTTATCTCGCCCGGAACTCCGGGGAAAGCCTGTTGTGTTACGTGTTATGTGTTATGTGTTGTGTGAAGAAACGTCTTCTCCTGCTTAACTCGTGACACATAACACATCTTTCCGGGCCTACCGGCCCGCATACGCCTCGCCCTTCAGTTCCTCGACGTAGAGCTGTGCCGAGAAAGCCGCAGTAGCGCCGTCTCCACAGGCCGTCACGACCTGCCGCAGGAGCTTTTCTATGCAGTCGCCGCAGGCGAAGATCCCGGGCTCCGACGTCTTCATGTCCCGGTCCGCCGCGACGTACCCTTCCCTGTCAAGCTTGATCACTCCCTGCAGGAATCCCGTGTTCGGCACCAGGCCGATGAACACGAAGACGCCGGCTGCGGGGATGTCTCGGGTCTCCCCGGGGTCTTTCACGTTGGCCACCGTCACATGGGTGACGCTGTCCTTGCCCCCGATTTCCTTCATCACAGAGTCCCAGGCAAAGGCAATTTTCGGATTCAACGCAGCCCTCTCGCGCAGGATCGCCGTTGCGCGAAGCCGGTCGCGACGATGGACGATCGTCACCTTGCTGGCGAAGTTCGTCAGGAAAAGGGCCTCCTGGACGGCGGTGTCTCCGCCGCCGATCACGATGACCTCCCGGTCGCGATAGAAGGGCCCGTCACAGGTGGCGCAGTACGAAACGCCGCGCCCGGTGAACTCCGTCTCGCCGGGCACGCCGATCTTCCGCCAGTTGGCCCCGGTGGCCACGATGACGGCGAGCGTCTCGAAGTCGCCCGCGTCGGTTTTCACACGCCAGCCGGGCATCCCGGCAACCTGAGCCTTCTCCAGGCTCGTGACGGATGCGGAGGTCGTCGCCAGCCCGAATTTCTTCGCCTGCTCCTTGAACTTCTCCACGAGCTCGTAGCCGCCGATGTCCGGAACGCCGGGATAGTTCTCCACGAGGTGGGTCACGGTGATCTGGCTCATGACCGCGCCGGACTCGACAAGGAGCGTTTTGAAGTTCGCCCGCGCCGTGTAGAGACCCGCAGTAAGCCCCCCGGGGCCCCCGCCGATGATGATGACGTCGTATTTCTCTTCGTGGAGTTTCGTTTGTTCCATCCGTTCGTCAACCCTTCTTATTTGAATAACTTCTTCAGGCCCTTCAGCGCCTTCTTCTGCTGCTTGGCCTGCGCCTTCAGATTTTTCTTGTCCCCTGCCTGCCCGACGGCCGGCTCCGCCACAGGCTGCACAGGCGCTTGTGCTGTTTCCATCCGCCCCGACGAGGGCTCTTCCCGTAAGGCGGCTTTCTGCGGTGCATCCTCTTTCAAATCCGCTCCGGGCGGGTGTTGCGGTGAACGTGCTCTGCGCTGCCGCGCTCGTCCCATCAGGTAAGACGCAAAGGCCTTGCCGAACTGTCCGATGAAGCCCGCGGCAGCTACGATGACAACCCACTTCACCGCCAGCCAGATCACGCCGTCCTGCGTCGAAAAAAGATTCTGTATGATCGACTCCATCATGGATGAAGCACTTTCTGCTCAATGAGGTCCGCCAGCCCGGCAATGTCGTCGAGGTCATAGCGGGGTGCGCCGATCCCCTCCGGACGGTCGCCCGCAACGGCCAGCAGAGACGCATCGCCCCGCGAGATGAACTCGCGCCCCAGGGCCTTGCGGTACACCTCGATCTTCGGGTGGGGGTTCTTCTTGAAGCCTTCCGTGAGGATGACATCGACGCCGCTGATGAACCGGTCTGCCAGCTCCTCGAGACTCAGGTCCCCCTCGAGGTCCGCCACGACGGCCGCTTTCCCGGGCGAGGCAAGCACGGTCATGCTGGCCCCCGCCCTGCGGTGGCGCCAGCTGTCCTTACCCTCGTGGTCGATCTCGAACCCGTGGCGGTTGTGCTTGATGGTGGCAACCCGCCAGCCCCGGCGCTTCATCTCGGGGATCATCTTCTCGACGAGGGTGGTCTTCCCGCTCCCCGAGTAGCCCACGATGGAGATGATCGGTATCTTTTTCATGACCGATGCACCATGACATTCACGAATCGAAGGAAGGGCCTCATGTCCGGCGTCCCGCCGCCCCCGGCGATCACGCGGAGCACGCCTTCCGTATCGACGATCGCCGAGCCGCCGAGATGGCTCACCGGCGTCTCTTGAAAAACCGGTTCACAGAGCGGCGTCGAGGGCCCGATGAGAGCCACGTGACGGGGCCCGCCCAGCTCGTTGAGGATCCCCTCGAGGGTCCCGTTCAACAGAGTCGTTGCCGTGATGATGGCCACATCGCAGGTCCCGAGGGCCTGTTTTCTTTCTTTCTCCGGGGTGTCCCGCTCGATGACGGACAGATGCACCCCTTTTGCCTCGATCCTTGGAACGATCGGCCGGAAGAGACCCACCATGGCGACCCGCTCGCCGGGCTGAAGCGAGATGAGATCCATCGTGTCCTCTTCCCGCGTCGGTGCCATCGGGTGGATCAGGGCATTGACCGTTGCGAGCCCCAGGGCGCGCTCGACGGCGCCCGAGCCGGAAACGAGATGCGTGAGCAGCGCCTCTGCACGCTGTCCGGAAGAAAAGCCGGGGGAGCGACGGGGTTCGATTTCCATCCCGACCGCTTCTTTCAGACGAGCGGCCAGACCGACGCGAGCGCCGGACAGGACCACAGCAATGTAGCTGCCGCCGACCCGGACATCCTCGACAGTAAAACGCCTGCTCTCTGCGAGAAGACGGCGATGCAGCCGCCCGGTGATTTCATTTGCCTGAAGCATCGATAATAAGTACCCGACTTCAACTGAAGGGTCAAGAGAGAAGGGGCTCTGCCATTCCCGTTGCTCTCGACTCTCTCAATCACGTTGACGAAACTGCAAAGGAATATTAGAATCTAGGGGCAACTCATCGAAAAGGAGGAAAATCATGCGCGGAAAAACGACCTTCATCACGACTTCGCTTGCGGGCATTCTCGCTTTCTTCTGCCTGACACTGTTTCTGGCTTCTCCGGTCATCGGCCAGGACGGCAAAAAACTCTACGGTGACCGCTGCGCACTGTGCCACGGCTCCGGCGGGGATGGGAAGGGAGTCATCATGCAGACCGCCCCCTTCGATGCCGAGTTCTGGAAGAAGAGCGACGATGCGGCCATGACCAAAACCATCGTCGAGGGCAAGGGCAGGATGCCGGCCATCCCTCTGAGCCCCGAGGAAGCGAAGGCTGTCGTGGAATACATGAAATCATCTTTCAAAAAGTAACACCCTTGGGGGAAGCGCGATGAAGAGATACAAGCGAATCTTCATGGCGTCCCTGATCCCGGTCCTGGCGGCTTTCATCGGATCCCTCATCATGACAGCCCAGGGCATCGGACAGGGATCGCCTGCCGGCGAGCAACTCTACCGGGGATACTGTGCCGTTTGTCACGGGGAGAAAGGGGACGGAAAGGGGATTGCAGCGCCGTCCTTCGGCGGAAAGATCGCGGACTTCACCAATGCCGAATTCTGGAGTAAAACCGACGACAAGAAGATCCTAAACGTAATCCTGAAGGGCCAGGGACGGATGCCCGCACAATCCGTCAGCCCCGATGAGGCCAAGGCCATTGTCGAGTACATGAAATCGGCCTTCAAGGGCAGATACGGTTCCTGACGGGTCGGGCTCATCCCTTCCCATGAACGAAAGCCCGGACCCCGGGGTTGTCTGGCCTCCCCGAAGTCCGGGCTTGAAGTTTTCCGCATATCCGGTTACGGCAGGGTAATCGTTACGGGGCTCAATTGGTCAGGCCCGGCCCCATTGCCCAGCTGGGCAAATGAATTATCTCCCCAGGCAAAGACCGTACCGGCCGTCGTCGAAGCAAAGCTGTCCTGATTGCCTGCGGTGATCCCCTGCACGCCGGTCAGTGTGTTGACCTGGACAGGTATCAAACGGGTGCTCGTCGTCCCGTCGCCCAGTTGCCCGTTAGCGTTATTCCCCCAGGCCCAGACCGTGCCGTCATACTTCACGGAAATCGAGTGGTTGTCGCCTGACGCTACAGCTGTCATATTCGCCAGTCCGCTGACCTGAACGGGGTAGGCAACATCGACGTTGGTCCCGTTACCCAGCTGGCCGGTGTTGTTGTTTCCCCATGCCCAGAGCCACGTGCTGAGGTAATTGTTCAGCAGGGCGACGGTGAATTGGTTGCCTGCCGAAATGGCCACTGCGGGCGTCAGTATGCCTACGCCTGCCACCAGCGGGACGCTGCTGTTCACGAGTGTCCCGTTACCCAGCTGGCCTTTGCTGTTATTCCCCCAGGTCCAGACGACACCCGCGGCCGTCAAGGCTACCGTGTGGTCAACGCCCGCGGCAATGGCCGTCATGCCCCCGATGATGGCCACGGGGGTTTTGCTGTCTGTCGTCGTGTTGTTGCCGAGCTGCCCGAAGGTGTTGCTGCCCCAGGCGAAGACCATGCCATCGTTTCTCAAGGCGACAGAGAAGTTGAAGCCAGCGGCAATGGCCGTCACGTTCGTCATCCCGCTTGCCTGGCTCACCTGCACAGGAGTGAGCTCGTCGATCAACGTCCCGTCCCCGAGTTGGCCGTTGCTGTTGCTGCCCCAGGCCCAGACCGTCCCATCGCTCTTCAATGCAAGGGAGTGCGCATTTCCCGCCGCGACGTTTGTCACGTTCGTCAGCCCGGTGACCGTCACGTGAGCCGCACTGCTGGTTGTGGTACCGTCGCCCAACTGGCCCTTGTTGTTCAACCCCCAGGCCCTGACCGTGCCGTCGCTGTTCCGGTAAAGGGTGTGGGTGCTCGTGGACACGCTGCTCCCACGGGTGGCATTGAAGCCAAAGCCATCTGCATTATTCCCGATGAGAAAGGCCCCCCGGGACGGCGGGACAAAGGTATATCCCGCTAGCGTCGGGGTCATGGTGTATGCGCCGCTCGACAACCCGCTAAAGCTGTAATTGCCGCTTGCATCGGTGACAGCAACCCCTGAAGACGGCCCGCCGGAAAGAGTGATCGTTGCACCCGCCAGCGGCGCCCCGCCGAACAGAATCGTCCCCGTGATCGAATAGTTTGACCCCCCACTGTCGCCGCCGCATCCTGACAATGCAAGCGACAGGGTGATCATTGATAGCAGGATCAGAAACGTGCCGAGACGTCTGATCCGACTTGTCCTGTAATCCTTTGGCATCGTACACACTCCTCAATTTTTGCGTTCTCCAAGATACTACGAAAAATATTTTTTTCCAGATATTTGTTGCCGCCCGGGATTCCCCCTGCCAGGTCGGACGTAACTAGTTGAAATGACGTGTCGATTATCGTATTGGAGCTATGCGACAAGGATGCGGCGGCAACAGGCGGGTTCCTGGAGGTTGCTGCCAAATCGTGTTGTTCAGAGCGTCATCGAGCAGGCAGGATTCTGAAGACGAAGTTAAGGCGTTTCTTGCGACGACGTTTCACAAAGCAAATGTTCGCCCAGGCTCAGAATTTACTCCCATCTGTTGCAAATGGGTCCGGCTCTTTACCATTGTCGCGTCGGGGATGTTCTGCTAGTATTTCATATTCATCACAGGGGAATGAATCGTGAAAATCCTGTACTACGATTGTTTTGCCGGCATCAGCGGCGACATGAATCTCGGCGCCATGATCGATCTGGGTGTCGATCCCGACTCTCTCAGGGAGCAATTGCGCAAGATCGACATCGGTCCCTACGAGATCCGGGTGACAAGGGACCAGCGGCGGGGCATCTTCGGCACAAAGCTCGACGTGATCCTCCCCCCCGGGGAGGGCGCACCTGCAGCAGACGGTCATGGGCACCGGTCGTTCAAGGATATTGCCGGGCTCATAGAGAAATGCGATTTTTCCGATGAGGTCAAGAGGACAAGCCTCGCTATCTTCACGAAAATTGCCCGGGCCGAGGCAAAGATCCACGGTCACTCGATCGACGAGGTCCATTTCCACGAGGTGGGGGCGATCGACTCCATCGTGGATGTCGTCGGCGCGGCGATCTGCCTCGAGGTTCTGAACGTGGATATGATCATTTCCTCGCCTGTCCAGGTCGGGGGGGGGTATGTCAAATGCGCCCATGGGATGCTGCCCGTTCCGGCCCCGGCCACGGCTGAAATCCTCACGGGGATCCCGATCCGGTCAGGCATGGTGCCTTTCGAGACGACGACGCCCACCGGGGCGGCCATCCTGGCGGCAACGGCAGGGGACTTCGCGGACCGCGTCGATTTCACCCCCCTGAAAATCGGCTATGGGATCGGCCAGAGAGACACGGACGTCCCGAACGTCCTGAGAGTTTTCCTTGGCGAGATGGAGGACGAGAGGCGGGATCCCGATGTCGAGGTGAAAGAGGCCTGGCTGACGGAATGCAACATCGACGACATGAACCCGGAACTCTACGACGGCGTCGTGGAGAGGCTCTTTGAAAAAGGGGCGCTGGATGTCTACCTTACGCCCGTCATCATGAAAAAGTCGAGGCCGGCGGTGAAGATCAGCATCCTCTGCGACGCCGATCGCCGGAGAGGCATCGAGGAGGTGCTCTGGCTGCAGACGAGCACGTTCGGCCTGCGGGCGAACAAGATTGAAAAACTCATCCTGAGAAGGGATGTCTCAACGGTGAAGACGAAATACGGCGTCCTCTCCGTCAAGAACGCTTATCTGAGGGGCGAACGGATCAAATGGAAGCTCGAATATGAAGACGCGAAACGGCTTGCCAGGGAAAACGGCGTCAGCATAAAAGCGATATACGACAGCCTGCTCACCGAGGATGTTTGAAGAGGGTCGGATCGAAAAAGGGATCATGGAGCCGCGGGCCAAACTGGAGAATTTGAAGGAAAGCATCCGGCAGATGGGAAGCCTTGCCGTGGCTTATTCGGGCGGGGTCGACAGCACGTTCCTCCTGAAGGTGGCCCACGACGTGCTCGATTCAAGCGTCATGGCGGTCACGGCACGCTCATCGACCTACCCGGAACGGGAGTTCCGCGAGGCGACGGATTTTGCGCAGAAGATCGGCGTCAGGCACACGGTGATCGTATCGGAGGAACTCGATATCGAAGGTTTCTCGGACAACCCTGTCGACCGATGCTACTTCTGCAAAAGGGAGCTGTTCACGAAAATAATGTACGTCGCACGGCAAAACGGTCTGAGATACGTCGCCGACGGCTCGAACGTCGACGATCTCGGCGATTACCGGCCCGGCATGAAAGCCGTCAAGGAGCTCGGTGTTGTCTGCCCGCTGAGAGACGCGGGGATGGGAAAGAACGATATCCGGATCCTGTCGAAGGAGATGGATCTGCCGACGTGGGACAAGCCGGCCTTCGCGTGCCTTTCTTCCAGGTTTCCCTACGGGCAGAAGATCACCAGGGAGAAACTCGACGTCATCGACAGGATGGAGCAGTTTCTCATGGACCTGGGGTTCAGGCAGGTGAGGGTCCGTCATCACGGCGACGTGGCCCGGATCGAAGTGTCGTCGGAAGAGCGCCCGAAATTTTTCGACACCGGCCTGATGGACCGGATCCATGAAGCCTTCAGGCAGGCCGGATTTGCCTATGTGGCACTGGATCTCAAGGGCTACCGGACCGGGAGCATGAACGAGGTCATCGACACCGGGAAAAAGTGAGAAGGGGATCACGGGATCACAGATGGACAGAGACGAATTGAAGGGGTTTCTCGAGAAGATCCGCAGCGGCCAGGTGAGCGTCGACGAGGGCATCTCCGTGCTGAAGGACCTGAAGGAGTCGCACTACCTGGATGTCGGGTGCGCAAAAATCGACACGCACCGTGAATCGCGCGTGGGCTACCCCGAGGTGATCTTCTGCCCCGGGAAAACGACGGATCAGCTTTCGGCGATTGTCCAGGCGATGCTGGAGCGGCAGTCGACGATCCTGGCGACGAGGGCCAGCCAGGAGATGTACGATGCGGTCAGGAGAATCTGCCCCGAGGCGATCTATCATCCCCTGGCGCGGGCGATCACGATAAAGAAAAAAGACGTGGCGGTCCCCGACACGTATATCGCCATCGTCACGGCGGGCACATCGGACCTGCCGGTGGCCGAGGAGGCCGCCGTCACGGCGGAGCTCTTTGGAAACCGCGTCGAGCGGATTGTCGATGTCGGCGTGGCGGGGATCCACCGGCTGTTTCACAACCTCGACGGGATCCGGGGGGCGAAAGTCGTCATTGCCGTGGCGGGGATGGAAGGCGCCCTTCCCAGCATCATCGGGGGGCTGGTCGACAAGCCCGTCATCGCGGTGCCGACCAGCGTGGGATACGGTGCAAGCTTCAACGGCCTCTCGGCCCTGCTGACCATGCTCAACACGTGTGCAAGCGGGGTTTGCGTCGTCAACATCGACAACGGGTTCGGCGCGGGATACCTCGCAAGCATGATCAACAGGCTGAAATAGGCGATCATCATTATCGGCACATCGAATCCCCCGATCGTCCTTCCCCCGGCGGATGCGATGACCTCCCTCTTTCCCGATTCATCGAGGCGAAATCGCCTAAACAAGCTCGTCGACGTCCGGCACAGCCCGCTCAGGTCATCTGCTCACTCAACTCACCATGGGGGATTTTCGACGATCATGCCGAAAACGCATTGACATTCGCTTTAATATGTGCTACGAAACGCACGTTTGTAGCACTGAATAAATCGTCATGACGACCGCAGGCCGAAGGTCAGAAGATCTATTTTTTTTGGCCCAGTCGTAGCACGTTTCTGATTTTCGTGTGATTGTACTTTTCCCAATCCCCTTCGCCCGTTCCGTCATGGAAGGGCGAAGGGGAAACCCCTTGGATGATGAGACAGAATCTTTACGCACCCTATTCACATCCTGCTGACATTCGACGAAACAGCCTGAATGCACTGCTGTTGTCCCTTCTTTTCCACTCACTCGTGATCGTCGCGATTTTTCTGGCCGGGATGACATTCCGTCCCGTCTCCGCCGATCTGTCACCGCTCGTAGTTACGATCACGTCATTGACCGAAGGGAATCAAGCGGACGCCCGGGCAGCGACGATCGGGAAAAAAGGAAAAAGTACGAAAAAGGAGTATTTCAGCACAAGCCGCTCCAGCGAAACGACTGCAGACCAGCTCAATGCAGAGCGAATATCGCCATCTGTAGAAACGGTTCCTCAGAGAGCCGACATTTCCGAATCCGCAGCGTTGGAAATTCACGACCGGCACGCATCGGTCCGGGATGAAATGACAGGCGGGACCGCGGGGGAGGGATCCGGTACCGTCCCATTGGCGTCCAGTGCGGGGCGGAACGGCGCTTCCGGGGCGATCCCTCAGTACGGCAGCAATCCGCTCCCCGCCTACCCATCGCTGGCCCGGAAAATGGGCCACGAGGGGATTGTGCTGCTCGCTGCGGAGATTCTCTCCGATGGCCGCGTAGGTCAGCTCGTGGTGAAGAAATCCTCGGGTTTCCCTTCCCTGGATCAATCAGCACTGGACGCCGTGAGAAGATGGAAGTTCATTCCCGCCAAGTGGATGGGGAAAGCGGTGTCGGCCTGGGTCGATGTGCCGGTCAAGTTCAGGTTGAGTGAATCATGATGCACAGAAGGATAAAATCCTTTGAAGTCGAAAGGGTCGACTGCCGGGATGGGGCTTCGGCACCCCGTTCCAAGAAGGGGAATAATTTTTTATCGTGCGGTAGCACGAATATGAAATTGTTGACACCAAAGAAGGATGAAGAAAGATGGGGAGGAGGGGATCATGCGGAGAGTTCTGGTGTTGATGTTGCTGCTCATTGTTTCCGTTCCACAGGTTATGGCGCAAGAGAAAGGACCTGCCGGTTCAACGGAAGTCAAAAGTTCTTATCAGATGCCGACGGTCGTCGTCACGGATACCAAGATGTCCCAGCCCCAGGAGCGAGTGACCCAGAAAATCGACGTCGTTCCTGCCGAGGAGTTTGACAAGCTGCCTTACAACAACCGGAATTTGTCGGAGCTGCTGCAGTATCAGCCCGGTCTGTTTATCACCCCCCTGAGCCGGAATGACGCCAACTGGGGCTCCTTCGGGGGGTTCGGTCCCAAGTATAACGCATATTATCTCGACGGCCTGCCCATCGACTCCTTCGCCGACGGGATGAGTCTCGATCCCTGGGCGTTCGAGCGCGTCGAGTTGTACAAGGGGCCGGCCTCGGTCATGTACCCCAATTATCTGACCCAGGATTTTGCGGGCAACGAGTCGCCGCTCGCAGGCGTCACCAACTTTCTCCTGAAGGATAAGATCGATTCCTTCGCGACGCGGATGCTGTTCGGCTTCGGCTCCTGGAGGACCCTGAACGGCCGTGTCTACAACCAGGGCCGGGCCGGCGACTTCAACTATTTCTTCGGGGCCAACTACGAGCAATCGAACTACACCAATTACGGCACGCCGAATTC
>DASRZY010000049.1:0-5529 GCA_035685905.1 Syntrophales bacterium
GCTGCAGCCTCCGGCGCCAGGCTGGCCGCCGCGGGCGGTTCCATCGCCCTGAGCTTCTTCATGTACAATCCCCTGTAGCTGAGGTTCCGGTAGTTGACCAGGTCGTCCATGAGCTGCGCGACGGGGGGCTTGATGTCCACATTGTAGCGATTCATTTTTTCGCGGTTCGCCTTGTCCACGGTCAGAATGGAGTAGTAGGTGACAAGGATCCGTGTCTTGGAGTCCCGCCGCCACAGGTAGGCCTTGCCGGACAGGGTGTTCAGGAAGAAGGCGGAGTATTCGTAGAGCTCCTTCTGCGTCATCTTGATCTCGGGGCTCTTCGTCTCGATCCCCTTGTTGAGCCAGTCAAAGACCATCTCCGCCGTCGACTCCATCATCTCCGTCTCGTTGGCGAGGATGTCCAGGAACAGGGAAACATTTTCCCGCCCGATCACGCGCAGGAAATGCTCCTGGTTGAGCTTGAGCTTGTAAGGGTCCGTCGACTCACCGGACACGATCGGCGGATAGGCCGCCAGGTCGTTTACGATTTTCAGAAAGTAACGGTAGGTCCCCTCGGGGAGCCTGTAGGCCTTGATGTATTCCCTTCCATCGAGGTAGCGGCAGAACCGGATCATGTCCTGTTCGAGATCCTCGTAAACCTTCCATTCTTTCGGTGCCCTCTGGTTGCGAAGCTTCTTGCGATAGACCTTGTTGTTCAGGACGTCGGGGTCCCCGCCGGGGGTGTGCTTTGCGATCACGGATTGCGCAAACCCGGTCCGCACGATGCCCACATCTTCGAGGCCGCCGCGCTCCAGGTACACCCAGAAACTGAGTAAGGCCACCAACGCGAAGATTGTGCCGATTCCTGTAAAGATGGGACGATTTTCCACGTGGGATCTCCGACTCTCAGGTAGAGAATGGCAGAGGAAACAATTTCCTGTTGCTCCGCCGATATTAGAATGAGCAATTTTTGTGCCCGGAGGGGCTTCAGGTTAACGATTCGATGACGAGTTTCGCCTCGAGCGACTCATTGGCCTGCTTCAGCCGCTCCTCGCCGGCATAGACGGCCACGGAAGATGTCTTCAGGGCAGGAATGAGGACCTCCCTGGCCGTCCTCAGAATCTCGTCCGGGGAGAGGGCCAGGACCCGGTCCCGGAAACTCTGGCGGTCGGAGTCGGCAATCCCTGCAAAGTGGCGGACCATGGAGAGATAGCCCTTCCCCGCCGGGTCTGCCGGCCGGTCCAGGGAGCCGATGGTCCCGATGATGGTCTTTTCCAGATCCTCCTCGCCAATCCCCGTATCCAGCAGCCAGGGGGCGGCTGCATCGTAGACGCTCAGCGTTTCCGCCAGGTGAGGATCCCGGTAGGACAGGAAGGAAAAGATTCTGCCGAGGGGATCGTAGAGGGACATCCCCCCGTAGGCGCCCCCCTGGACCCGTATCCGGTTGTAGAGGTAGCCTTTCGACAGTTCCCTCGAGAGAACCATGAGCGCCGCCGAGGAGGGGTCGGAGTATCCCGGTACTGCGGCCACACGTGCCACGTAGCAGACCTGGGCGGCAATCGAGATTCCCATCCGAGCCGGGGCGGGTTGCATCAGACCAGAAGTCCCGGCCGGTGCCTCATCACCAATCCGATCCGTCAGGCGTCCGATCTGAGACAGCAGCAGATCGATCCCGGCCGCATCACCCGTCACGTTGAGGAGAAGACCGCCGCGACGGAAAACGAGTTTCTTGACACGCTCCATGGTCTCGACGAGGGGCCCGGCCGCAAATCGGTCGGCGAGACTGCTCAGCAGCTGCAGCTGGATGCGCCCGCTCCACTGCTCGTCCCGGCGGGATGCCAGGGTCAGCGAGGCTGCGGCCGTCCGCTGGGCGAAAAGGTGGCCCGAGGGGATGACGGCGGCATGCAGGCTGTTTCTCTTCTCCAGGATGAGGTCCTCCATCCGCCTGCGGTCCGAGAGGTCTGACGCCGTGAGGATGTCGCCGAGAAGCGAAACCGCCTCGGGGACATTCCGATGCAGGACTCGCATCCGCAGGATCATTTTCTGCCAGGTTTCCTTCCCGTCCCGTCCGAAGCCCGATGCAAGCTGCACCCCCAGCCCGCCCATGGTCATCGAGATCCTCGTGGCCATCTCGTCGTAGCGGCGCCCTGCAGCCCCCATGCCCCGGATCAACTTGCCCAGCACCGGCAGGTAAGGCTGCAGCTCATCAGGCACGTGGGACACGTCGAAGGCGCAATCCAGGTAGACGATGCCGTTGCCGAAGATTTCATGTTTCAGGACGGCAATTCCCCCCGCCCGGTCCTCGTCGCCGGGAATGCGTTCCACTTCGCGCGGGATATCGGTGCGCTTGAGCCGGGGAAGTGTGGCCAGCGCTTCCGGGGAGTCGGGCTGCGACTGCAGGGCTTTCAGGCGGGACGCCTCGTCGCGGACCTTCGCACGGTCTTCTTCCGTGAGCGTTGCCTTGAGATCCGCCATCCGCTGCAGGAATTTCGAGTCGCTCTCCTCCAGGCAGCTGTGGCTGGGCTCCATGACGGAGCGAAGACGGTGCGGGTTTTCCAGGAACCACTGGCGGATCACGTCCTGGAACAAGCCCGGGTTATTCTCCCACCGGCTGCGGATGCGTTCGATGAGGGGATTGAACTTCAGCGGGATGAGGGGGTCGCCGTCATAGAGCCAGGTGTGGAAGACCCGGCCCATCAGGGTGATCCCGTAAGGGTATCCTCCGCGCACGATCTCCTTGCCATGGAATTCCACCTGGTGAAGGGCCGCCTCGATGAGTTCCCTCTCGAACCCCTTGTGCGCGACGCTCTCCAGGGTCTTCAGGACCAGGTCCTGGACGGCATCGGCCCTGTCCGTGTCCGTTCCGCGAAGCCCCACGGCGAAAACGACCTGCCGCAGGTCCGACTCGAGCCCTGTGACGGGCGAGAGGTCTTCGCCCAGCCCCGAGTCGACAAGGGCTTTGCGAAGGGGTCCTGCCGCAGTGCCCACCAGGGCATGCGAGGCCACGCGCAGCAGGAGCACCTCTTCAGGCAACGTGTTCTCCGCCATCATCCAGGCCAGGTTGACGGCTGTCTTCCGCGCCAGGCTCTCGCCTTTGCCCACGGGGAAGCAATCATGCGCCGAGCGCGGTTTCTCCCACCGGGGCTGCAGCCCGATGGCCGATTCGACCCGCACCCTGCCGAAGCCGCGAAGCACTTCCTCCAGGAAGGCCAGGTGATCCTCCGGCGGGATGTTGCCGTAGAGGAAGAAATAGGCATTCGTGGGGGAATAGTAGAGCCGGTGAAACTCCCGGAGCTGCTCCCACGTGAGCCGGGGAATGACTTCGGGATCACCGCCGGAATCGAAGCCGTAGGGGTTGTCGGGAAAGAGGTTCTGCTGGAGGGCCTTGTACATGAGGCTGTCGGGCGACGAGTAGGCGCCTTTCATCTCGTTGTAGACGATGCCCGAGATGGTCAGGTCGCTTGCGGGATCGCCCGGCGTGACAAACTCCAGGTGATGCCCCTCCTGCAGGAAGGTCTCCTTCAGGATCCGCGGCCTGAGCACGAGATCGGAGTAAACCCGGGCGAGATTGAAATAATCGACGGGGACCTGGCTCGCCACGGGATAGAGGGTCTTGTCCGGGTAGGTGAAGGCGTTGATGAAGGTCTGCAGGGTTGCCCGCGAGAGCTCGTTGAAGGCGTCCTTTACGGGGTAGTCCCGGGAGCCGGCAAGCACGGAGTGCTCCAGGATGTGGGCGATACCCGTCGAGTCCCCGGGCGGCGTTCGGAACCCCACGGCAAAGAGGTTCTCGCTGTCGTGCACGTGAAGGTGAAGGAGCTTCGCACCCGTGGCGATGTGTTCCATCTCGTAGGCCGTACAGCAGATATCATCGATCGCCTCGACCCTGCGGACCCGGAAGCCCCGCCTTTCCTCTCCCTTGCGCAGGCGCGGTTCGGGACATTGTCCGGACTGTTTCACCTGTTGCGTTCCCCCCGTTTTCCGCCGCCGGTCAGACGGTTGAATTTCAGAATTATATTATCTATATAGCAGCAGGGGGCACGCCGTTGCAAGATGAATGAAAAAAGGGGCTGAAACAAACGTTTCAGCCCCTTCAATCCTGACCGATTGAGCTTCTCGGCTTACTTCAAGAACTTCTCCGCTTCCTTCCTGTAGGCATCCATGACGTAGGGGATGCCGGTGACCTTCACGCACTCCGACGAGAGGGACATGAGGTCCTTGCGGCCGACGAGCGAGAGGTTGAAGTTGCGGCTTCCGGCCATGAGCTGTTGGAGGCCCTGCTTGAACTTCTGCCCGTAGGTGTAGAACCCGATGGCGCCCGTGGGCATGCTGTCGAGCTCGTTGCCGAATTTCTTCCGCAGCTCTTCGTAGCTCACGAAAATCTCTTCCATGGAACTGCCGAAGCGGGAGACCGTCTTGGGCAGGTCCTTGTTCTTGATCCATTCGCCGATGTTCTTGCCGACCATGCCGGGAATCATCAGCGCGCGGCCCATGCAGACGGCCTTCACGTAGGGGGCGCCCAGGGCGATGGCCTTGAAGACGCCGTCTTCGCTGGAGAAGCCGCCCGCAAAAGCGATGTCGGGCACGCGGATCTTCTTCTTGGCGAGCTTCTGGCAGAACTCGTAGGTGAGCGCATGCAGGTACAGCGACGGGATGCCCCACTCATTCATCATGGGCCAGGGGCTCATGCCCGTTCCGCCGGGCGCGCCATCGATCGTGAGAAGATCGATCTTCGCATCGGCGCAGAAACGGATCGCCATGGCCAGTTCCACCATGGAGTAGGCGCCCGTCTTCAGTGTGATGCGCTTGTATCCGAGCTTGCGCAGGCGCTGGACTTCCTTCATGAAGCCTTCCCGCGTGACGAAGCCCAGGCGGCTGTGGCGCTCGAATTCCTTGATGGCGCCTGCCTTGTAGGACGCCTCGACCTCGGGAAGCGTCGGGTCGGGCAGCACGATGTAGCCGCGCCGCTTTAGTTCCTGGGCGCGCTCCAGCGAGGGAATCTTGATCTCGCCGCCGATGTTCTTGGCGCCCTGGCCCCACTTGAGCTCGATCGTGTCGAGTCCGTGCTTGTCCATGACGTACTCGGCAACACCCAGGCGCGTGTCTTCCACGTTCATCTGGACGAGGATCTCGCCGTAGCCGTCCCAGTAACGTTTGTACGTCTCGATCCGGCGGTCCATCTCGGGGGATCTCTTCACGAGGCCGTTCGCCCCGCGCTCGAGCCCCGTGTCGATGCCGCAGACATTCTCGCCGCAGACGATCGTCACGCCGGCAATGGCGGCGCCTGCCGAGAAGTGTTCCCAGTTCTTCCGGGCGATTTCCGTGGATCCCAGAGCGCCCGTAAAAATGGGGAGCTTCATCTTGACCTTCTTCGTCCAGCCGTACTCGGTCTCCGTATCGACGGAGGGGAACAGGGCCGTGTCGGGCCCGGGCTTCACGCCCTTGGGAAGGCCCTGCGCGCCGACGGCGTAGCCCTGGATGCTCAGGTGGGAGTAGTCCAGGGGGTAGTTCTTGTCTGCACCGGCGGTCATGTTGCCGAATTCTGCGGGATAG
>DASRZY010000050.1:0-12962 GCA_035685905.1 Syntrophales bacterium
ATAGACATTCATGTGCCCCCCGCGGACATAGCCGACGAGGGTGATTCCTAGCTCCCCGGCCAGGTCGACGGCCAGATCCGTCGGCGTCGATCGGGACACCAGGATAGGGATATTTCTCCTGGCCACCTTGAACAGGATCTCCGAGGAGATGCGGCCGGTCGTCATAATGATCCGGTCCGCAAGGGGGATATCCCCCATCAGGCAGTGACCGAAAATCTTGTCGATGGCATTGTGCCTGCCGATGTCCTCCTTGAAAAGAAGGATGCCCGAGGCATCACACAGGGCTGCACCGTGGACGCCGTGTGTCTTCTGGTAGATCTCCGAACGGGTCTGGAAGGCCCGCATGAGATCCAGGATCTGTGCGGGTTTCACATTCATGTCTGATTCGACCTTCTGCTGTTTCTGGTCCAGGTCGGCGAAATTGTAAAAGGAGATCCCCCGGCCGCACCCTGTCGTGATGACCCGCTTCATGAAAAGGTCCCGGTCGACGCTCTCGTTCGTGTCGGTATTCACCCGTACGATCCCCCTGGGCTCATCGAGGGCAACCCCCTTGATTTCCTCCCTGGTCCGGATCAGGCCCTCGGAATACAGGAATCCCACGGCCAGGTTCTCCATGTCATCGGGCGAGCACAGAAGGGTTGCCAGTTGCTCGTCGTTGAACATGACCGTCAGGGGATACTCTCGGGCAACTTCGCCCTGCAGGGTTTCCCGCGTGTCCCGGTCCATCCGGATGAGGGTGACTTCTTTTCTCATTTCTTTTTGTTTTTGTTCCTCTTGACCCGATACCCGAGTCCCGATATCCGAACCGGTTCAGTTCTCTTTTCTTTTCCTCACCCTATACCCTGGACCCTATACCCGATACCCTGCTAACGGTACTCCAGCATCCTCTCGATGCACCTGCGTGCCTTCGCGGCAATTTCAGCAGGCACGTCGATCTCGGGCTGCATGTCTTCGAGGGCCCAGAGCACTTTTTCCAGGGTGATGAGCTTCATATTGGGGCAGACAGCCTGCGCCGAGGCCGGATAAAACACCTTCCGCGGGTTTTCCTTTTTCAGTCTGTGAATGATCCCGACCTCCGTTCCGACGATGATCTCCTGCGCCTTCGTCTCCTTGACATAGCGGCACATGCCCTCCGTCGAGGCGACCCGGTCGGCCAGTTTCCTCACCTCGGGGGTGCACTCGGGGTGGGCAATGACCTCGGCCGCGGGGTGGAGGATCTTTGCCTTCACGATGTCTTCCGGCAGAATCCGCGCGTGGGTCGGGCAGTAGCCGTTCCAGAGGATAAAGTGCCTTCCCGTCTGGGTGGTGACATAGTCGGCCAGGTACTGGTCCGGCACAAAGATGATTTCCTTTTCGTCTTTCAGGGCCCCCCGTACCATGGTGACGGCGTTGGCCGATGTGCAGCACAGGTCGCACTCGGCCTTCACCTCCGCCGACGTGTTGACGTAGCAGAGCACCTTCGCTTCCGGGTGCAGCTCTTTCAGGGATCTCAGCTGCCTGCCGTTGATCATGTTGGCCATGGGGCAGCCGGCATTCTTGTCGGGAAGAAGCACCGCTTTTTCCGGCGAGAGGATCTTCGCCGTCTCGGCCATGAAGTGCACGCCGCAGAAGACGATGACCTCGGCATCGGTCCGCGAGGCCTGGACGCTGAGCCCCAGGGAGTCCCCGACGAAGTCGGCGATGTCCTGGACCTCCGGGACCTGGTAATTGTGTGCGAGGATGACGGCCTTGCGCTCGGCCTTCAGTTTTCGTATCTGTTCGATGATGTTCAATTCAAGGCCTCCCTGATGACCCCACCGCCCAGAACGACTCCGTCGTCATAGAGGACGACGTACTGGCCGGGAGTGATCGCCTCCTGGGGCTCGTCAAATACGACCCGGAGCAGATCCCCGTCGAGTGAAACCGTGCAGGCGGACCCGCGGTGGGCATAGCGGATCTTCGCGATGGCCCTGGCAGGCAGATCGTCCACCAGGAGATTCACCCGGTCGGCCACGAGACCCGGCGCCATGAGATCCGCCTTCCCGCCGACGACGACGCGGTTTCTCCGGGCATCGATTCCCAGCACGTAGAGGGGATCGCCGGACCAGCCGCCCAGCCTTGCCCGCTGGCCGAGCGTGTACAGGGGAAACCCGCGGTGCAGGCCAAGGACCTCACCCTCCCTGTCGACAAACTCGCCGGGCTTCACATCGATCGACCGGGAGCGCAGAAATGCGCCGTATCCCTCATCCGGGATGAAACAGATGTCCTGGCTTTCCTGCTTGTCGGAGACGGGGAGCCTGTGCTTGCGGGCGATCTGCCGCACATCCTCCTTCATGAGGCCGGCCAGGGGAAAGCGGATGCGATCCAGCGTTTCCCGCTTGATCGCATGAAGGAAGTAGGTCTGGTCCTTCCTTGTCTCCTTCGAGAGCGAGAGAATGGATCGGCCTGCCTTTTTCTCCAACCTTGCGTAATGACCCGTGGCGATGAAATCGAACCCCATGGCCGTAACCTTGTCGAGAAGCGTCCCGAACTTGATATGGCGGTTGCAGGCAACACAGGGATTCGGCGTCCTGCCCCGGGCGTATTCGTCAACGAAGGGCTTCACGATGTGCTCTTCCAGGTCGCCGGAGAAATCCATGGTGTAGTGAGGGATCTCGAGCATCTGGCAGACCCGGCGCGCATCCTCGATCTCCCGGGGGCCGCAGCACTTTGTCCTGCCGCCCTCCTCGGCGGCCACCCCGAGGCACATGGTGATGCCCACGACCTCGTGCCCCTGCTCTTTCAGGAGCAATGCCGCAACGGATGAATCCACACCGCCGCTGATGGCTATGACCACTTTGTCCTTCATCGTTGCCGTATTCATCCCCCCGCTCCTTTTCCTGCGCTGATGCTCCTGTATGCAGGGGACATGGCCCTGAGACGCTTGACGATTTTGGGGAGCACCTCGAGGACCTGATCGATCTCACGATCCTCCGTGTATCTTCCGAGGCTGAAGCGAAGCGAGCCGCGGGTCTCTTCGACAGAGAGACCGATGGCCCGTAGCACGTGGGAGGGCTCCACGCTCGTCGAGGAACAGGCCGAGCCCGTCGAGCAGGCAATGCCCATCAGATCGAGGCTCAGGATCATGGCCTCGCCTTCGCAATACTCGATGGAGATGTTGACGTTGTTCGCCAGCCGCCGTTCGGGATGGCCGTTGAGCCTGACCCGGTCGACCCGGTCGAAGAGGCCGCGGATCAGTTTGTTTCGAAGTGCCGTGATCCGCTCAGTCTCCCCAGGCATGAGCCTTTCCGCCAGCTCAGCAGCCTTCGCGAGCCCGACGATTCCGGGCACGTTGTGCGTGGAGGCCCTGCGCTTGCCTTCCTGCTCGCCGCCATGCATGTGCGGCTCCAGGCGGGTCCCCTGACGGACGTAGAGGGCGCCGACCCCCTTGGGACCGTAAAGCTTGTGCGCCGAGAGGCTGAGCAGATCCACGTTGAGCTCCCCAACGGTGAACGGTATATGCCCGAAGGTCTGAACGGCATCGGTGTGAAAACAGACGCCCCGCTCGCGGGTGATCTTCCCGATCTCGGCGATGGGCTGAAGCGTGCCGATTTCGTTGTTGGCATGCATGACGCTGACAAGGACCGTCTTTTCAGTGATCGCCTTTGCCACATCGTGAGGGTCCACAAGGCCCTGGGAATCAACGGGGAGGAACGTCACCTCGAACCCCTCGCGCTCAAGGAAGTGGCAGGGCTCCAACACGGCGTGGTGCTCGATGGCCGTGGTGACGATGTGATTCCCCTTCCTGCGATTGGCGTAAGCGATCCCCTTGATCGCGAAGTTGTCGCTCTCCGTCCCGCCGCACGTGAAGACAATCTCTGCGGGCTTCGCTCCCAGAGAGGAGGCAACTTTCTCCCTGGCATCCTCGACGGCGGAGCGGGCCTGCTGGCCGAAGGAGTGGATGCTCGAGGGGTTCCCGAAGGTCTCCCGGAAATAGGGATGCATCGCCTCGATGACCTCGGGGTCGACTGGCGTTGTGGCGGCGTAGTCGAGATAGATCGCTTTCATCCCTTCGATCCTGCCCTCTTCACGGCGTTGAGGCGGCGGTGTTTTGCCGTTTTCTCGCGGCCGATGTCGTTCAGTTCCGCCAGGCTCACCGAGCCCAGCGTTTCGGATATCTTCCCGCCCAGCAGGATCCAGATATCCCGGCTCGCGCAGGTCGACACCCTGGAACAGGTGGACGGGTCCTTGATGCATCGCACCAGACAATCCCCCTCGAGGATCTCGACGATCTCCCTGAGGTTGATCTCCGCGGGCTCGCGCGCCAGCATGTAGCCGCCGTGGGACCCCCTGCTGGACAGCACCAGGCCGGCGCCCCTCAGGGGGATGATGATCTGGCCGAGGTATTTCTCCGAGATATCCTCTTCTCTGGCAATATCCTTGAGGTAGATGGGACCATTGCCGTAATTGCGGGCCAGGACCATCATCAAACGGACGCCGTATCGGGCTCTTGCCGAAATTTTCATAGGCGATAGTGAACCAGTATATTAATACTACTATTTTAGTAGTAATTAAGATCTTTATTGGAAATTGTCAACACATTTCTCCATGAACAGCGGGAACGTTCCCGTGTCATTTCCGCTTCGATCTTAACGATCTGCCTCAAGAGATCGCTCCGCCGGCTAAAGTCGATGTTCCATTTGGCTTCGCCAGTACGAAAATTGCGTTCAGTGCCCGCAGATTGGGCAGCCACCGGATCTCGCCGGTTTCGTCGAGGTATCGGGCAGCAAGGACCCGCAGATGTTTCTCCCGGCTGAAGTCCGTGAAATCGCTGATGCTCAGGAAGCGGACGTTGGGCGTGTCGTACCAGTGGTAGGGAAGCGAGGGTGTAATCGGGGAGCGTCCCTGGAAAAAGAGCATGACCCGCGATTTGATGTAGGCGAAGTTGGGGAACCCGACCACGATCTTCCCTGCCACGCGAAGCGACTCCTCGATGACAAAGTCAGCTTTTTTCACTTCCTGCATGCTCTGGTTCAGGATCACGTAATCGAAGGAGCGCTCCGGGTATTCGACCAACCCCGTCTCGATGTCGCTGTGAAAGACGCTGAGCCCCTTCTTCACGCACTCGTAGACGGCCGCCTCGTCCACCTCGATCCCCTGGGCCCTGACGTTCTTCTCCCGGGTGAGGATGTACATGAGATCCCCGTAGCCGCAGCCGAGGTCGAGGACCTTCGAGCCGGGTTCGATGAGATCGAAGATGATCCGGTGATCCAACCGGGCGTCTTTAGATTCCAGATTCCAGTGTGCCGTTGCCATAATAGGTCTTTTCCAGGAAGTGCCTGATCAAGTGGGTCTGCTCATCGATCTCCACCAGGAAGGAGTCGTGGCCGTAGGTGGACGCAATCTCGCAGCTTGTCGCCTCGATGACTCCCGCCTTCAACTGGCGGACGATCTCCTGCGATTGATAGGAGGGGTAGAGCCAGTCGGATTTGAAGGAGATCACGAGAAAACGGGTGTCGACAGGTTTATCCCGCGAAATCAGCTTCCCGTCGGCAAGATCGAAATAATCGATGGCCTTCGTGATGTAGAGATAGGAATTGGCGTCGAAGCGCTTCACGAAGGAATCGCCCCGGTAGCGCAGGTATCCCTCGACCTCGAAATCGGCGCCGAATTTGAAACTGTAGTCCCCGTTTTTCAGTCTCCGGGAGAATTTCTCCTCCATGGACTGGTCGCTCATGAAGGTGATATGCCCGATCATGCGCGCAACGGCAAGCCCCTTGGCCGGCTGGCCATACTCGTAGTAGTTCCCCTGCCGCCAGTCCGGGTCCGCCATGATGGACTGCCGGACCACCTCGTTGAAGGCGATTTGCTGTGGGGAGTGCTTCAGGGCCGTGGCAATGGGAATGGCCGAGCGGACCCTTTCGGGATAGGAGGCGACCCATTGCAGGACCTGCATGCCGCCCATGGACCCGCCGGCAACGGACAGGAGTCTCTCGATACCGAGATGGTCGATGAGATGCCGCTGGGCATTGACCATGTCGGCAACGGTGATCATGGGAAAGTCGAGAGCGTAAGGCTTGCCCGTCTTCGGGTTGATCGACGAGGGGCCGGTCGAGCCCTTGCACCCCCCGATGACGTTCGAGCAGACGACGAAATAGCGGTCCGTGTCGAAGGCCTTGCCCGGGCCGATCATGTCTGCCCACCACCCGGGGTTGTCTTCCCCTTCGTGGACCCCCGCCGCATGGGCGTCGCCGGACAGGGCATGGCAGACGAGAATGGCATTCGATTTGTCCGCGTTGAGTGTTCCGTAGGTCTCGTAGGCAAGCGTCACGGGTCCCAGTGACTTTCCGCACTCCAGCTCAAGCTCATGGGGAGGCTCGGCAAACGTATAGAACTGCGTCTCAACAGTCCCGATGTAGTCTTCTTCCGTTGTTATTTTTTCTGCTTCCGATACACTCATGGAATGCCAGTCCCTCTATGCCTTTAGCCTTTAGCCTTTAGCCTGTAGCCTGTAGCCTTTGTCCTTTATCCTTCTTTAAAAAGCCACGTCGACAGGTACCTCTCCCCCGTGTCGGGCAGAATGACGACAATCAGCTTTCCTTCATTTTCCCTGCGTTTTGCCACCTCGAGAGCAGCCCAGAGAGCGGCCCCACAGGAAATACCGGCGAGGATTCCCTCCTCTCTGGCCAGGCGCCGGGCTATGATCCCGGCATTTTCATTGGACACCTTGACAATCTCGTCGATAATCTCCCGGTCGAGCACCTGCGGGATGAAACCGGCGCCGATCCCCTGGATCTTGTGGGGACCGGGCTGCCCGCCGGAGAGGACCGGCGAGTCCTCGGGCTCGACGGCAACGGCCTTGAACGAGGGCTTCCTTTTCTTGATCACCTCGGCGATTCCCGTGATGGTGCCGCCGGTGCCGACACCGGCTACGAGGATGTCGATCTTCCCGTCCGTGTCATTCCAGATCTCCTCGGCCGTTGTCTTGCGGTGGATCGCCGGGTTGGCCGGGTTGTTGAACTGCTGGGGCAGGAAGGAATTCGGCGTCGATGCCGCCAGTTCCTCGGCCTTGCTCACGGCCCCTTTCATCCCTTCCGCACCGGGCGTGAGAACCAGCTCGGCCCCGAAAATCTGCAGAAGCTGCCTGCGCTCCATGCTCATGGTATCCGGCATGGTGAGGATCAGCCTGTACCCTCTTGCCGCAGCCACGAAGGCGAGCGCTATCCCCGTGTTGCCGCTCGTGGGCTCGATGATCACGGAGTCCTTCTTCAGGACACCGCGCTTTTCCGCATCGTCGATCATGGACACACCGATGCGGTCCTTGACGCTGGACAGGGGGTTGAAGGATTCCAGCTTGACGACGACCTGGGCATCTGTACCCTCTATGATCCTGTTCAGCCTGACCAGGGGGGTCCGCCCGATCGTCTTTGTGATGTCCTCGTAGATTTTCATTTCATGCGCCCTCCTTGTATCGTTTTCTACCCTAGGCGGCTGCCTTGCGCAGGGCCTGGTCGATGTCTTCCTTGATGTCCTCCGCGTCCTCGATGCCGATGGAGAGCCGGATGTAGTCTTCCGTCACGCCCGTGGCCTCCTGCTCAGCCTTCGTGAGCTGCTGGTGGGTCGTCGAGGCCGGGTGGATGACGAGGCTCTTTGCATCGCCGATGTTGGCCAGGTGCGAGAGAAGCTTCACCGAGTTGATGAATTTCTTCCCCGCCTCGAGCCCCCCCTTGATCCCGAATCCCAGGATTGCGCCACAGTGTCCCTTTAGGTACTTCGCAGCCGTCTTGTGGGACGGGTGATCGTCAAGACCCGGGTAGTTGACCCAGTTGACGAGCGGATGTTTCTGAAGGAATTTCGCCACGGCAAGCGCATTGTCGGAATGTTTCTTCTGGCGCAGGGTGAGCGTTTCCAGCCCCTGCAGGAACAGGAACGAGTTGAAGGGGCTCAGTGTCGCCCCGATATCCCGCAGAAGCTGGACACGGGCCTTGAGGATGAAGGCCACGTTGCCGAGTCCCGGGAAATTGCCGAAGATATCCCAGAATTTGAGTCCGTGGTAGCTCGGGTCGGGCTCTGTGAATTCGGGGAATTTGCCGTTGCCCCAGTTGAATGTCCCCGCGTCGACGATGACGCCGCCGATGGAGGTCCCGTGGCCGCCGATGAATTTCGTGGCCGAGGAGGCCAGGATGTCGGCCCCGTATTCGATGGGCCTGACGAGCCCCACCCCCACCGTGTTGTCCACGATGAACGGAACGCCTGCGTCGTGGGCAATCTTGGCGATGGCTTCGAAATCGGGCACGTCGAGCTTGGGGTTGCCGATCGTCTCGGCGTAGACGGCCCTCGTTTTCGCGGTGATGGCTTTCCTGAACTCTTCCGGCTTCCCCGAGTCGACGAACTTCACGGTCCTGCCCAGTTTGGGCAGCGTGTAGTGGAAAAGCTGATACGTCCCGCCATAGAGGTTGTTGCCCGCAACGATTTCATCTCCCAGCCTCGTGACGGCCAGCACGGCATAGGTTATGGCAGCCTGTCCCGAGGCCACGGCAAGGGCTCCCGTCCCCTCCTCGATGGCGGCGATCCTTCGTTCGAAGACATCCGTCGTGGGGTTCATGATCCGGGTGTAGATGTTCCCGAACTCTTTCAGGGCAAACAGGCTGGCTGCATGCTCCGTGTCACGAAACACATAAGACGAGGTCTGGTATATGGGGACCGCCCTTGCACCCGTGGCCGGATCGGGGGCTTCCTGTCCCGCGTGAACGACGATGGTATCCAATCTTCTTTCAGACATTATCTCCTCCCTTTCATTTTTTTCCATAGATAAAAGAAAACCCACTGACCGACGATTTTATCCAGGCAAGTGGGTTATCATGTGACTATGCAGTTCACCTTCACATGAATGAACCCTCCATCCGGCAGTTACAACAGCACATGGGCCCGCACATGACCATAATGCCGCCGCACCCACTTCCCCTGTTAGATTGTTCTTTCATCGGTGACAGTTCCTCATATGCTGTATTCGGCCGTTGTCTCGGCCTTGCCCCGGTGTCTCTCGACCATCTTCTCCAGGGTCATGGACTCCAGGGTCTTCAGGAAATTCTGCGATGCCTCGCACCACACATCCCGGCTGATGCACGAGGGGGATCTCTCACAGGCCGAGGGTGTCTCGACACAATCCACAAGACACAGCGACCCTTCCAGCACCCGCATGATGTCCTTCAGGGAGATCTCGGAAGGCTTTTTCGCCAGCCTGTATCCCCCGCGGGCGCCGCGGATGGAGTGGACAAGCCCCACAGCTTTCAGGGGATTGATCAGGTTCCACAGGTATTTCTCCGAGATCCCCTGGCGCCGGGCAATGTCCTTCAGAAGTACCGGAGTCTCCCCGTTGTGTAGGGCCAGATCCAGCATCAATCTCACGCCATATCGGCCTTTCGTGGACAGCTTCATAATAAAGGCGCTGCATCCCCATAATCTCTATCGTTTCAGTGGAGATTAATAAAATCACAAGTATTTGTCAAGGATTTATTCTTCATATTAATCTTTCTCCGGATCAGCGGTAACACCGACAGGATGGACAAATTTCGTGAAAAATGTCATCGTACTGAAAAGTCAACCGGAAAGGAAAAACTGACATGGAACATACTGACGGGATAGACAAAGGCCAGATCACCCTTTATGCATTGAGCACCTGTGTGTGGTGCGGGCGAGTGAAGTCTCTGCTTCAGGATCTGGGTGTGGCATATGATTACGTCTACGTGGACAACCTGGTCGGGGACGCGAGAGAACAAACCATGGAGGAGATCAAGCGCTGGAACCCGAGATGTTCCTTCCCGTCGCTTGTCATCAACAATTCGCAGTGCATCATCGGGTTCGAAGAAAAGAAGATCAGGGAGGCAATCGGTTGATGGGCAGCGAACCGGCAGAGCTTGAGAAACAGATTGATGCCCTGTTCGAGAAGCTTCGGAAAGATGCGGAAAACGCGGGGTATCATCTCAACCCCGATGTCACCTTCACGAAAGATCTGGTCCGGGGTCTGCTCGCGAACGAAAACCGATATGGTTATCGGGCCTGTCCCTGCAGGCTGGCCTCGGGCGTCCAGGCAGAAGATCTCGATATCATCTGCCCCTGCGACTACAGGGACCCGGACCTGGACGATTACGGCGCCTGCTACTGCGCGCTGTATGTATCCGGGGAGGTCCTCAAGGGGGAAACGACGGTTGCTTCGATCCCCGAAAGGCGGCCCACACCGGAAGAGAGGGCCGCCGGGACATCGAAGGCGCGCACCGGACAATTTTCCGGGCTGCCCTATCCCGTCTGGCGATGCAAGGTCTGCGGGTATCTCTGCGCAAGGGAGAAACCCCCGGATCCCTGCCCCATCTGCAAGGCAAAAAGAGACCGGTTCGAAAAGTTCATCTAGCGACGATTCGTCATCCCGCTCAGGATCACCTGTTTGTCAACACTTGCGGGTTGACGATATTCGGGAGCACATTCCCGCTCATGCCTTCCTTCAGATTCAGGGCTGCCTGTGTGGCCATGGCGGTACGGCTCTCGAGCGTGGCGCTCCCGATGTGGGGCGTGAGAACGGCGTTGGGGATCTCGGCCAGCCCCGGCGTGAGTGCCGGCTCATTCTCGTAGACATCGATCCCCGCTCCAGCAATCTGGCCTTTCTGCAGGGCATCCACGAGGGCCTTTTCATCGACGATCGGTCCCCTCGATGCGTTGATCAGGGTGGCTGTCTTCTTCATCAGCGCAAACTCCGCCTTGCCGATCAGATGCTTCGTATCCGGCGTGAGCGGAACGTGCAGGGAGACGAAATCGGCAGTCTTGAGAAGTGTTCTCAGGTCCGCGTACTCGATGCACAGCGAACTTTCTTGTGCCGGATCCAGCCTTCGCGGATCGAAGTAGATGACCCGCATGGAAAATCCTTTTGCCCTCTGGACCATGGCCTGGCCGATCTTCCCCATGCCGACAAGGCCCAGGGTCTTCCCCGACACCATGCGCCCCAGGAAAAGAAGCGGGGCCCAGAACTTGAACTCGCCTGCGCGGGTCCTGTGATCCGCCTCGACGATGCGCCTGGCCGTGGCCAGCATGAGCCCGAAGGCCAGATCCGCCGCGGCCTCGGTGTTCGCCCCGGGCGTGTTGCTGACCATGATGCCTCGCTTTGTCGCGGCCTCGGTGTCGATGTGGTTGAAGCCGGCGCCCATGCCGGCGATGACCTTGAGATGCGGCGCCCGGTCCATGAGCTTGCTGTCGATGGTGTCGCTCAGCATGCACAAAAGCCCTTCCCGGTCTTCAATGGCGCGAGCGATTGCAGCATGCTCCATGGGGTAGTCTTCCTTGTTTGCGATCACATCATAGTGACTCCGCAGATCGGCCATGATCTCTTCGGGCAATCTGCCGGTCACGAGGATTTTCCTCTTCATATCGTGCGCCTTTCCACCGGAAGGACCGGTGCATCTCAGGTAACTTTCGGTAATGATACGGCAAAGAGGAATTTATTTCCAGACCTCTTCACCTGCACTTATGGCTGCAACAAAAAAGGCCCCGTTCGTCACGAGGCCTGGGGATTGGTCATAAATTCATTAAGCTTCCTACCGCAGCTGGCTCACATGCCTGTGCGGGGGCTCTCCAAACATCCGTTTGTATTCCCTGTTGAACTGCGTCGAGCTTTCATACCCCACCGCAAGTGCTGCAATGGCAGCATCTTCATCCTCCACAAGCATCAGGCGCTGTGCTTCATACAAGCGCAAGCGCTTCTGATACTGCAAAGGGCTGAGGGTCGTGACATCCCTGAAGTGCCGGTGGAAGGTTGAAGTCGCCATATTCACCTTCCTGGCTAATTCATCCACCTGCAGAGGCTCTTTGTAGTTGTCCCGCAACCATGAGATGCTCTTCGCAATCTGGTTGCTTTGCGTGCCGAGCGTGTTGATCATCCGCAGGCGCTCGCCCTGGGGCCCGATGAGCAGACGATAGTGGATTTCACGGATGATCATCGGAGCCAGAACCGGTATCTGTTCCGGCTTCTCGAGAAGTTCAGCGAGGCGCAGGAACGCATCCAGCACGTCAGGATCCACTTCCGCGACGGCCATGCCCTTGTAGGAACCGTTTCCAAGTTTTGGTGGAATCTCGGCCGCCAGCTGGGTGATCAGGTATTTGTCCAGGTCGAGCGTCACCGCCAGAAACGGCTTCTCCGGTGATGCGACAATGACGTGGTTTGCGCTGGGTACGTCCACCCCGATGACCAGGCAATGGTTCTCCCCGTAACGGTACTCCTCGGAGCCTATCACGGAGCGTTTGGATCCCTGGAGCACAACCGCGACAAGCGGCTTGTAAACGCAATTTTCGAGCTCCTTTGCATCATGACGCCGGGAGATCATAAAGCCTTCGATCGCGGTCGAGTAGCGTCCGGGCGAAGGCATCCATCGCAGCAATTTCTCTTTCAGAAGGCTATTTGTTTTCGCCAGGCCTGTACGATCGTGTTCTGCCATATTAGAGTAACCCATTGCTTTTATTAAGAATCATGCATGACAGGATTCTATGCACCAGTTCTCTTATATCAGAAGTCACTCTACTTTGATAGCCCCTTGATAGAATTAGGCAAGAATTGGGCAGGATCGTATCTTTCGTTCGGAGTCAAGTCGCGTTATATATTCTGCCATGGAGAAACCGAAATAACGGAGCACAAGAAATCCACGACGCAAAACAGAGGTGCTGTCATGAGCAATGAAACAAAAGACGGAAGCAAAGTCGACCTGTCCAGGAGGGGCCTTTTGAAAGTTATCGCTGCCGGGTTGCTCGCAGCCCCGTTGCTTCCCCAACTGCTGTCAGCCTATTCTGCCGAAACGGGCACCGGGAGGAAAAAAATGCTGATCATCTACTACTCTCATACGGGAAACACAAAATACATTGCAGAGAAGATCAAGGAGAAAACCGGGGGCGATCTGTTTGAAATTCAAACCGTAAGAACCTATCCAAGCCAGTATTCCGCACTGACCGAAGAGGCCAAAAGGGAG
>DASRZY010000051.1:0-2023 GCA_035685905.1 Syntrophales bacterium
TGCGGTCCGTGGGAAGGCCCAGGCGCGAGTCGGGGATCACCGTCACCGACCCCGCGAGCCCTTCCCCCTTCTCGGCAAGAAAGATCATCGTGCCGGGGTGAAGGTGGTGGATTGTGCACCACAGGCCGCTTTCACGGCCGAACCGCAGGTCGTAGCCCTCGCGGATATACACATCGTAGACAAGCCGGAAGGCCTTCTCCCGAAGCGCTTTCGTATTGGCGACGACGATGCGCCATTCCTTTTCCGGCCCGAACCGGTACTCAAAATGATTGCTCAGCTCGCTTCTCCTGATCTCCCGTAACGCTTCAAAATCCCCCCGCGATCCCCCCTTTGAAAAAGGGGGGTGGGGGGGATTTAATGAACTCTAGGGTAGGGAAAAGACCGGCCCCTGTCAACAGGAAAGGGGGGGAGGATCAAGGCATGGAGGTAGGAATCCGAGGGAAAATCGTGTAGGATGGACCCGCTTTTAAAAACGACTTGAAAGGACCATCCGATGGAACTCGAAGCCGCCATCAGGGGAAGACGCAGCATCCGGAGATTCAGACCCGACCCGATCCCGACAACGGTTCTCAAGGACATGCTCGAAACCGCCGGCTGGGCGCCGTCCTGGGGAAACACCCAGCCCTGGGAACTCTACGTGATCACGGGAGAGCCCCTGGAGGCCTTCCGAAAGGCAAATGTGGAAAGCGCCGCAAACGGGGAGACGCTTCGCAACGACATCCCCATGCCGGAGAAATGGCCCGAGGAGATGAAGGTGCGCTACATGGACATCGGCCGATCGGTCGTCACATCGCTGGGTCTCAAGCGCGAGGACAAGGAAGGCCGCAGGCAGCATCAGTTGAACATGGCCGCCCTCTTCGGCGCACCCTGCCTGATCGTTGCGGCCGTTCCCAAGGACGTCCTCGTCGAGTATGCCATGCTGGATGTGGGCCTTCTCCTGCAGACGCTTGCGCTCGCGGCACACGGCAAAGGGCTGGGGACCTGCATCATGGCCAGTGCCGTTCATTACGCGGATCACCTTCGCAGGCACGGGCGGATCCCGGCGGACCGGCGGATCGTCATGGGGGTTGCCGCAGGATACCCCGACAACGAAGTCCCTCTCAATCGATTCGAACGTCAACGGGCCGGGCTGGAGGCCTTCGTGAAGTGGGTCGGATGAGGAAGCCGGGATAATGACGGAGAAACGCAGCGCCCGTCACGGCTATCTGCTTGCCGCTCTCGCGGCCCTCTTCTGGGCCTCTTCCGGCACGGCTGCCAAGTACCTGTTCAACAGCGGCATCACCGCTTTTGAACTGGTGCAGATGCGGACGACTCTTGCGAGCGGCATTATTTTTTTCTGGCTCCTGCTGCGCAACCGCTCCCTGCTTGTCATCGAACGGCGCGACCTTCCCTATTTCATCGTCCTCGGCGTGGGTCTTGCCGCTGTGCAGTTCACGTACCTGTTTGCCATCAGCAAGATCCAGGTGGCGGCTGCCATCCTGATCCAGTACCAGGCGCCGATCTTTGTCGCCCTGTACACGATGTTCTTCCTGCGCGTGAAGCTTCCGGCTGCCGTTTTTGCAGCCATGGCGGGCTCGCTCTTCGGCTGCTACCTCGTCGTGGGGGGCTACAACCTCGATCTTCTGGACATGAACCGGGTGGGCGTGCTCTCGGCGCTCGCCTCGGCCGTCACCTTCGCCTGGTACACGGTACGGTGCGAGTACGGCATGAAGCGCTACCCGCCCTGGACGGTGGTCTTCTACGGACTGCTGTTCGCCGCGCTGACATGGAACATCCTCCACCCGCCTCTCGCGGCGTTTCTGCGGCCTTCGGGTCCTGCACAGTGGGGATGTGTACTCGTCGTCGGCTTCCTGGGCACGGTCCTGGCGTTCATCTGCTACAACGAAGGCATCAACCGGATCGGGGCCACGCGGGCCAGCATCACGGCGACGCTGGAGCCGATCACGGCGGGATTCATCGCCTGGCTCCTCCTGGGGGAGACGATGGAGGTGTGGCAGATCCTCGGCGCCGCCCTCGTCATCGC
>DASRZY010000052.1:0-9726 GCA_035685905.1 Syntrophales bacterium
GTACTTCAGCTCCTGTGCCTCCGTTTTTTGGATATCACCGGCTGCCAGGGTATTCATGTCCAACAGGACCGACGTTGTCGCACACCCGGTGATCATGAGCAATAGGGTCAGGAGTGCAAACGGGACAAAGCGGAAATCCTCTCTTTTACCCTGCCTGAGTCCAATCATGGCCACACCTCCCGTTCTCACGGTTTCCGCTTTTCCGCTGCGGCAAAACCGGGGGGTTGCCTCGCCTGCGCCAGGGATGCCTTTATGCATTTTGCTCTCAGAGGCGCCAGAAGGGCCGCGTCTTTCCAAGCTCGGCGACAGCCCCGAGGAACTCTTTCGCATACTGCCCGACACGGGCGACGTAATCCGGCTCCAGCCGCTTTCTAAACATATCCATGGAGAACAGCTTGACGATGTTCGCGAGCGGGACGATACTCTGTTCCGCAGCGGGATCGAACCGGGACCAGTTTCGGATGTGCTCTTCCGACCGGAAGAGGTTCATGGTGCTTCAGGCATAGGGAAATCGATTGAACCATTGGGAGAACGGGATGGCGACGTATCCCATGATCCCTTTCGGCTCCTCTTTCAAAACCACTCCGTCCTTCATCTCCACGCGAAGGGGTGCGCCGCAATCGAGGCATGGCGCGTCGATGCGGACCGTCTTTCCCGGGTATAGCCAGCTAACTGCCGTCGATTCGAACCCGCACTGGCCAAACCATTTCTGCACGCCGTCGACGCTGATCCGGTATTGCGTCGGGAGGTTGTTGAACGGTGCGAAACTGCAGATGTAGTCTGTCTCGGGATAGAGCCACATCGCCGGGATTTTCGCGTCGATCAAGTCATGAAGGGCCTTTCGCCCCTCCTCCACCGGCACGCCCGCCTCCGCGGCAATCTCCGTATAGTGCGGCGCCTGTCCCGTCGCGACCATCCGCTTCAGGATGATGCCGTACACCTTTCCGAGCAACTCTGGCGAACTCATACCTTGGTCCCTCCTTTCTCGTGATCTTATTTCATGATACGCATTCGTGCGCATTTCCATATCAGGAAAAGCCTGATTTGCACCCTTCCTATTCCTGATTCGGCGCTGCGCGGCAGTGGACGAAGACAGTGGCTAGTGGCCAGTGCAGAAAAAGGGGACGAGGGACTAGGGGGTAGGGACGGGCCGCTACGCGACAGCAACTTGTTGATTGGGTAATTGGCTGATCAGGTAATTGGGGGGATAAAGATTCGGGATCTTCTTCAACCCTTTTTCTCTTCACTCAAACACTCAGGCACTTTCTTACTCGTCCCTACACCTTGGTCCCTCGTCCCTTTCTCTGCCACTGGTCACGGGTCACTGGTCACTCCACTGGAGGTTCCATTTCTTCGAGCTCGTATCGCACCTTGAGTTCCAAATCCCGGCGGAGCGTATTGTAAACGGAGCAATAGGTGGTCTTGGAGAGGGATATGGCGCGATCGACCTTCGCGGCGTCGAGGTTCTTCCCCCCGAGGTGCAGGACGATCTCGATCACCTTGTAATACTGCGGCGGTGACGGGTTTCTCACGCCGACCAGTTCCATCGTGAAGCTTGCCAGCTGGACCCTCATCTTCTTCAGGATCATCACGATGTCGATCGCCATGCAGCCGGCAAGGCTCAGAAGCAGCGCCTCCGTCGGTTTGCATCCCCACTGGGCGTTCGAGTCGAATTCAATGTCGTATCCCGGTTCGGTCGAACCCACGAAGACGAGATCCCTGTCCCATCTCAGGGTCGCTTTCGTGACCGGATTGATTTTTTCCTTGTAGCCCGCAAGCGATTCTCCCTGAAGGTCCTTCTCGGCACCCGGCATCTGGACATCTCCTTTACTCGTCGGCGGAATATTCCATCCCGGCAGCCCTGAAATTCTCGGGGATCCGGCATACCCTGTGATTGCTGTTTGCAAATACGATTTCGTTCGTCCCTTCGGCGTGCAGCTCCATCGTGTCTTCATTGTAGAACTTGAAGAAAAGTTCCACGCTTGCACCCCGTATGTTCCGGATCTGCATGTGGATCAATACCTTGTCATAGAGGAAAAAATCCTTCTTGTATTCACACTGGGCGGATCTCGTGATGAGCACAAGACCATTTCGGATCGATTCCAGGCCACCCTGCACGACCTCTTTTACCCAGAGATCCCGCGTGATCCCCTGGAGCGTAAAGAACTGCACAAAATACATGTGCTGCAAAAGGTTTGTATCCCCGATCGTAACTGTCGTCCGGTACTCGTATATTTTGCCCATCTGCCGTCTCCTCCATCATCAACCGGATTGCTACCCGATGGGCATATTACCACCAGGAAACGGCATATGGCAATGCACAGTATGGGTAAAGAGCGGGGAGCGGGTTCGCGTTTCCCCGTACCGTACCGTGATCTTCATGACGGGTCGTTTCAGCTTGCGCGCGCCTATTTCAGCCTGGCTCTGAACTGCGCCGTCAGGGCCGGGACGATCTGGAAGAGATCCCCGGCAATCCCGTAGTCGGCCACGCCGAAGATGGGTGCGGCAGGGTCTTTGTTGATGGCCACGATGATCCGGGCCGTGTTCATCCCCGCCAGGTGCTGCACCGCCCCGGAAATCCCGCAGGCAATGTAGAGATCCGGGCGCACTGTGCGGCCCGTCTGGCCCACCTGGTGCTCATAGGGAATCCAGCCCGCATCGACTGCCGCGCGCGAGGCCCCCACGGTACCGCCCAGCACGCCGGCCAGCTCCCGCAGCATCTCGAAGCCCTTCGGGCCTCCCAGGCCTCGCCCCCCCGAGACGATGACCCGGGCCTCGGTGAGGTTGACCTCGGTGTACTCCCGGACAAAATTCAGCACGCGCGTCGCAATCCGTGCCTCGTCCAGTTGAGGCTCGACATCAATGATCTGGCCCTGGCGGGCCGGGTCGGCCGGGGGCATTTCAAAGACACGGTGGCGGACGGTGGACATCTGCGGGCGGTGACGGGGGCAGATGATTGTTGCCAGGATGTTGCCGCCGAAGGCGGGCCGTGTCTGGCGCAGCAAGCCGCTTTCCGGGTCGATCTCGAGCCCCGTGCAGTCCGCCGTCAGCCCTGTGTAGAGCTCGGTGGCCACCGAACCGGCCAGGTCGCGGCCCCGGAGACTTGCGCCCAGGAGAAAGATCTCGGGTTTGAACCGTCGCACCAGATCGACGAGGACTGCGGCATAGGGCGCCGTCCTGTAAACGGCGAGGCCCGGATGGTCCGCCCGGAAAACGCGGTCCGCGCCGTAGTCAACGGCCTGCCTCGCAATCCGCCCCACGTCATGGCCCAGCACGCAGGCCGTGAGGGCGGCTTTGCGCCGGTCGGCCAGCCTGCGGCCCTGGCCCATCATCTCCCAGGAGATGCTCTGCGCCTTCCCTCCGAACTGCTCCACCCAGACCCAAACCCCCTGGTATTCAGACAGATCCGGAGCGGGGCCCTTCACGGTTTCCGGCAGGCTCAGCGCCATCAGGGGGCAGATCTCCAGGCAGGCCCCGCAGGCGGTGCACTTGTCCGTCACGGTAAGAACATCGTCCACGAGGACCAGCGCCCCGAAGGGACAGGCATCCACGCAGGCCCCGCAGCCGATGCACGTTTCCCCGTTTACCGACACGATCGCCATGGGTTCCCCCTACAGGATCTTCTCGGCCAGGATTTTCTCCACCAGCACCGAGGCTGCCTCGTCGGCACGCTCGGCCGGAATCATATCAACCGTTCCGCCCCGGCCAGGCGGGCTGCAGATCGTGATCACGCGGGTGGGGCTGCCTTCGAGGCCCAGTTTCTCCGGGTCGGCGCCGGCCAGGTCGGCTGCCGTCCAGGTCGGTATTTTCATGCGGACGGCGCGGCGGATGTCGATGATCGTGGCCAGGCGGGGCATGTTGATGTCCTTCACGACGGTGAGAAGGACAGGAAGGCCTGTCTGCAGCGTCTCGCGGCCTTCATCCAGCACACGCTCCACTTCGATCGTGCCGGGCGCTGGATCCGGTTCCACCCGGTTGATCCTGCTGACGTAGGTCAGGGCGGGGACGGCAAGCTGGACGGCAATGCCGGGGCCGACCTGCCCCGTGTCGCCGTCGATGGCCTGCTTGCCGCACAGGATGATGTCGAATGCGCCGAGTTTCCGGATTGCCAGCGCCAGGGTATAGGCCGTGGCCCACGTGTCGGAGCCGGCAAAGGCGCGATCGGACAGCAGGACGGCCTCGTCGGCACCCATGGCCAGAGCCTCCTTGAGCGCCTCGACGGCCTGCTGCGGCCCCATGGTGAGCACGGTCACCCTCCCCCCGAACTTTTCCTTCAGGCACAGGGCCTCCTCGACGGCGAAGGTGTCGAAGGGATTGACGATGCCGGGGACGCCTTCGCGCATGAGCGTGCCGGTCTCGGGGTTGATCTTCACCTCGGCCGTGTCGGGGACCTGCTTGATGCAGACGATGATTTTCACAGGGTTGCAGCCTCCATCCAAGTTCTTGTCTTCATCATATGCTTCGGGACGGATTGCGGAATCGGGGAAAGGCGGAATTGACGCCATCCGATCCCTGATGCGAGGGGTCCCGGTCTTTTGAGGCCGCCCGGAAGTGGACTGGCGGCGCTTTCCCGGAGGCCGCGCAAGATAATGCTTACGGGTGGGACATGAGAATTGTAAATGTTTACAGGATCTTGCCCGGCTCCGTCCCTTTCTGGCGGGATATTCGATTTTTATTACCCGATGTTCAATTTACTATTGACAATCGACAAATAAATCTGTATTTTATCAAGATTGCTTCATATTCGGTTGCTAGAGTTCCAGATATTTTGTATTTGGTTCGATGGCTCCCCCGTTTGATTGATTCTGTCAAATGCGGGGAGTTTTCTTTTCAGAAATGAAAAACAGCACTCCACCTGCAGGGTAAAGGACATGAAAAGCGACATTACGAAGGTCAGAAACATCGGGATCAGCGCGCACATCGACTCCGGGAAAACGACACTCACGGAACGGATCCTCTACTACACCAAACGAATCCACACGATTCATGACGTCAAGGGCAAGGACGGCGTCGGCGCCACCATGGATTCCATGGAGCTCGAAAAGGAGCGCGGGATCACGATTGCCTCCGCGGCGACCTTCTGCGAGTGGCTCGGCCACGAGATCAACATCATCGACACCCCGGGGCACGTCGACTTCACCATCGAGGTGGAGCGATCGCTGCGGGTCCTCGACGGCGCGGTCCTGGTATTGTGCTCCGTGGGCGGCGTCCAGTCCCAGTCGATCACCGTGGACCAGCAGATGAAGCGCTACAAGGTTCCCTGCATCGCCTTTATCAACAAGTGCGACCGCAGCGGGGCCGATCCGGCCCGCGTGACCGCCCAGCTCAAATCGAAGCTCGGCCACAATGCCGTGGCCATGCAGATCCCCATCGGACTCGAAATGGATTTCCGCGGCGTTGTCGACCTGGTCGCCATGAAGGCGCTGTATTTCGACGGCGACAACGGCGAAACGGTCCGTGCCGAAGACATCCCCGCCGAATACCGCGAGCAGGCGGCGGCCATGCGGGGCGAGCTCATCGAGGCGGCGTCCATGTTCTCCGATGAACTGATGGAGGCGGCCCTCGAGGAGCGCGAGATACCGCAGACGATGCTGCTCTCCGCCCTGCGCGCAGGGACGATCCGTCGCGAGCTGACGCCTGTCTTCATCGGCTCGGCATACAAGAACAAGGCCGTGCAGCCGCTTCTCGACGCGGTGACCCTGCTGCTTCCCTGCCCGACGGACGTTGAAAACACGGCCCTGGACATGGACAACAACGAAGCACCCGTCACGCTGGAGAGCGATCCGGAAAAGCCGGTCGTCGCGCTTGCCTTCAAGCTCGAAGACGGCCACTACGGCCAGCTGACCTACATCCGCGGCTACCAGGGCTCCATCGCCAAGGGCTCCACCATCGTCAATGTCCGGACCGGCAAGAAGGTCAAGGTCGGCCGTGTCGTGCGCATGCACGCCGATCAGATGGAGGACATCGAGGCCGTGTCGGCCGGCTACATCGGCGCCCTGTTCGGGATCGAATGCGCCTCCGGCGACACCTTCGTCTCGCCGGGCGTCAACCTCACCATGACGTCCATGTACGTGCCCGAGCCGGTCATCTCGCTCGCAATCGTGCCCAAGGACAACAAGTCGCAGATCAACATGTCCAAGGCCCTCAACCGCTTCACGAAGGAGGACCCCACCTTCCGGTGTCACGTCGATGCCGAGACCAAGGAGACCATCATCGAGGGCATGGGCGAGCTGCATCTCGAGGTCTACGTGGAGCGAATGAAACGCGAATATTCCGCCGAGGTCACCACCGGAACGCCGCGGGTGGCCTACCGGGAGACGATCACGCAGCGCGCCGAGTTCAACTATACGCATCGAAAGCAGACGGGCGGCTCCGGCCAGTACGGCCGCGTGGCCGGCTGGATCGAACCCATCGCCGACGAGGATTTCGTGTTCGAGAACAAGGTGACCGGCGGCTCGATCCCGACACAGTACATTGCGGCCTGCGAAAAGGGCTTCCGGGCATGCCTGGCCAAGGGCCCCAAGATGGAGTTCCCCGTCACGGGGATCAAGATCGTCATTGACGACGGAGCCTCCCATGCGGTGGATTCCTCGGACAACGCCTTCCAGGCCGCGGCCCGGGGCGCCTTCCGGGAAGGGTACGCCAAGGCAAAGCCCGTCGTCCACGAGCCGATCATGAAGGTAGTCGTGGAGACGCCCACCGAATTCCAGGGTCCGGTCATCGGCCTGCTGAATCAGCGGCGCGGCATGATCGTCGGCGCCCAGGACGAGGGCCCCATGTCGGTCATCGAGGCCCATGTCCCACTGGCGGAGATGTTCGGGTTTTCCACCGTTCTGAGATCCTCCACGCAGGGCAAGGCGCAGTTCACGATGGAATTTGCCATGTACAAGCTGGTGCCGCCGTCGATTGCCGAGAAGATCGCCGAAGAAGTTGCGGCGCGGAAGAAAAACGCTGCCTGAGAAAACCCCATTCCTCAATCTTCCTCTCCCTTGAGGGGAGAGGATTGAGGTGAGGGTGAATCCCTCCTCTTCCTCCTGCAGACGAGGCTGAGCAGGCGGCACCCAGAATAATGTCATTGCGAGTCGAGCTGGCAAGACGCAGCAATTTTCCTGAGAAGATTGCTTCGCCGTTTCGCTCCTCGCAATGACGTGAACGTGAAACCGGTCATGCAGACGCAACGAAACGAAAACATCATCCATCTCAGGGACAGGAATATCGACATGTTCAAGAAAGATTTGATCCTGCGCAACCCGCTGCGCTCATTGGGCGGGGGAAGCGAAGAGATTATGACGGCAGGCAGTTTCGGCGCAGTGCTGGCTCCTGCCGGTGTCGGGAAAACGGCTTTTCTCGTGCAGCTGGCCCTCAATGCCATGCTGCAGGAAAAGAACGTCCTGCATATCAGCCTCGATGAGCCCGTAACCAAGGTCAGCATCTGGTACGAAAAGCTCTTCCAGGACCTGACCGGCCGGTCCACATGGACCAAGCTGGACGGGGTTCTCGAAGACCTCCTGCCCCACCGGTTCATCATGACCTTCAAGGTGGAAGGGTTCTCCGTTCCCAAGCTGGAAGAGCGGTTGACGGACCTGACGGCCCAGAACATCTTTCAGCCGGAGATGGTTCTCATTGACGGGTTCCCCTTCAGAGAGGCCGCCCGGGAGCGCCTGATGGCCTTGAAGCTGCTCGCAGGAAGGCTCGGGGTCTCCGTCTGGTTCACGGTGCACACCCATCGGCACGAGCAGCCGACTGCGGACGGGATGCCGCCGGCACTTGCCCAGGCGGGCGATCTCTTCGACGTCATCCTGCAGCTCGAGCCCAAGGGGCCGGATATCAAGATCCAACCGCTGCGGGGCATCGCGGCCGATCCGGCACAGGGCGCACTGCTTCTGGACCCTGCAACCATGCTGATCAGGGATGAAGGCTGACACTCACGGACGCTGCAGAGCCATCCCTGGGCCTGCCGCGTCACAGACACCAATCACAGGGATTGAAAAAGGAAAGACCATGAAGAAGGAAGATACCATTCTTTTCAGCGGCGGCATCAAGGGGGCCGAGGCTGAATTCGGCGCCAATGCCGAGCGCCTGGGGATCGAGGAGGTGAACTTCACCTTCGAGGGGCATAACATTGTCCGCACGAGGGGCCTTCGCGTCCTGAATCACGAAGAGCTGAAAAACGGCGACGTCAGCCTGGGATACGTATCGAAACTGATGAACCGCAGCTACACCACCAGCCCGACCATTCGAAAGGTCCTGCAGAGCATCTGGTACCAGATCAACAAGGGGCAGGAGATCTATGTGATCGGGGAAATCCTCGCCGACAAGACCGTCAAGGGGGGCACAGGCTGGGGCGCCGAGTTTGCCAAGCTGTGCAACAAGCCGCTGTACGTGTTCGATCAGAAGCGCAATGCCTGGTTCAAGTGGACCGAGTCTGACTGGGCGGAATGCAAAGAGCCCGTCATCACACACGCACACTTCACCGGTACGGGGACGCGCTTCCTGGAAGCAAACGGCAAGAAAGCAATCGCCGGCCTGTTCGAACGAAGCTTCGCATAACCGCGCATTCCATCGAACTGCAAAAGCACAGGCCGCCCTCATCACGAGGACGGCCTTTTAGTTGTTCCAAGGAATTTTCCCGGCCGAATGTCACGGGCAGATGGCATGGAACGGTTGATCGAAGCGGGCCCATGCTATCTCTTGCCTAAGCATTAGTAATGGTTTCAAGCATCCAAGCGCTGCCTGAACACACCAGCGATCTTTGCCTTCTCCCCGTTTGTAACTCCGTAGCAGTTGATGATTTTGCCGTTCAGCTCACTGAAATTGACAGGCTTGATGATGTAGCCCTGAATACCCAGTGCGGCACAGCTGCGGATATCCTCCTTCAAGCCGAGCGTAGTGATTATTATGACCGTCGTCAATGTGTCTTCCGCACGAATTTCCTTCAGCAGCATGTATCCACTTTTACGAGGAAGCATCAGGTCCAGCAGAATGACATCCGGTTTCCAGTCCCGATAGATCAGGGATGCCTGCTCTCCATCCTCTGCAAATCTTGCCTCGAAAATCTGGGTTGAAAGCTTTATTTCATACAGCCTCCGCGTTATCTTTTCATCCTCAACGACCAGAATCTTTAACCTGTCGGGAATCCCGGGGATCGTGTTTTCCAGAATCGGCCGGATTACGGAGAGGAATTCTTCGGGCGTAAACGGCTTCTGCATGTAATCGACGGCGCCCATTTTCATGCACTCTACGGCGTACATTACGTCGCTCTGGCCCGTCACCATCAAACAGATGGTGTGAGGGGTTTTCCCCCGTATTGCCTTCAAGACCTGCTTCCCATCCAGAAACGGCATGTTCACGTCAATGAGGGCAATGTCAAACACTTCTCCGTTATGGACGGCATCGACAGCCTCACGAGGATCGCTGATCAGCCTGATATGCTTGATGCCTGCCCGCAACAGGCATCGATTCATGCTGTCCAGAAAATCCTGTTCGTCATCTATGACAACGATGGAATGATTCATCTCTGAAATATCGCCTGAGCGCTACTGCTTCGTGGGTGAACCGGATGCCTCAAAAAGACGGTTCAGGTTGATCTGTTGAATTTGAATGGGTATTATCACTAGCTCTTTCTTCTTATGCAAATTTCAAACCAGAACAGAGGGGGTGACACGTCGAATGATTATTCTCTCCCGCGCGGTGGTCTGCCCTTCCCCGAAAATGTATTTGCATTTC
>DASRZY010000053.1:0-4241 GCA_035685905.1 Syntrophales bacterium
GGGCCGGAAATGAAACGTCGGGCAAAGAACAGTACCCCCAGCCCGAAGGCAATCGCAAAGGCTCCGTATCCCATGAAGCACGTGACGACATGGCACGTAAGCCAGTTGCTCTGCAGGGCGGGGATGAGCGGCTGGATCCGCGTCGCCTGATCGGGGGAAAGCGAGGCGTAGGCCATGGACAGAAACGCAACAGGCATGACAAATGGGCCGATCACCCGGCTGCGGATGCGCCACTCCATGATGAGATACAAGAGCATGATCGCCCACGGGAAAAAGATCAGCGACTCATAGAAATTGGCAAGCGGAGCATGCCCGATCCCGAGCCGGTAGGTCTCCCACCATCGCACACCAATGCCGACGGTGTGGAGAGCAAGACCGAAAAGGGCTGTGCCCGTGGCAAGCTTCCCCCAGTACTCGTCATCCCTCAGCAGTCGAATGAGATAGAAGACCATGGCGACGAGGTAGATCACCGTGGCCCAGCCGAGCATTTTGGTGTTCATCGAATTTCACCCCTGTAGGATCGGATGAGCTTGTCGATTTCACGGTCGAGCTTCACGGGGTCCCTGTTGCAGCGGCCGGCGATGCAGACGCGTGTTTTCCCGTGCCTGCGATCCACGCGGACGAAGACCTGCTGGTGCGATGAAAAGAAGGTCAGCAGGAATCCCGCGACCAGCAGGAATGCTCCCGCTCCGACGATGGGGACACCCGGGTCCCGGGCGACCTTGAGCCCCGTGTAGTACGACGTCTCGATCTCTTCGAGCGCAAACAGGTACGGCTTGTAGAGACCGGGATTGAACTGGGGCACTTGCCTCGAGATCATCGGGTTTTGCTCCTCGATCGCGTCGATGAACTTGAATACCCAGAAGGAGATGGCCTTGTCACCGGCCGTGATGCCGACCTTGACCGCCGGTCCCATCCGCATGAGGTTCCCCTCGATGCGCAGGATCTCCACCTGCGCTTTTCCCCCGTCGATCAGGAAGCGCTCCCCCTGGCGTGCCCTTCTGACGAGCTTCTCACCTTTGTTCGTGATCTTGAGGACTGCTTCCCCCGGCACCGCCCCATAACTCGACTGGTAAAAACTGATGCCGTCGAACTCCAGGGGATGGTTCACCATGAGCGAGCCTCGGGCCAGGATCTGACCGTCGCGGAGGAAGGAGAGATCCGACTTGTAGAGCTTCGGCATTCCGCTGTCGTAAAACTCCACACTGAATTGGTCGCACATCACGCTGAAGCCGAGATCCATCAGGCCCTTGCCGCCCCTCAGCTCGATTCGGTCGGCCGACCCGCCTTCGGGTATGTTCACGTTGCCGTCAAACCCGAGGATGGACCCGATGACGGCGCCCAGGATGATGACCAGAACGCCGGTGTGGATCACGTAGACGCCGAAATAGGACCAGGCACCCCGCTGGGTCCAGAGATATACAGCCTGTTCGGTTTTCTTGCGCTCCGCCGTTCCAAAAGACTTCCCCAGGACATGCTCCATCTTCTCCGTCTCGCCTTCAGTGCCCCCTTCGGCGACAAGGACCCGATCGGGGGAAAGCTCTTCGTAGAGACTCGGACGGGCGGGGTCCGGTTTTCTTCGGTAAAGCCGCAGAGAAGAAGGCAGGCGGTTCATCGAGCAGACGACGAGATTGACCGTGAGCAGCCCCATGAGCAGGATAAACCAGGTGGAGTGGTACAGGTCATAGAGTTGCAGGATCTTCAGGAATCCCGCCAGAGCCGGCGGGAGATTCTGGAAGGCATCCTTCGCCGTGTCCTGCTGCGGGATCACGGTCCCGACGATGGCTGCGAGGGCAATGATGATCAGAAGGGCAATGGTCAGTCTGACCGATGAAAAGAACGACCAGACAGGGTTTTTCGTCGCTTTTATTTCTTCCTGCAAGGAGGTGGCTCCGCTCGATTTTTTTGTTGGGTCCGGAATTCAGATCACGTTGCAGGCTTCGCCTGCGGGGTACTGCCGTCCATGAGGGCCATGAGTTCCGTCCCCTCGATCTTTTCTCTCTGCAGCAGAAGCGTCGCCCCTTTTTCGAGAATATCCCGCTTGCCCCCGAGGATCTCTTTGGCCTTCCCGTACTCGCTCTCGATGATCGCCCGGATCTCCCTGTCGATGAGCTCCGCCGTGGCCTCGCTGTAGTCGCCTCCCTCGGGAACCATCATGTCCAGGTATGGGGATCGTTTCTCGCGGGCGAAATAGACCTGTCCCACCTGGCCGCTCATTCCGTATTCCTTGACCATGCTCCGGGCCATGTCCGTGGCCCTGGCCAGATCGTTGTGCGCCCCTGTCGAAACATCGCCGAAGACGATCTCTTCGGAAGCCCGTCCGCCGAGAAGCGACGCAATCCGGTTGAGAATTTCCGTCTTTCTCAGCAGGAAACGGTCTTCCGTGGGGACCTGCATGGTGTAACCGAGAGCCGCGATCCCTCGCGGGATGATGGAGATCTTCTGAACGGGGTCCGTCCCCGGCAGCGAGAGGGCGACCAGCGCGTGGCCCACCTCGTGGTAGGCTACGATCTGGCGCTCCTGCGGGTTGATCAGGCGGTTCTTCTTCTCGAGACCGGCCACGACCCGCTCGATGGACTCGACGAATTCCGTCATCTCTACTTCCTTTTTCCCGTGCCGAACAGCCAGCAGGGCAGCCTCGTTGACGAGATTTGCCAGGTCGGCGCCGACCATGCCCGGCGTCATCCCTGCGAGCTTCTCCAGGTCCACATCGTTTCCCAGCTTCACGTTCTTGATGTGGACGGCCAGGATCTCCTCGCGACCCTTCTTGTCCGGGCGGTCGACCAGGACGTGCCGGTCGAAGCGCCCCGGCCTCAGGAGAGCAGGGTCCAGGATCTCGGGCCGGTTCGTGGCCGCCATGAGGATGACACCCACCTTGGGGTCGAATCCATCCATCTCCGTCAGGAGCTGGTTCAGCGTCTGCTCCCGCTCGTCGTGCCCGCCGCCGGGCATCCCGAAGCCCCTCGCCTTCCCCAGGGCATCGAGTTCGTCGATGAAGATGATGCAGGGGGCCTTCTGCTTGGCCTGCTCGAAGAGATCGCGCACGCGGGCCGCGCCGAGGCCGACGAACATCTCGACGAATTCGGAGCCGCTGAGGCTGAAGAAAGGCACGCCGCTCTCGCCCGCTACAGCCTTGGCAAGCAGTGTTTTCCCCGTCCCCGGGGGGCCTACCAGGAGGATCCCCTTCGGGATCCGGCCGCCGATCTCGGTGAACCTGCCGGGGTTCTTCAGAAACTCGATCTCCTCCATCAACTCCTGCTTCGCCTCGTCGACGCCGGCCACATCCTTGAAGGTGATCTTGATCTCGTTCTCCATGTAGATCTTGGCCTTGCTCTTGCCAAGCGTCATGAAGCCGGCCTGCTGCCCCCCCATGCGCTTCATGAGGACATACCAGATACCGAAAAAGATGATGATGGGGAAGACCCAGGAAAAAAGATCACGCAGGAAGGTGCTCTCCACTTCCCCCTTGAACGTCACCTGGTACTTGTCGAGCAGCTCCGAGAGGTCCTGGTCCACCCGGTTCGTCCGAAAGGGCTGTGTCTCGCCGGGTTTGCCCTCCACCTTCATTTTCCCCTCGATGCGGTTGGCCGATATGGCCACCTCGCTGACCTTCCCTTCCTTCAGCAGTTTCAGAAACTGGCTGTAGGGAATGATCTGGGAGGTCATCATGGAGGCAAGATAGCTCTGGATAAGCAGAACTGCCCACACTGCCAGAAGAATGTAGAACAGGGAAAATTTGTGTTCTTTCTTCATCGTCGTCGCTGTTCTCCTTTGAGCTGCCGGCCGTTTACTCTTCCGTCCGTGTGATCCACATTTATCAATTGAGAGTTCTGCTTAAAATATCAATTCGCGTCCGCCCTGTAAATCGACAATTTTAAATTTCTTGCACAAAAGTTCCAGAAATTTGGAAACTCAGGGAAGTGGATATCTGTTATTATGCTCGCTTATCCCGCAGCGAAGTTCGACAAGTTCACGTCAGCGCTGCGGGATGCGCGTGCATTCGTTTTCAAAGGAGGCAAAAAAATACCCGGCACTTTCGCGCCAGGCATGCCGAAATAACTTCTTGCTGGTCCTCGACACCCTCTAGGAGTCGCCCATTACGTGTTCCTGCCTTGCGGCTTGTGGCTTGAGGCTTGCGGCTTTTTACCTTTCACGGCAGTTTTGCCTGGTACTCCTTGAGCAGATCATCGATTTTTTTCTCGAGCTCCAGAAATGAGTCTTTCAGTTTCCTGGCCTCCTCC
>DASRZY010000054.1:0-2190 GCA_035685905.1 Syntrophales bacterium
GGCTAAGCTGCAGGGGCAGAACCGGATCCCCGAGGCGATCGCCAAGTACAAGGAAAGCCAGAGCTCCTGGCCCGACTCCGGATTGGCGAGCCACATCGCCACGCTGGAAGGGAAAGTGAAGCAGGATGCCGACACGGCGGCGCGCAAGGCGAAGGCAAAACAGCTGCGTGACGAAGGCTATGCGCTGCAGCAGAAAAACCAGCTGCAGGCGGCCGTCGGGAAGTACAGGGAGAGCCTGGCGATCCTGCCGGACAAGCAGCTCGAGGACTACATCCGTCAGCTCGAGGCCAAAATCGCCGCGGCCTCGGTGCCGACATCGTCGGTCTCCACGACGGCAAGCCCGGCTGCTTCATCGGGCTTCTATCTCGTCGATCTGCAGCCTTGCGGCGGCAAGAAGGGAACCGCAAGGAAGGTGAAGAACATCGATGTCGATGACGGCTCCTGGATCCGCCTGAAGGCAACGGACGAAAAAAGGCTCGCGCTTGACGTCCCTCTTCCCCAGAGCGTGTCAGCCGGCTCGGTTGCGGTTGTGAGCAATCTCGACAACGCCCATTATGTAAAAGACGGGGTCACGACGACCGTCCTGACCGTTCACACCACTTCGGGTGACCGGGTCTTCGAGTTCAAGGCCGGCGTGCACACCTCGGAGTGGAACCGGAGCGAGACAGGCGGCGCAGACCACGCCTGGCCGAAGGACACGTACATCGGGGACAAGCGGTGGATGGCGGTGTTCACCCTTCCCGCCGGAAGCGTGGTGACCGGTTTGCGATTCGATCACCGGGACACCGACAAGAAGTTCTACCACATGGGCGCCGCCCCGGGCTTTTGCCTGAGGGGCATCACCCTCGCGGGCGCTGCCGTCTCCACGGGAACCGGAACGGGCTCGACGCCCTCTTCGACCGCCAAGGGTAACGTGATCTACACGAACGGCAACATCGGGGGCGTCTACAACAACCCGAGCCGCGCCACGACCTTCACGCTGCGCGCGCCGCACGTCATTACGCTCATCATGGATTACCACTGGAACAACGGGCGCGGGGCGAGCCCCGGCACCATCGCATTGCGAGGCAGCGACGGGCGGACCTACGGTCCCTGGCAGGCGAAAGGAAACGCAGGGCAGGGCGGTGTTCCCAATGCCTATTGGAACTGTTACCCCGGCATGACGCTTCCCGCGGGGACCTACACGGTCATCGACTCCGACCCCGCCACGTGGGCACAGAACTCCGAGTCGGGCGGCGCAGGCCACATCCGGGTTGAGGGGTACCCCGCAGGGCAGGTGCAGTAGAAGCACGGTTTTGAAGGTTCACGGCCGGGTGTGTGAACTCAGGCATTCAATGAAAGAAATGGTCTGTCATCTCGAATGGAGCAAGACATATGACACTGTCCACCCTGCGGCACCTGTGCGTCAACGTCGGCGTCCGCTTTTTTCTCGTGATCACCACTGCCATGTTGCTCGGAGCCGGCATGACCGCGGCGGAGGCTCAGCAGCCGAACCAGCCGGCAAAAGGGAGTCCCCGGAGTCAGATCGAGGAGATGATGCCGCCCGTCGGGCCCGATGAAATCACCGTGGGCCTGATGGGGCCGATTACGGATGGAACAGAAGGGAATATCAAGAAATATCTGGAGTCATCGGGACTTGATCACGTCATACAGGTCAAAACCGTTTGGGAGGTATTGCCGAAACTTGCCGAAATATCTACAAAGGCCGGCAAGAAGATCAAGTATCTCATCCTGGCGGGACACGGGTCCGATGATCCGACCGTTCCCGGCTTCGGGATCGGCGGCACCGCTTTCGGTCCGCCGCTGATCGATTTTGCGAGTCTCGAATGGGACATCTTGCAAGCACGGACAACGAAAGGCGGAAAGATCAAAGAACTGTGCGAGTTGCAAAAATCGATAGACCCCATAGAGCGCAAACTTGTTGGACTCGCGGGGGATTCGACATCGGCGGGGAAGGAACGCCGCTTGAATTCGGAAATCATGGAGATTGATCGAGTCAATGGAGAAAAATTCAAACGAATCGTCGCGATCCATGATGTCCAGGGTATCATGGCCGAGGACGGGGTCATCGTGCTTTTCAATTGTTTTTCCGGTTTGTCGGAACACCTCAATTTTGCCATGGACCTTGGAACCCTCTTCTTCGGAGGAAAGCGAGGCAAGATCTACATCCATGAGAAGGCCATCTGGATC
>DASRZY010000055.1:0-2998 GCA_035685905.1 Syntrophales bacterium
CTTCTGGAGGCTCAGGCGCGCGCCGGGATAGACAACAATCCGTTTCACCTTGTGCTCCAGGTCCTCTATCAGGACTTCATAGTATCCCCAGGGCCTCTCGCCTCTCGGTTGTGGATTCATCCTTGCTCCGATCCTCCCATCCGGGTCTTGCGTCGATGATGCAAAGTTTCCCGAAGGTAGCACATTTCGGAAAACAGCACCATCCTGTTTTCACTGGACATTCCCGCCCCTTTGTGAAAATTTATCCGTGCTTGCCCCCAATCTTTGATCACGAGGTTTTTCGCAATGAAAGAAGAAATCCGGAACCTCGGATTGGCGCTCGGTGCCGACGCCGTCGGTTTCGCTTCCATCGGAGACTACCGTTCCGCCCGCTGCCCTGACCCGAATACAATCCTCGAAGGGGTGAAATCGATCATCGTCCTCGGCTACAGGGAAGTTCATGGGGCCGTCGAAAGCGAAAACCCGAGAATCAGCATGTCCGCCCGCATGGGATCCATGGAGCTCTCTCAGAAGAACACCTACCTGATGGCGCGGCACGTTGAGACGAAACATGGGAAAAAAGCGGCGCCGGTTCTCTTCTCCTACCCGCTCAACATGGGGCCCGGGGTCATGGGCCTGATCGGCGATCTTTCACTAAGGCATGCAGCCGTGGCCGCAGGACTTGGCGTCTTCGGTCGTCACAACCTGGTCATCCATCCCCAGTTCGGAAGCCGCATTGTGTTCACCGCCGTCCTCACGCAGCTGTCCCTGGATTCCGACCCGCCGGTCACGCAGGAACTCTGCAACAACTGCGGGATCTGTGTCGATGCCTGCCCGGCTCAAGCCCTCGACGAGGAAGGGAAGACCGACCCGATGAAATGCCTCCGGATCTCCCAGCCCTTCGGGATCGGCGGCGCCGTCGGCTTTATCCGAAAATTCCTGGCAGCGTCTCCGGATGATCAGAAGAAGCTTCTCATGGACCCGCAATTCCTGAGCCTGTACCAGGCATCGTTCATCGGTTTCCAGTACAATTGTTTCCGGTGTCTGGCATCCTGCCCGGCATGCCTTTAACCCGTGAAGGAGGTCGCGATGAAGATCCTGTTTGCCGCACCCGAGAATGCCTGGGGAGGAGCTCTCGGCCTGCTGCGGGCCGCGCTGCCCGAGCACGAGTTCGTCGCCCAGGGAAATTACGCGCCGGAGAGTCTTCGGGGCTATGATGTTGTGATCCCGACCATGTCCCGGCTCACCGAAGCGCTTCTCGCCACGGCCGACCGGCTTCTCCTGATTCAACAGGTCGGCTCCGGGCTGGAAGGGGTCGACATCGAAGCGGCAAGGAAACGGGGCATCCCGGTTGCGAATGTCCCCACGGACAGCTGCGGCAATGCCGATTCCGTGGCGGAGCTGGGGATCTACATGATGATCGGGCTCGCCCGTGATTTCCGCGGCATGGCAGCAAACTTCGCCAATCGAAAGATCGGAGAGCCGCGCGGCACGACCCTGATGGGAAAGACCGTGGGAATCGTGGGACTGGGCGGTATCGGCAAGGCCCTTATAAAACGCCTCCACGCTTTCGATGTCCATCTCATCGGGATCAAGCGAGACAATCCGGGCGCGGCAGCGAAGGATCTCGGTCTCGAATGGGCCGGCGGATCGCAGGATCTCGAGCGGCTGCTTGGTCGTGCGGACTTTGTGGTCCTGAGCCTCCCTCTCTCGGCAGACAGCCGCAACCTGATGAACGAAAAGACCTTTGCCGCGATGAAAAAAGGAAGTTTTCTCATCAATCTGTCACGGGGGGGCATCGTCGATCGCTCAGCGCTCGAGAAGGCCCTTGCAACAGGTCAGATCGCCGGGGCGGGTCTTGATGTGTACTGGGAGGAGCCCGTCGATCCGGCCGATCCGGTCTTCACGTACAATGTCTTCACGACGCCCCACATCGGTGGCTCGACGGACGTTTCCATCAGCGGTATCACGAAGATCGTGGCCGAGAATATCCGGCGCGTGCAGAAAAAGCAGCATCCCCTGCACGCAAAATAAAAAAAGCGCCGCCGGCTTCTCGTCCCGAACCTCAGGGAAAGAACCGACGGCGTTGCTTTTTCTTTGCACCTTCTTCTACCGGCCCAGGTTTTTTTCCACGAAAGCCCAGTTCACCAGCTTGTCGAGGGAGACTTCGACGAAGTCCTTCCTCCGATTCTGGTAATCCAGGTAGTAGGCGTGCTCCCAGACGTCGATCGTCAGCAGGGGTTTCAATCCCTGGGTCATCGGGTTGTCGGCATTCGGCGTCTTCACCACTTTCAGCGCCTTGCCATCCGTCGCAAGCCACACCCAGCCGCTTCCAAATTGTCCGAGAGCTGCATTGACAAATTCCTTCCGGAAATTTTCATAGCCCCCGAAGTCCTTCTCGATCCCTTTTCCAATCCCACCCCCCGGCTTGCCGCCTCCTCCGGGCTTCATGCCGTTCCAGTAGAAGGTGTGATTCCAGGCCTGGGCGGCGTTGTTGAAAATGGCCGCCTGCCCGGGGGCCGCTGCTGACGCCTTGATGATCTCCTCGAGTGCCATCTTCTCGTAGGGCGTGTTCTTCACCAGGCCGTTCAGATTGTCGACGTACGCCCGATGATGCTTCCCGTAGTGAAAGCTGATCGTACGGGCCGAGATGACCGGGGCCAGGGCGTCTTCCGCGTACGGAAGGGGCGGCAGGACAAAGGGACCCGTTGCCTGAGCCGCGACCTCCGAAGGAAGCCCCACGGAGGAAAAGGCCAGGGCGGCAGTCCCCACCAGGGATGCCTTCACGAAATCACGCCGGGTCATTACGCCTGATATCATTTTGTCTTCCATGACTGTCCTCCTCTTTGTGCCTGAAGATTCGAGGAACGGAATTCTTGATCCACACGATCATGGTAACAAAATAAACTCGGGAAAAACAATACAGATTATCGGGCCGTCAGTGGGCATGTTTCCGTCATAAAATCACCTGAAAATGATTTGCAGCTTCCATCAAGTTCCGATATAGTTCGCCGAAATC
>DASRZY010000056.1:0-2813 GCA_035685905.1 Syntrophales bacterium
AGGATCAGTGGCTCGAAGAACGCCGCGCTGCCCGTGCTCGTCTCTTCCCTTCTTGCCGACGGCTGGAGCACCTACCACAACATCCCCGATCTTGCCGACATCCGCACCATCAAGAAGCTCCTGGCCAACCACGGGGCGCAGATGGAAGGGCAGGGCGAGACCCTGCGCATCAACGGCGGAAACATCACAAGCTGCGAGGCCCCCTACGATCTCGTGCGGACCATGCGGGCTTCCGTCCTCGTCCTGGGGCCGCTCGTGGCCCGGATGGGCCAGGCGAGGGTGTCGCTTCCCGGCGGCTGTGCCATCGGGGCCCGGCCCGTCAACCTTCACCTCAAGGCCCTCGAGGCCATGGGGGCCGCAATTGAGCTCAAGGAAGGGTACGTGGAGGCGAAGGCAAAGCGGCTGAAAGGGGCCACGATCTATTTCGACATCTCCACCGTGGGCGGAACGGAGAACATCCTGATGGCGGCGGCCCTGGCACAAGGGACCACGCGCCTGGAGAATGCCGCCAAGGAGCCCGAGGTGGTGAACCTCGCCGATACCCTCATTGCCATGGGGGCGAAGATCAAGGGGGCCGGCACCGATGTCATCACCATCGAAGGCGTCGACAGCCTCAGGCCCTGCGAAGTCAGCGTCATCCCCGACCGGATCGAGGCGGGGACTTTTATCATTGCAGCAGGGATCACGGGCGGCGACGTCGTCGTGGAGGGCTGCAACGCAAACCACCTCGATGCCCTCATCATGAAGTTGAAGGAAGCGGGGATCACCATCGACGCGGTCGAGGGCGGGCTTCGCGTCCAGGGCGAACCGGAGATCCGCAGCGTTGACGTGAAGACCCTTCCATACCCGGGGTTCCCGACGGATTTGCAGGCCCAGATCATGGCGCTCATGGCCGTTGCCCGGGGCTCGAGCGTCATCACGGAAACGATCTTCGAAAACCGCTTCATGCACGTGGCGGAGCTTCGGCGCCTGGGCGCCAACATCGCCGTCGACGGACACAATGCAGTGGTCAAAGGAGTGAAGAAGCTCAAGGGCGCCCCCGTCATGGCGACGGACCTGCGGGCCTCGGCCTCGCTTGTCGTAGCCGGGCTTGTGGCGGAGGGGAGAACGACACTTTCGCGCGTCTACCACATCGACCGGGGATACCAGGCCATAGAGAAGAAGCTCACTGCACTGGGGGCGAGCATCAGAAGAGTTAAAGGATAAATACAGGATCGAGGCTCGAGGACCGAGGAACGAGGAAAAGTTGACATGAAGATTGTTCGCACGTCGGACAAGGGGTTCGAAAAGGAGTTCAAGAGGATCGTCAACCGGGGGAAGTCCTTCGACCCGACCTTCGAGAAGAAGGTTGCAGCCATTCTCCGTGACGTGGAGAAAAGGGGAGACAGGGCCCTCTTCGAGTACACGAAGCGCTTCGACGGTGCGGCGCTCACCGCGAAAACCGTCGAGGTTTCCTCTATCGAGATACGCGAGGCCCTCTGCAACGTCTCCAGGCAGGAGCTGTCTGTCCTGACGCTTGCGGCCAAGCGCATCGAGAGCTACCACAGGCGTCAGCGACTCGCCACCTGGTCCTACCGGGAAGAGGGCGTAGAGCTGGGCCAGAAGATCGTTCCCCTGTCTCGCGTGGGGATCTATGCCCCTGGCGGGCTTGCGGCCTATCCCTCGACGGTTCTCATGGCGGCCATCCCTGCCAGGATCGCAGGTGTGCCGGAGATCGTCATGACAAGCCCCGTGGGCACCCGGGGCGTCAATCCCGTCGTCATTGCCGCGGCCCAGATCGCCGGCGTCGATCGTATCTTCAAGGTGGGCGGCGCCCAGGCCGTGGCGGCCATGGCCTACGGAACGGAGTCGATTCCGGCTGTTGACAAGATTGTGGGACCCGGGAACGCCTGGGTGGCCACGGCGAAAAAACTCGTCTTCGGGCGCACGGGGATCGACATGATTGCAGGCCCCAGCGAGATCCTCGTCATCGCCGACGGGTCGGCAGACCCCGTTGTCGCTGCTGCGGACCTGCTTTCCCAGGCCGAGCATGACGACCTGGCAAGTGCCATCCTGCTCACCGCCGATGAGGAACTTGCAAAGCGGGTGTTGGTCGAGGTGAAGGCGCAATTGAAGAAGCTCTCCCGGGAATCGATTGCCGCAAAGGCGATCAGGGGTTACGGACTCGTCATCGTCACGCAGGACCTGGCGGAGGCCGTCGAGGTGGCCAACCGGTTTGCGCCCGAGCACCTGGAGCTTCTCGTGAAAGACCCCAAGGCGATGCTTGCCGGCATCCGCAACGCCGGTGCCGTCTTTCTCGGACACTACACGCCCGAGGCCATGGGTGATTATTTGGCGGGCCCCAACCACATCCTCCCCACGGGCGGCACGGCACGATTCTCCTCGCCGCTGGGGGTCTACGATTTCGTGAAGCGCATCAGCGTTCTTTCCTTCGGCGAGAAGTCGCTCGCGAAATTCGGGAAAACGGCGGTGGAGTTTGCCGCCATAGAGGGATTGGAGGCCCACGGGAAGTCCATCCTGTCGAGGCTAAAGCCAAAAAAATCTTGACAATTCAGCCAATCCGGCTAAGTTATGGGTCTCTTTCAAAACGGATCGGTTCACCACAAGAGCGGGCGTAATTCAGAGGCAGAATGTCAGCTTCCCAAGCTGAACGTCGTGGGTTCGATTCCCATCGCCCGCTCCATTATTATCTAATAACATAAATGGTTAAGACAAAAAGAGACGATCAGATAAAGCCGATTTAGGATCCAATCGAAGCACATTTAAATCTTTCTCTTTATTAACAAGAAATCTTTTTCATCAACTTTCTTTTT
>DASRZY010000057.1:0-5818 GCA_035685905.1 Syntrophales bacterium
CCAGAGCATGCCGGCGATGGCCTGGCGCATGACGTTGGCCGCATCCGGCGAGACCGAAGGCGGGGTCACCGAACGGTAGAACTCGTCCGCTTCCTGCAGCCTGGCGGCCAGGGTCTTGTCAAACTCCGGGCCGAAGGGGGATGCGGCAGCCTTGCCTTTCCTGCTTTCGCCTGCGGCGGCCACGGTGGTGAGCCGCAGCCGAATGGTTGCCGAATCGCCGGGTGCTACGTTCAGCCGGTAGTGCGCCGCGACCTTGGTGCCCTGCCTGCCGGGGTTCACCGCGTCCCGATTGCCCTCTACCACGAAGTTGTTGATGCCGTCTTTCACGTAGGGGCTGTCGTTCGGAAAGTCGGGAAAGAGCCGGGCATTATTCGTTTCATTCTCGGTAAAGAGCAACGGCACCTCTCGCTCGCAGGAAAGGATGAATTCACCCAGCAGCGGATGCGCTGCCGCAGCCGCTCTTGTGCCCGCCGCCGCTTCGATCTGCCTGATGCCCGGTTTCCCGGGTGCCCTGTTGGATTCGGCAATCCACGACGCCCAGTCGTTCCGGAACCAGAGTGTCGGCAGCAGGTGCAGCTCGGCCGCGTCCGGCCCCCGGTTGGCCGCTGTGATCCGCACCAGGATGTCTTCCGGGCCGGCCTTGGCGTACTCCACGAAGACGTCGAAATAGCGGTCGCCGTCGAAGACACCGGTGTCGAGGAGCTCATACTCCATCTCGTCGCGGGAGCGCCCCCTGTTGGTGTTTACCAGGTCGGCGTAAGGGAAGGCTGCCTGGGGGTATTTGTAGAGGTACTTCATGTACGAGTGGGTCGGCGTCGAGTCAAGGTAGAAGTAGTACTCCTTGACATCCTCCCCATGATTGCCTTCGCTGTTGGTCAACCCGAACAGGCGTTCCTTGAGGATCGGGTCCCTGCCGTTCCACAGGGCCAGGGCAAAGCACAGCCGCTGTTTTTCGTCCGATATGCCGGCGATGCCATCCTCTCCCCATCGGTAGGCCCGCGAACGGGACTGATCACGGGTGAAGAAATTCCAGGCGTCACCCCCCTCGCTGTAGTCCTCGCGCACCGTCCCCCACTGCCGCTCGCTCAAGTAGGGTCCCCACTTCTTCCAGGGGATATTCTTCTCCCGGGCCTCTTCGAGGCGGACTTGTTCAGCGCTCATAAGATATCCTCCTTCCTCAGCCAAAGAAGGCTAAGCATATATCGGGTATTTCGTCTGCTCGGTTGGGGCGTTGATTGGTTTCGAACTTCAAAGACAAAGGCAGGTACTTCTGATTATTAAACTAATTATACTGAGAAAGGCTATCAGGGATCGGACAATCGGACACTTCGAAATACCCTAGAATGCACACAGTCCGGTGACAATGGACGGCCACAAATCAGCGCCGGGCCGCCATTCTGCTTTGTACCAGAGCTTTTACAAAACCATTCGGAAGACAGCAGGGCCCCGGTAATTCCTGATCAACGCAAAACGATTGAACGTCCTTTCACCCTGCCTGGATTACGGTCTGACCCTTACGCAGCCTGCATTTCTCTATACGTGCCGATCGCAAACCAGCGCTGCCTAAGGCATTTCGCATCCGGAGATCAGGCAAAAGCCAGTAGTACACGATAAGAAAGCGGTATACAATTGCTGCACCGAAAGTATATGAAAGAGTTACCAACGCCCGATGAGACGATGGGGAACGGGGCTGACAAACGGTCGAGCATGGAATTTGAATAATGTTGATGCCATGCGCCGATGCTTCAAGGACGACGAAGGGAATACGGGGGACCTGGAACTGTCGATTATGGATTCCGTCAAAGATACATCGAGGAGGTCGCTGATCAGGAAATGCGCGAGGGGTTTCGCACCGGCCCTGCTTCTGACGTTGTGCATTGCAGCGGATGTGCAGTCAGCCGAGACGGCAACGCCCGCCGCCGCACCGAAAGCGCCCCTGCAGGCTGAGGCAATCTACGACGACCCGCTGGGCCGAAGCACGCCTCAGGGTACCGTCGTCGGCTTCCTGAAGGCAATGCAGCGGGAAGACTATGAGCGGGCCGCCGAATACCTGGACACCCGGCAGACGGGAAAGCGCGCCCAGCAGCTTGCAATCGAGATGAACTACATCCTCGAGCAGACGCTGCCGGCAGCCCCTGCCACTCTCAGCAGCAAACCCGAGGGAGACCTCCAGGACGGCCTCCCTGCCAACCGCGAGATCGTTTATGTCGTCAAAACGAAGGGAGGGGAACACAAGATCCTTCTCGAGCGAGTCCAGAAGGAAAACAATCCCCCCGTCTGGCTCTTCTCGTCGGAGAGCCTGAAATCCGTGCCGCAGATCTACGATGAGATCGACATCCCCTGGCTCGAGAAGAAGCTGCCGCCGATCTTCACGGAAAACGTGCTGGCCGGCTTCCCGATATATCGATGGTTCATTGCCATCCTTGTGCTCCCCTTTGCGTTCCTGGTCGGATGGCTGCTGACGGCGATGATCATGGCCCTGGCGCGAGAACCGCTCCGGCGCCGCGCCGACGAGCGGCTCCTGCTGAAACTCCGTCAGATCAAGAGACCCCTCCGGCTGGTTGTGGCTGCGGCGGTAGTCTATCTCTTTTCCCGGGTCTCCTTTTCGCTTCTTGCCCAGCTGTTCTGGACCTTCGTGGCCTCGACGATGGCCGTCATCGGCCTGACGTGGCTTGCCCTCCACGTGATCGATGCCGGTGCGGCGATCATCGAGAGGCGCCGACCCGAGACGGCCAATGCGGTCATCCGCCTCTCGGCAACGCTGCTGAAGACCCTGGCCGTTGTCATCGGGCTCGTGATCATCTTCTATTATTTTGCGGGCATCAACCTCACCGCCGTGGTGGCCGGTCTCGGGGTGGGCGGTATTGCCGTGGCCTTTGCCGCCCAGAAGACGATCGAGAACTTCCTCGGCGGGCTCTTCCTCGTCTGGGACAAGCCCATCCGGCTGGGCGATTTCTGCAAGGCCGGCGATACGATGGGCACCGTCGTGCACATCGGCCTGCGCTCCACCCTGATCCGCACGCTCAACCGTACCGTGGTTTCCATCCCCAACGGCCTGCTCTCGACGATCGGTATCGAGAACTTCGAGCTTCGTGACCGGTTCCTCTTCCGCTACACCCTGAACCTGCGCTACGGGACGACGGCGGACCAGCTCCGTTACGTCCTGGCTCAGATCCGCGAGCTTCTTTACCAGCACCCCCGGGTGGACTCGGCGACGGCCCGCACCCGCTTTATCGGCTTCGGGCAATCCTCGCTCGACGTGGAGGTCTTTGCCTACGTGCTCGAGACGGTCTATGAGACGTTTCTTGCCGTTCAGGAGGATCTCCTGCTGCGGATCATGGACCTCGTCGAGTCGAGCGGGAGCGGATTCGCGTTCCCCTCGCGGACTGTCTACATGGCAAAGGACGGTGGCCTCGACGAGCAGAGGAGCCGCGAGGCCGCTGAGGCCGTCAAGAAGTGGAGGGATGAGGGCGAGCTGCCCTTCCCGGATCACCGGCCGGAAAGGGTTTCGCAGCTCGACGGAACGCTGGAATATCCGCCGAAGGGCTCGGTCCTGAGGCCGAAGGAAGAAGGCAATTGACCGATAGAACCGAAGAGTCCCCCCTCGCCCCGCCTTTCCTTCTGCAATGATTGCAATCTTCTATAAAGATGAAAATCACCTGCCTGCGCACTTCAGTACTCGTCACAGGTCTTTCCTACGGATCCTCATGAAGGTCGAAATCAAGCAGGTGGAGCGGGTGGCGCAGTCCGGCGCATCATGGCATCCTCTTCAGGTGCATTCATATTGTGTTACATGTTTTTAATCTCGGAAATCATGCGATCGAATTGTTCGACATCGACCACTGGCGAGGTAGTAAAGGAAATTCCCGTCAAAATGTTCAGCGCAACCGATGCCGCCAGGGCGTTCTCAGTAGTGGGGAAATCCAACGTAAAGACCAGATCGTGCTCACCCACAACGGCGAACATGGATATAACCTTGCCACCGTTTTGTCCGATGATTTCGACAGCCTTCTTTGTCCGTTCCGGGGACACACCTTTTATAGAAACCTGATTATATTTCCCGAACATCATGAATATCGGCATTTGGATCCCTCCCTTCTATAAACTGAAACACGTATGGTAATTGACCGTTCCCCCTGCGAATTTATGGGTCAGCCATTTCTGATGGAAAAGCCGACCCGTCTCAGATTGATCGATCCTTCATGGTCCTTACAGGACAATGGAGTTGATAAGAACTTCCTTTTTCGGGATATGAGTTCAGGAAGCAGGATTTTGTTGTGTCAATGCAATATGAACCGCAAAGCGTGATGGGTGGTGCCGATGTTTGTCGGGCGTGAATTGTGTTTCGTTATGTGAAGCTCCCCGCCTGAAGGCGGGGCTTGCGGGATACGCCATGGTCACGGCGGGCGAGCGTGGACAACGTGAAGGGAGGAAGGGGCTGCCCAAGAAGTGATTTGTCTTACCGGGCAGTCATGCTCTCGTATTCTTCAACGCTGACTTTCTGGTATCCTTTCGTCTTGAAGCAGGAGTCGAAACTCTGTTGACGCTCCGTGCCTGAGGCAATGGCATTGCCGAGTGCCGTCCGATAGGCCGTATTGTAGCCAATGGCCTGGTCTGCCTGGACATTGCAGTCGTAGTAGTCCTCGTACCACTGGCTCTCGGTCACTCCCGGCTTGGTCAATTTTATCGAAGACGAACAGCCAAACAACGCGACAATGCACATCAGAAGAATCAGTCTTTTCATCGGAGGGCCCTCTCGAAACCGGCGCAGGCATCATAGAGCGCATCCGAACGGCCGCCCGTCTTCCTGCCGTCCGGGTCACTCTCCAAACCGGTACAGGTTTATGTACGTTTTCCCCGGACGATGAAGTAAATGGTGCCGATAATGACGACCGCAAACAGAATGTAGAAAATCAGATCCATGGCAGGCTCCTTACAACGATAGTTTGTTTTCGCGTCTCCTCTTTCCGGTCGCTTCGTCATCCCGGCAGGCTAGGCGGCCCTCACATTGAGAGCCGTAAACCCGTACTCATTTTCCGAGACGTCTACGCTCACCCGTGCGCCTTCCCGAATCACGCTCGGGTCCGACTCCTTGACGGCACTGTGGAGAAACATCACATTCTCGCCGTCATCGGTCCTGATGAACCCGGCGCCGATCGTCCGGTTGAACCACCGTACGGTACCGATTGACATGACCTTCTTCCTCCTTGGCTTGGATTTCGATTCTCCGGGGCACATCGGAACCCGGATCGGCAAGCTCGAACTCCGGCGCTCAATCCCTCGTTGCCGTCTCCGGGAGGTCATCGGTCTGCATGCCCAGTCTCACAACCTCCCTCAGTTGCCTCTCGGGCAACGGGGTCATGGCAAGATGAGTCGCGTCGCAGCGATCATCGCTTCCCCTGTTGCGGCAGGTCATGGCCCCGGCCTGGATGATTTTCCCGACGGCATCCTCATCGTCGAGTGCGTCCACACGGATCACGCGGCTGCAGGGCGCAGGGCAGGAAAATGTATAGGTCATTTGCGCTCGCTCCGGTCGTAAAGGAGGTGTGCTTCCCTGTTGCTTCCGTTAAAACACAATTTGCACTTCCTCTTCAATCGGGCATAACATGAATGTCATGCCTCCAATCCCTTAACGCGGGTTCATAGAAAGGATGAGAGATGCCGCAGCATCCCGAGATCAACTCGATCTCCTTTACACTCAAGCCGGTTGCCCCGTTTCGCCTCGATTACACCGTCTGGGCCCTCAGGAGGCGGCCCGAAAACGCGATCGACAGGTGGGACGGGACCGCCTGGCGCAGGGTGCACGAGCTGGCCGACG
>DASRZY010000058.1:0-28952 GCA_035685905.1 Syntrophales bacterium
CCGGCTCTACAAGGACGCCTGGGACCGGATCCCCAAGCGAAAGAAGGCTTGAGAAAAGGTTCGAGGTTCGAGGAACGAGGCTCCAGGAAAAAGAAATTTCTCAATCAACCAATTAACGAATCAACCCGTTACTGTTTGAGCTGACAGGTCCTCCTGAATACAGAAAGCCCCCATTCCGAATAACGGGATGGGGGCTTTTTATTCAGGCCCGAGGGTCGAGGCACGGAGATCGAGGATTCAGGCTCGAGGATAAAGGATCTGGGATCTAGGTTTTTTCTTTGCACCTCGGTCCTCGTTCCTCCAATCTCGTTCCTGTTTTATATCCTCGGTCCTCGTTCCCCGAACCTCGGGCCTGTGAGTTGCCGATTCGCAGCAACTCACAGAATGTCCATAATCAGTTTGCCCACGCCTTTGTCGACCATGTTGAGTTTCTTTGCGATGGAATATGACAGATCCACGTCACGGCCATCGATATAAGGTCCACGGTCCGTCACGACGGCCCGGACGATCTGACCCGTGTCGGGGTTCGTCAATTCTACCTTTGTCCCGAGGGGTAGAGTTCGATGGGCGATGGTATTGGCATACATGTTATAAATCTTGCCATTCGCCATCGGTTTTCCGTGATACTCTTTGCCGTACCAGCTGGCGACGACTTCCGACCGTTCCGGTACCTCCGGGGTCACGCTCTCGGCGGTGTCCGGCAGCCTGACACGAATCTTCTGTCCGGGGTATATCCGATCGGGATCCGTAATATTGTTGGCTCTTGCGATCTCTTTGACGCTCATCCCGAAGGCGTCCTTCGCCACCCCCCACAGGGTGTCGCCCTGCTTCACGGTGTATTCCGTCCATTTGTCTTCCGCCTTGGGGCTTTCCTCAGCCCCGGCCGCATCCTTGGCGGCTGACTGCTGCTCCTGGAGTACGGACTGGAAGGACCCTGGCCCCTTGACCTCGGCTCCTGCCTTGATGATCCATTTCCCCGTTTTGGCGGAACGCGCGACAGCATTGGGGTTCGCTTGCCGGAATTCATCCCAGGTCATGCCCAGCGTCTTCGTGACCCGATCAATGGTATCCCCTCTTTGAATCGTGTAGGTACTCACGCTGTCCTCCCGATTGTGATTTCTGTGCCGGTGGGCAAACAAGGACTATCTATTTTTTATTCGACAGCAGGATTCGTGCCATTCTTCCCTGCCGGATGGAGGGTTCACACCGGGCTTGACGGTTGCTCCGGTACCTGTAAAATAATCTTATCCGGTGCCGGATGGAGCACAGGGGGCCAAACGCAACCGGCTCATTGAGAAAACAGTTTTTTCCAACTCTTTGATTTCAGATTATCAGGGAAGGAGGGATGTGCAGTGCCAACCTATGAATTCCGTTGCGAGGACTGCAAACGTGTATTCACCCTTGTCATGAGCCTGATGGAGCGGGACAAGGGGAACGTCAGCTGCCCGAACTGCAAGAAAAAGAACGTAAAGCAGCAGATATCCAGTTTCCAGACGAAGACGAGCCGCAAGAGCTAGACGGCAGTGCCCCCGCGCCGATGCTGCTCTTACGGCAACAACCCCTTTTCACGGAGATAATCCGCCGCGAGGAGAAGGGCCAGCGCCGTCTTGCTGTCAACGATCCTGCCGTCGCGGATCATGCGCAGGGCGTCGGGCATTGTGCAGATCAGTGTTTCGATGTCCTCGTCTTCATCAGGCGGAAGCTTCGCCTCAACGAGGTCAAACGCCAGGAAGAAGTGCATGAACTCGTCCGCGTACCCGGGGACGAGATAACCCCCGAACAGTTTCACAAGCCGGCCTGCCCGGAAACCCGCTTCTTCGGCAAGCTCCCTCTGTGTACACTCTTCCGGGGATTCGTCCCCCTTGTCCATGGTCCCGGCCGGGATCTCGATCAACGACGCACCGACGGCATGCCGAACCTGCCGGATCAGCACGACCCGACCCTCGCCGAGATAGGGCACAACGCCGATGGTGGGCCGATGCTCGACACGGCTTTTTCGGGCGACCCGGCCGTTCGGCAGTTCGATTTCATCCTCGAACAGTTTGAAAACAGGGCCGCTGTAAACCAGCTTGGATTTTCGGCTGTCTGCTTTTGCGTCACTCATCACCGGCGCCTCACTTCCTGACGATGAGTACGGGCACCCGTGATTCCCCGTGGAGAATGCCGAATGCCACGCTTCCCATGACGGAGCCGATCCCGCTTTGCCCGTGGGATCCCATGACCAGCAGGTCGGCCTTGGATCGTCGGGCTTCCTTCTGGATTTCCTCGACCGGGTGGCCTGTACGGATAACGATTTCGGGCTCAATGCCCTCCCGTCCGCACAGCCGGGTTGCGTCGGCGAGATAGGCGCCGGCGGCCTGCATGAGAAAGTCTTCCACCGGCTCGGCCAGCCGTGTGGGAGAATCCTCGGGAAGCATCGTGCGTCCCACGTAGAGGCGGTTGTCGATCACCCCGACGAGAATGAGTTTCGCCTCGGTCTTTTTTGCCAGTTCGACAGCAGTCTTCAGAGCCCTGACGGACGTCTTGGAACCATCGGTCGCCATGAGAATCCGCTTGATCATAGTTCCTCCTTCTGAAGTAAATTTCACGTTCAGGTTGCAGGATCTTCTTACCTGCTTTAGCCACAGAAGCATACAGCCTACAGCAGACAGTTGACAGCATGGATCTGTTTGCTGTTTGCTTAGCGCGTCAGCTCCTCATAGAGCCTTCGGCCGATCTCCACACCGCGATCGATGAAATCGGGGCCGTACCGGCGACCTGTTTCGCTGCGAAAGGTCTCCCGTATCCTCACGATCCCCTCCATCCCCTTGAGGAACCTGCCGAGCACCGCCGAGAGGGGAACATTTCGTCTCGACACCATGTCCCAGAGCATTTCAGAGAAATTGTCGGGGCCCCAGCGGAACTTGTCGGCGTCGTACAGGACATCGGACAGCAACTGCCAATGGGGGTCATCCAGGGGGAGCGCCGGCCGAAAGGCCTCGTGGTTTGCAATGGCGTTGGCAATCGCGGATATCTCGCCCTCGCTCAGATCGAATGACAGCAGCAGCCGCCCTGCCTCCTCGGACCCCTTTCTCGCGTGGTCTTTTTCCTCTCGTTTGATATCGTGAAGGACCCCTGCCACGTGGGCCAGTGCGACGAGTCTCAGGACACGCTCAGGCGCGCCGTCTGTTTCATGCTCGACGAGGATGATCGCACCCGCATCGATGGCCACCTTTGTAATGTGGCTGAGCCCGTGACCCTTCCTTTCCGGGTTGTCTCCGAGGATGGCAATGGCCTGTTTCACGAGGGGGTGTTCCCTGAACAGACGGTTCGATGCTTCCACCGCTTTCTTCTGCTCGCTGTAAAAGAAGGGATCTCCCACCTCCAGGGTGATCCGCCGGGCTATCTCCTGCGCATGCCGGTATTCCGGACTCAAGTCCATGCATGGTCCTCGTGGGGTTGCTGAATGTTTGATTTTACCACAACTGATCTTGTACAGGACAGGAAGATTCGACGTCAGGGAATCCTGACCAGGACGCGGACGAGCTGCTCCAGGTGGCGCAGGGTGCTGCACTCCATGACATGGTCACAGAGGCGTATATAGCGCTTCATCTCCGAATCGCCGGTCCCCCACATCGCGGGGGTTTCCGGGTTGAGCCAGATGAGACGGCGGCTGCGCTCGGCGATTTTCTTCAGGAGCTCCTCGGCGGGGTCGCCGTAATTGCTGCGCGCATCGCCCAGGATGATGACTGTCGTCTTGCCCGTGACCGCATCGAGGTGTTTGTTCGTGAAATCCCAGAACGCGCTCCCGTAATCGGTCCGCCCCATGTGGATGTCGAGCCCCTCGCCCGTCCGGAGGCGCTCGATGGCCACGGCAACGGGGCAGCTTTCAAAAACGTCGCTGACCTCGAGAAGGCTCGAACAGAATATGAAGGAGCGGATCCGCGCCACCACCTCGTTGAGGCCGTAGAGCATCAGCAGGCAGAACCGCACCACCGCGGACATGGAACGGCTCACGTCGCAGAGGATCACCACATCCGGCCGGTTCACCCGTCTCTTCTTCCAGTGCGTCTCGAAGAGCAGGCCCCCGTGATGCATGTTCGAGCGCAGCGTCCGCTTGAAATCGAGAGCCCCGCGCTTCGCCCTCCTGCGCCTTCGGGAGAAGCGGTCATTCATCCTCTTGACCAGTTTGCGGATGAGGAAGTGCATGCGATCGTAGTGCCGCTCTTCCAGCTCCGTGAGCCGGACATCCCAGAGGTATCGCTCGATGATCCGCTCGGCGCTCTCACGCGCGTAGATGTCGTACTGCTCCTCGACAAAACGCCTCACCATGTCGATGAGTGCATCCCTGCCCTGCTCCAGCAGCCGCGCCGTTGCCGCAGCGCCTGTACCGCCTTCCCGGTACAGATCGGCCACGAAACGGTCCAGCTGATCGAGCTGCAGCGCCTGAAGCATCCTCGATGAGAATATCCCGCGCTGGGTGAAAAACCGGATGGACTGCAGATCCGCGGATCGGGCCGCATCGCGGACGGCAAGAGCAACCCCTCCCAGGTCGCCCTCCATGATCATCCCGCCGATGGGCGGCATGTCTCCGGGTTGCTGTTCATCCCCGCTGTCCTGTCCGGCTCGGAAATCAGCTGTCGGGGCCTGGCAGGCAAAGAACCTCTCGAAGCAGTCGTCGAAAATCTCCTTTTCCACACCGGACTTCGCAAGCGTCGCAGCAAGGGAGCTCTTCACCACCTGGCGGTTGCCGTAACCGGAGATCGCAAGGGCCTGCGCGGCGTCGATGCTCTCCGAGACCGACACGGGGACCCCCGCGCCACGCAGCGTGATGATGAAATTGTTCAATACGCGGTCCATCAGGCCGTTTCCTTCAGGGCCTTGTCGACGAGGAGATAGAGTTTTTCGTCGACGGTCCGGATGTCCTCCTCGAACTTGAGAAAGGTGTTGAGGGTCTTCCGGGTCAGGTCCCGATCGAGTCCTTCCGCGTGCAATAGAATGAGGGCTCGCGCCCAGTCGATCGTCTCGCTGATCGAAGGAGATTTCTTGAGCTCGAGTTTTCTGACTTCGTGAATGAACATCACCATCTGCTTCTCCAGGAGATCCGGGATGCCGGGCACATGGTATCGGACGATCTCCCTCTCCAGGTCGGGCTCCGGGAACGGGATGAAAAGGTGGAGGCAGCGCCGCTTCAGGGCCTCGCTCAGCTCCCGCGTGCTGTTGCTGGTCAGAAAAACATAAGGCTTTATTTTCGCGTGCACCGTGCCGATCTCGGGGATCGAAACCTGGAAATCGGAAAGGATCTCCAGGAGGAAAGCTTCGAATTCCTCATCGGCCTTGTCCACCTCGTCGATGAGCAGCACGGCGCCCTGCTCTGCCTGGAGCGCCTTGAGGAGCGGCCTCGGCTCGAGAAACTGCGGGGAGAAAAAAATGTCTTCGTACTGATGCAGCGTTCGGATCGACTCGCCCAGGTCGCTCTTCTTGTCGATGACCTGATCGAGTTTGTCCCGCAGCAGCTGGCTGTAGAGGAGCTGCTTTCCGTACTTCCACTCGTAGAGCGCCTTCGACTCGTCGAGCCCCTCGTAGCACTGGAGCCGGATGAGCGGCACGTCCATGAACTCGGCCGCTTTCTTGGCCAGCTCCGTCTTCCCGACGCCGGCAGGTCCTTCGACAAGAACCGGTTTTCCCAGGTGGAAGGCGAGGTAGACCGTTGTGGCGATATCCATGTTGCAGATGTACCCGGCGCCCTTGAACCCCTCGCGCACACGATCGACCGATTCGAACTTCCCGTTTTGATCCGTCATGATGTCTCCTTCCCGGCCAGAAGTCTATCCGCCCGTCGGCGTTGCCGGGCCCGTGATGCGTGCATCCCGAGCCCGATGAGCCGCGCGATGTCATCCCCGAGGGTACCGGGCAATCTCGTGTGCCCGCCCCCTTCCTGTATTGAGTCGATGGATTCCTGCAGCGTTTTCGCAATGAGGTGAATGGCAACGAGCTTGCGCTCCGGATCCATGCCCCGTTTTCCTCTGTCGAGATCCCCCGCAGCGTCCTGCGCAATCTGCCGTGCCACCTCGAGTTGCACGGCAACGGCACCGATTCGCTCCCTGACGTCATTTCCGATGTCCCGGTTGCTCTCTTTCATGCCTCGTACGATTTCCCGCAGCTGCCGGTCGAGCCCGCCAAGGATGACTCCCGCCAGCAGCGTGTCCTCGACCACCCTGAACGGCTTCGAGAGCTCTTCCCAGGCGTGCCCGCTGCAGCCGAGGATTGCGGTTTGCGGAACAGCGCAACCCTCCAGCCGGATGGCGCAATGCGGGGAGGGCCGCAGAAAGCCCAGCGGCGGCATTTCGCGAACGGTGAGCCCGTGCGTTGTCCTCGGAACAAGAAAAGCGGTCAGCTGTTTCCTGCCTCCCCGCTCCCCCGTCACGGCAAACACGATGAACAGATCGGCCAGGGGGCCATTGGTAAGCCAGGCCTTCTCCCCGTCCAGCACGTAACGGCCCGCCTTTTCCACAGCCCTCGTGCGGATTCGCTTCGGGTCACTGCCGGACCCCGGTTCCGACAGCGCAATGGAGGCCGTGACTCTGCCTTTCGCCATCGCGGGCAGAATCTCTTTTTTCTGCGCCCGGCTCCCGGCGTTCGAAATGAGGACCTTCGCGACGATCAAGTGGACCATCCACGAAAGGGCGAGGCCCGGCCTGCCGCCCCTGCCGACAAAGGCCTCTGCAGCCGGAAGGATATCTGTGAACCGCGCTCCACCTCCCCCGCACGATGCAGGGATGCTCCAGCCCAGAAGCCCGCGCCTGGCCATCTTCTTCCAGATCTCCCCGGGCGCTTCCCGGGTCCCGAGTTCGCCGCCTGCGCACAGGTCTTCTGCCGCAAGGCGCAGGGCCTGCCCCGTGAATCGCGAGAGTCTCTCTTTCTTTCTGCGCTCACTCGACATCAGCCACCTCGCATCACGTCTGTGCACCGAAGCGCACGAAAAAGGATTTCAAGATCTTCTTGAATGCCCCGACCTCGCCCTCGGTGAAATCCGCTTTGATCTGCTCGTTCACCCGGCGGATCACGGTTTTCGCCCGATCGATCTCCTCCCGTCCCTTGTCCGTGATGAAAACGTGGGAAGCCCGGCGGTCCGCCGTGCCGGCGTTGCGCTTCACATAGTCCCATCGCTCGAGCCGGTCCACGAGCCCCGTCAGGGTCGAATTGTCGAGGGTGAGCACCTGGCTCAGTTCCGACATGGTCTGACCGTTCTTGCTTTTCAGGAGAAAAAGGATCCCCGACTGCGCCGGCGTGATGGTGACACCCGCTTCGGAAAAGGCATTCCTCAGGTAGGTTTTGAGCTTCAGCTGCGCAGTGAAGACAAGAAAGATCAGGCGGTCGTCTTTCGGCATCGTTTCCCCCAGGGCGTGGATGAACTTACTTGGCATGCCAAATAAATCCTGTCAACGATTATTTTGCATGCCAAATACAGGGGATGAGACGAATGGCGCGATGAGATGGAATGCCCTGACATGCCGTGGAATGAATCAGAGAGACTGTTTGCCGGTCATGCTTTCCAGGACAACTTTGATCACATGGATCCGCTGAAGTTTTTTCTCGTCGTATTCGCCGGCGCTTGCACCATGGTGAGACATGATGACATCGAGACCGGCTCTCTTCCGGGCCTCGTCATCGATGATGCTTGCCCTGCCAAACCCGATCACACTGCGGTATTTCGTTGTCCACTGGCACGGCGCGTCTCCCCGCACGATGAGGGTGTCGATGTCGACTTCGATGCACACCCGGTCGTTGCTCTTCAGGATGTCGATCTTCCTGCCCTCCCTTGCGCAATGGAAATACAGGCAACCGTCCCGGTAACCGTAATTCATCGGGACAATGTAGGGCTGCGGCCCGTCGCAGAGACCGAGGCGGCAGACAAGCCCCTTCTCGAGAATTTCCTGAATTTCCTTTTCGTCCTGAATTTCTTTTTCTTGCCTTCTCATCTCTTCCCTTCTCCCCCTCCCGGAGTGTTCGCAGATCCGTCTGACTCACAGAATGAAAAAAGCCAAGCCCACCGCGAAGCGGGCTTGGCTTCGTTTCCCTGCGCCTTTACTTCAGCCCCTCGAGTACGCTCTGGAAGAAATCGTGGTGCTCTTCCTCTTCCTGCAGGATCTTTTTGAAGATCTGGGCCGTTGTGATATCGCCTTCCTTTTCGGCCAGTGCAATCACCTGCCGATAAAGCTTGATGGCGCCTGCTTCGTCTTTCATGTCCTTGGTCAGCATCTCTTTCAGGGTCTTGCCGACAAAGATCGGGTCCGGTTTCGTCGTGGGTATCCCTCCGAGATAGAACAGCCTCTCTGCAATCGCTTCGGCATGCTTCATCTCCACGACCGCCGTCTTCTTTAACTCATCCTTTACGGCGTAATGGGGAATACCGGACCACTGGACGTGCTGCCACATGTACTGGACCGACACCTGGATCTCGCGGGCGATCGACTGGTTCAGCAAATCCAACAGTTTCTTACTGGCCATAAGTTACCTCCTTCTGAGTTTAGTGTGCATGGTCTGTTCAGGCCGCGGATTCGGCCTTCAGGGTTTGACCTTCCGGTGCATCGCGCGGGATTCGGGATGCCGTGTCTTGAAATGTTTTTCAACGATAAATTATTATCCTGTTTTAGTCAATGGGTTTGACTCAATTGCGGCGGCTCGTGCGTCGTCGATGAGTCCGCGTCGAAAAAAAGAAACCCCGCTCCGAGCCGGAACGGGGTTTCTTTTTGTTCATCTTGCGATGTCTTACTTCTTCTTTGCCTTCGCCTTGGCCTTGGGCTTCGCCGCCTTCTTGGCCTTCTTCACGGGCTTTGCTTTCTTCTTCGGTGCGGCTTTACCCTTTTTCGCCTTGGCGGGTTTCTTCGCCTTCCTGGCGGGTTTTGCGGCTTTCTTCTTTGCTTTTGCAGGGGCCTTGCTCTTTTCCATCGGCACGTCGCAGCAGATCAGTTCCCCGACGGCGCAGTCACAGGTCTCATCCACGGCAACAACCAGCCCGCACACATCGCAAGAGAACAGATCACCTTTTTTCGCTTTTGCCATTTTTACTCCTCCTTGGTTTTTCTGTTTCTTTATCCCACGCATGACTTGATATCAGTGCAACAATAGAAAAAATTTAAACGATTCCCGCCGGTATTTCAAGTATTTTCTGCATGTTGCATCCATCCGGCGCGTAATTCCGGCGGATCGGTGAAGACATCTGTGCGCCGCACATCTGTGCGATCACCGCAAACCCTCGTCAGAAGCCTGTTTCAGCAGTTTAAAAAATGCACGCGCGTTCATTGTCGTTTGTCGTGCGACAACATCCGCCCTCAGATTCTTGATCCGCGCCACTTCACTCAGCGTGCGTGTCACGTCGCGGGGCTCCGATGCGACAGCCCCGTACGGCACAGGGCAGTCCGTCTCGAGCAGGATATTTTCCAGCGGGGCATTGCGGATCGCCGCCTGGTGCGCAGGGCTGGTCGCCGCGGCCGGCGTTGCAGACACGAGATATCCTTCCGTTACGATATTCCCGAGGAGATCAAGCGGGCCGCTGTACCAGTGAAACACGGCACGCCTGACACCGGTCTCTTTCACAATTGAAAATACCCGTTCATGAGACAGCCGCGAGTGGAGGATGAGGGGCTTGCCGCTGCGCGCAGCCAGTCGCGCAACCTCCCGGAGCACATGCTGTTGCAAAGGCTTTCTCACCTTGATCTTGTAATCCAGCCCGACTTCGCCGATGGCGATGCACCGGTCAATGTGCGTTTCGAAAAATGCAAGGTTTTCGTCTATCATCGATTCCAGGATATTCCAGGGATGATAACCGAGGGCCGGGAAGACATATCCCGGATACTGCCCGGCGATCTCGAGCGTCCTGAGATTGGACGCCATGTCCATCCCCACTGCGACGATGCCGATGACGCCGGCAGCCCGCGCCCGCTCGATCGCTGACGGCAGATCCTCGAACTCGTTCAGGTGGGCATGGGCATCGAAGATTTCGAGAGTCTCTTCCATCCCGTATCCTGCTTGCTGCAACTTAGATTATTTATAATATATTGCAAAAAGAGATATGCCTATGTAAAATTAAATTTGCCGGGTGAGAGGTCCCGGCAAAGCCCGTCTGAAGTTTCTTTCCCAGTCAAACACATCAGCATAGTGACGCCAACGGAGTGCACCATGGGCCGATACAAGAAGTGGATACTTGGCGCTGTCGTCTTTTTCGTTCTCTTCACGCTCATCGGCTTCTTCGTCGTTCCGCCGATCCTGAAGTCCTATCTGCTCGAGACCCTGTCGAAGACGCTCAACCGCCAGGTGAGCCTCTCCGACATCAGCCTGAACCCCTACACGCTCACGCTCACCCTGCGGGGGTTCGAGATCAAGGAGCCGCAGGGTGAAAAGACCTTCGTGTCGTTCGACGAGTGCGTCGTCAATCTGGACATCCGATCCGTGTACAGGCGGGCTCCCGTCGTCGAGGAATTCATCGTCCGCAAACCCTATGCTCATTTGGTCCGGAACAAGGACAAGACATACAACTTCTCCGATCTGCTTGCTCTCATCAAGGAAGAGCCGAAGGAGGAAAAGAAAGAGCCGTTCCCGTTCTCCGTCAACAACATCGTCATCGAGAACGGCAGCATCGATTTCATCGACGGTCCCTTCGACACCACGCACACCGTCCGCGACCTGCACATTGCCATTCCCTTCATCTCCGACATCCCGGAGTATGTGGACATCTACGTGCAGCCCCGCCTGGCCGCGACGGTCAACGGGGACTCATACTCCCTCGAAGGGAAGACGAAGGTCTTCAAGGACAGCCACGAGACGATCTTCAATATCCTGATCGAGGATTTTGACATCCCCTTCTACCTGGCCTATGTCCCGCACGAGATGAACATCTCCGTCCCGTCGGGAAAACTGGACGTGCAGTCGACGGTCACCTTCTCCATGTCGACCGATCAACATCCTGCCATCTCGATTGCCGGCAATGTGGCGCTGAGGGACTTCGCCCTACAGGACCGGAAGAAGAATTCCGTCGCCGGGCTGAAACGTCTCGATGTGGTGATGATCGCCCTGGAGCCGCTCCAGTCGAAATTTCACTTCGCAAAGATCACGATCGATTCCCCCGAACTGAACGTTAAACGGGAGAAAGACGGGACGATCAACCTGCTGACTCTGGTTCCGCCGAAAAAGGAGGAGGCGAAAGAGGCCAAGGCGGAGGGCAAAGCGGAAGTGAATGCTGAAGCCAAGCCCCTGCCGACCCTGATCCTGGATGACTTCGAGTTGAAGGGCGGAAAGCTCACCTATCGGGACGACGTTCCACAGGTGCCGATCAACTCCCTGATCCAGGCTCTCACCGTCAAGGGAGAAAATATCTCCACGGTGAAGGACAGCCAGGGCAAGCTGTCGGTCTCAATGGACCTCAATAAGGGATTTGGTTCCGTTGCCGTCAACGGGTCCATCGGCCTCGACCCGTTGTTCGCCCATCTCGACGTCGACCTGAAGAAGGTGCGCATCCGTCCCTTCCAGGAGTATTTCACGGAGTACTTCCGGGTCAATTTCACAAATGGCGATATCTCCGCCAAGGGGACCGTTTCGGCGAGCAAGGCTGCCGGGAAGGATCTTTCAGTCAAATACGACGGGACTTTTCTTGTGGCCAATGTCGCCACGGTGGACAAGGTCAACGGCGATGATTTCATGAAGTTCAAATCGCTGTTCCTGAAGAGCCTCAGTGCCGGCTACAATCCGCTCTTTGTCCGGATCAAGGACATCGCGCTGGCCGACTTTTATTTGAAAATCATCGTCAACGACGACAGCTCGCTGAACCTGCAGAATGTGGCCGCGCCCGAAGCAGCCGGGCAGGAGCAAGCCGCCGAGCAGAAACCCGCACCGCCGAAAGAAGAGGAGACGGCAAAGCCGGGTGAAAAACAGGAATATCTGAGCGACATCCTGGCCAGGAACATCGAGATCAACCGGGTCTCGCTTCAGAACGGCACCATCGTCTTTGACGATCGGCACATCAAACCCAATTATTCTTCGACCCTCACGGAGCTTACCGGGCGTATGACCGGCGTGACCTCGATCACCACCAAGCCGGCCGATGTGGACATCCGGGGAAAGATCGGGCGGCACATCCCCGTGGAGATCACCGGGAAGGTTCACCCCTTCAAGTCCAATCTCTTTGTCGATGTCAAGGCATCCCTGAGAGATTTCAACCTGAGTCCCCTTACCCCTTATTCGGGCAAGTATGCGGGGTACAAAATCGAGAAGGGATCTCTCTCCTTCGATCTCAAGTACCTGATTCAGGGCAAGAAACTGGACGCGGAAAACAAGGTGGTCATCGACCAGCTCACCCTGGGGGACAGGGTCGACAGCCCCGATGCCACCAAGCTGCCCGTGGGCCTTGCCATCGTGCTTCTGCGGGACAGCGAGGGAAAGATCAACCTGGACATCCCTTTGACGGGGAACATCGACGATCCGGAGTTCAGCGTCTGGCGCATCGTGTTACAGGTCATTCTCAATATCCTCACAAAGGTGGCCACGGCGCCCTTTGCATTGCTGGGGTCCCTGTTCGGCGGGGGAGAGGAGTTGAGCTACATCGAGTTCGATGCCGGCTCGACCGCACTTTCCGAAGAGAACATGAAAAAGATCGAGACGCTGGCAAAAGCCCTGGATGCCAAACCGGCTCTGAAGCTCGATGTCGTCGGCGGCGTGGACATGGAGCGGGACCGCGAAGGGCTCATCCGTGATCAGTTCATGAAAAAGCTAAAAGTCCAGAAAATGAACGACCTGATCCGGAAGGGCGAGAAGGTGGGGTCCGTCGACGAGATCACCATTGAACCGAAGGAATACGACCAGTACCTGAAGAGAGCCTACAGCGCAGAAAAGTTCCCCAAGCCCAGGAACTTCATCGGGTTGGAGAAAGGCCTTCCCAACGATGAGATGGAAAAGCTCATGATGACCCACATCGTCGTCAAGGAGGATGATCTACGCCTCCTGGCGATGAAACGAGCCGAGACGGTCTCGGATGCCATCCTGGAAGAAGGGGATTTCGTAGGAAGGGTTTTCGTTGAAGAACCGAAGACACTGCAGCCCGAGGAGAAAAAGGACGTGAAGAGGAGCCGCGTCGATTTCAAGTTGAAGTAGGCCGGGGGAATCGGCTAGGCGTCTTCTGCCGCCTTTCGCTGTGCGCGTTTTGCCTTCAGGAAGATGACGATGCCGAAGAAAACGAAGACGCCCCCGGTGATGAGCTGCCGGATCTCGTCACCGTCCATCTCGCCCTGGAGGATTTTCAATACCGCGGGAATGATGGCTGCCATCCCGTAGACAACGAACAGCAGCGCGGTGATGGACCCGATTCCGCCCAGCTTTCCTGCCGGCAGGCGGATCTGCATCTTGTCTTGCGTCGTTGAGGGTGAGGGAGTTCCTGCAGCGATCGGCTCGGGCCTCTGGGGTTTCCCCCTGGTTGACTTGTCCTGCCCCGCAAGGTACCAGAGGATCTGGTCCCGTTCCTCGGACTTCTTGGACGTCTTGAGCTTCGCGATCAGTTTCTGACGTTCTCGTTCATCCATGACGGCATCCCCTGTCTTTTCTACCTAAACCATAACGGATTGTGACGAAATAATCCAGCCCCGCGATGCATCTTGTCTGTCCCGTTTCGTCTATTCTCTCGGTCCGATCTATCGGGTCACTCCGATTGTGGCAGCATCAGGATCGAGGATCGAGGTACGAGGCTCGAGGATTTCTATTTTGTTTCCTCGGTCCTCGTTCCTCGAACCTCGTGCCTGTTTTTATCCCTCGTCCCTTGTCCCTCTGCATTTCACTGGCCACTAGTCACTATTCACTGCTTTCTCTTATACCCGTATCTCGCCTCGAATATGGGCGCCGTCAGGTTGTCCACGGGAACGTAGTCGTCGGTGAGTATCATCGATGGCCGGTCCCGGAGGATTTCCTGGAGCTTCTCCTGGGGCACGATCTTGGCGGTCATGGATGCCCCGCCTCTGCTGCCGATGACTCTCACAAAATCGTCCAGGTCCCACTTCGAGGGGCTCGCCACAACGACGCAGGTGGCGATCCCGAGCCGCCGCAGCTCCGGTGCCAGGACCAGGAGGTTCACATTGCCCTTCCCGAAGACCTCCTCGAGGGTGCGGATGTAGGACGGAAGGAACAGCCCTTCCGTGACGCTGTCGATCAGGTTTGCGATGAGCAGCCCGTCTGGTTTGAGGAGTTCCTTCATCTGCTGGGCGAACTCCTTCGTCGTCAGGTGGTAGGGGATGGACAGGTCGTTGAAGGCATCCCCGAAGATGAAGTCGTAGCGCCCCTTGTCTTTTGAGTTCATGACGAACCAGCGCCCGTCCTCATTGAAGGAACGGATGGTCGTGCTGCGGGGCAGACCCAGGTATTCATACACGACGCGCGTGACCTCCGGGTCGATTTCCACCACGTCAATCCTCGCGCCGGGGTAATTGGCCTCCATGTAGCGGGGAAAGGTGTAGCCGCCCCCGCCGATGAAGAGGGCATCGATGGAACTCCTCTGCTTCATCTGCCAGCTGACGACTTCCTCGTAGATTCGGATGTAGTCATAGTCCAGAAAGGCGGGATCGTTCACGTCGTTGATCGAGTGGATCAGGTTGTCCAGGATGAGGGCCTCCCCCTCGACGGTGCCACCCTTGATGGGGTATTTCTTCAGCTTGATGGTGAAGTAGTCGCTTTCCTTGTAGTAGTAAGTCTTCCCGTCGAGCATGGGCTTGTAGGCGTAGCCGAATATCGTGAACACGAGAACGGAGACGGCGGTGATGAGAACAACCGAGATGGCGGCGGCTTTGCGTTTCAGGAACAGCCCGCCGAAGAGGAACGCCGACACGATCAGGATGGCCCCCATGGTCAGAAGGAGGTTGCGGGTGCCCATCCAGGAAATGAGAAAGAAGCCCGTGGCGAAGGTCCCGATGATGGAGCCCAGTGTGGAGAAGGCATAGATCTTCCCGACGATGTTCCCCGTCTTGCTGAGGTTGTCCAGCGTGAGTTTCACCACGACGGGCGAGATCATGCCGAGCAGCGTCGAGGGGATGAAAAAGATCGCCGTCGTGAGCAGCAGGATCCGGAGCATGAGGGTGGCCTGGAACTGTGCGGCGCCGATGAGATCGGTGAGCGGCGCAATGGTGAGCGCCCCGATGCCGGAAAGAAAGAGCAGCCAGCCCAGGGTTGCCGGGCGTGGATACCGGTCGGCCAGGATCCCGCCGACCCAGGCGCCGATGCTGATCCCGGCCAGGACGACCCCGATGATGCTCGTCCAGGTGTACAGGGAAACCCCCACATAAGGCGCCATGATCCGCCCTGCTACGAGTTCGATGACAAGCGTGCAGAAACTCGCGATGAAAACAACAAGATTCGCTTTGACGACAACCGTGTTCATAAACACCTCTTTGTCTATTCCGTCTATTCCGTCTATTCCGTCTGTTCCGTCCGTCCGGTCTGTCCAGTCTATCCAGTCTGTTCCGTCTAAATCCCCCTCTTTCCCCCTTTTGCAAAGGGGGACGACCGGGGGCGCATCCCATTAGGGTGCGCAACCATGTCTGGTTCGTTCCTTACCGGGCCGCCCCGCGAAGCGGATCAGGGCGGCAAAGGGGGATTTTCTTTTCTTCACTCAGACACTCAAGCACTCAGTCACTTCTTTCTCGTCCCTACCCCCTCGTCCCTGGTCCCTTTGTAATTCACCGGTCACTGGTCACCGGCCACTGGTCACCGGCCACTGGTCACTTCTCTGTTTTCGACGTGACATCCGCCTTGATCCGGTTCACTGCAGCGATCATGGCGTTGAAGACGTTCTCCCGGAAATCGCCGGCAACGACAACGTACATCACATCTTCACCTACCTTCAGGGTTCCTTCATTCACATGAGCCAGGGCCTCGACGATCCCCGGCATGGCCTTGATCTCCTCCACGACCGCTGCCAGGCGTTTCCGATCCACGGTTACTGTCACTTCCGACACGGCAGCCCCGTCACGCGACGTAGCCCTCACGACCCCATTATGGCAAAGGATCATCCCTGCCTTGGGAAAGTCTGGATGTTTCTTGATTTGCTCAACAAGTGTTGCTAGATTCATCTCGATTCCTCATTGACATGTATTCGTTATCCCCGTCCCCGCAGGGCCTTTTCTCTTGCCTCGTGGCTTTGGGCTTGGGGCTTGCGGCTCTCACGGCTCCCTTAACCCTTAACCCTTGACCCCTCTGCTTCTTGACTGCGGCGCCCGCCTGTGCGATGTTTGTCGGCATGAGGCGGAGAAAAGGTTCATCGGCACCCCGGCGGCTCGGGGAGATACTCCCCGAAACCCTGAAGAAGAAGGCCCTTTACCTCCCGACGAAGGACCGGCCGCTCATTGACGCCTGGAATAAGGCCGTCGGGCCCCAGATCGGCTCTAAAGCACAACCCGACAGGCTTAAAGACGATGTTCTCTATGTGCGTGTGGCCACATCTGTCTGGATGCACGAACTCCAATTCATGAAACAGGACATCATCGCGAAACTCAACGGGATCATCGGGGGAAATCCGGTCACGCAGATCCGTTTCTTCATCGGCGAGATCGAGGCAGCACCGGCCAGGATCGATGAGCAGGCCCTGCTTGTTGATGCCCGCGATCTGAATCCTGCCGAAAAGGACTTCATCGCCGGCACGATCTCCGAAGTGACCGACCCGGAATTGCGTGAAGTCCTCGAGAAAGCGATGACTCGGTCTATTCAGCGTGGGCTGAAAGATTCCTGAACAACACGTCCAACTCTTCTGAGTACCCTTCATTTTCTTTATAGATGAACAAGGGCGGAAGAACGCTCAATTCCTCGCCGCCGCCTTTCAGACCTTCCACGAGGATGAAATCGCCCCTTGACCCCGGCCTCGAATGAACCATGCGAAGGCGCTTCGGTTCCAGCTTCTTCGATCTCATCTGATGGATGGCTTCCGCCATGCGCGAACAGGGGTAGATCAGGCATACTCGGCCGCCCGGCTTCAGCGCATGGGCGGCGGCCCGCAGGAAGTCCGTGACGGACCCTGCGATTTCGTGGCGGGCGAGGGCCTTTTCGGCTTGCGGGTTCATCTTGCCGGAGCCCACCTTCCTGTAGGGCGGATTGAATACCGCCACATCGCAGGATCGGGCCTTCAGCAAGTCGTCGGCCCTCCTGGCGTCTCCATGAAGGATCCCCACCCTGCTCTCCAGGCCGTTCATGAGGACACTGCGCCCGGCCATGCCGGCCAGATCCTCCTGGATTTCAATGCCTGTAACCCGGAGGGTCGGGCAGCGAAACGCAAGGACAAGGCTGATCACGCCGCTGCCGGCCCCGAGTTCCAGAAGGCGCTCTTCCTCACGGAGTTCGACAAAATGAGCCAGCAGGATGGAGTCGATCGTGTATCGGTAGCCCCTCTTCTTCTGGAGAATCCTCAGCCGTCCCCCGAAGAGGCTCTCGACAGTCTCGTCGTCATGGATGAGCGAAGTGGATCGGTCCATCAGCACCGCCTACGGCATCCCCCCCGCAGGATCGAGGATCGAGGTACGAGGCTCGAGGATTTCTATTTTGTTTCCTCGGTCCTCGCTCCTCGGACCTCGTGCCTTTGCTTTAGTCGATCAGATGCACAAACAGCCCGCTTCTGAGCTTGGGCTCGAACCAGGTGGATTTCGGAGGCATGATCATCCCGGCGTCTGCAATGTCGACGAGGTCGACAATGCCGGGGGGGAAGAGAGAGAAGGCCACGGCGTAGCCCATCTGATCGACCATCCGTTCCAGTTCCTTCATGCCCCGGATACCGCCGACGAACTTGATCCGGTCATCCGCTCGCGGATCGGCAATTCCGAGAACGGGTCCCAGCAGATGGTCCTGGAGGATTGACACGTCGAGCTTCCCGATGAGATCGGCCTTCCCATAGAGCTCCGGTTTTGCCTCCAGCAGGTACCAGGCGCCCTCGAGGTACATCCCGAACTGGTGCTGCCGGGAGGGGGCTCTGTCACTGAACCCGGGCGTGACAACGAATGTCTCGCCGACCTTTGCCAGGAATTCCTGCACGGACATGCCGCGCAGGTCTTTCACGACCCGGTTGTAGTCCAGTATTTTCAGCTGCTTGTGGGAGAAAAGGGTCGCCACAAAGTAGTTGTACTCCTCCGTCCCTTTGTGCGCGGTGTTTGTCTCGCGCCTCATCCGTGCCACCGTGGCCGCAGAAGCCGCCCTGTGGTGTCCGTCCGCAATATACAGGCACTCCACCTTCGAAAACTCCTGTTGGAGCTTCTCGATCGTGCTGCTGTCACCCACGACCCAGGCCGTGTGGGTAACGCCGTCCGGCGTTTTGAAATCGTATTCCGGGGGGCCCTTCACGATCTCCGAGAGGATCCTGTCAATCGCCCCCCTGGAACGATAGAGCAGAAAGACGAGTCCGGTCTGCGCGCCTGCCGTGTTGATGTGGTTCACGCGCTCGTTTTCCTTGTCGAACCGCGTGAGCTCATGCTTCTTGATGAGGCCCGCCTCGTACTCGGCCACACTGACGCATCCCACCAATCCGTACTGTTCCCTGTCGGCGGCCTTCTGCCTGTACACGTAGAAGCAGGGCTTGTCTTCCTTGACGAGAATGCCCTCCGTCATGAACGTTCGCAGATTCTCCCGGGCCTTTGCGAATACCCGCGGGTCATCGTCCCGGATCTCGTCGGGAAGATCGATTTCCGACTTCTCCACCCGCAGGAAGTTGCGGGGGTTGTCGCGTATGATTGCCCGACCTTCCTCGCGATCGAGAACGTCGTAAGGGAACGAGGCCACCTCGCCGGCGAATTTCTTTTGCGGCCTCAATGCCCGGAAGGGAACCACGAGTGCCATAGATACCTCCTGAAAAAATGCTGTTTAGCATATCGTCTGGCACAAAGCAACCCGCACAAGGCCCGAGGAGCGAGGCTCGAGGATCGAGGATTTCTATTTTGTTTCCTCGGTCCTCGTTCCTCGAACCTCGTGCCTGTTTCTGATGCCCGTTGATAAAATCGCCGCGAGCAGTTATAAGAGGCCAGCCAATGTAAGGGGGTTTGAAAGATGACGCGCGTGTTCATTCACGGGCTGGAAAGCAGCAGCCAGGGGACAAAGGGGGTATTCTTCCGCGAGAGGTACCCTGACATGATCATCGAGGATTTCAGCGGCCCCCTGGAGGAGCGGATGAAAAAGCTCAACCTGCTTCTGGAGGGCGTGGAGGATTTGATCCTCGTGGGCTCGAGCTTCGGGGGGTTGATGGCCGCCATCTACGCATGCGAAAATGAAGAGCGGGTGCGGAAGATCATCCTCCTCGCGCCGGCTCTCCACATCGTGGATCTTGCACCCTGCCTGAGCAGGAAAGTGCAAATCCCCGTCTCCCTGTTTCACGGCAGGCAGGACGATGTCGTTCCGCCGGCACCGGTGGAAGCGATCGCCCGACGGATCTTCGCCCGCCTGGACTATCATCTCGTCGATGACGACCACACGCTCCATGTCACGTTCCCACGGATGGACTGGGATAAGATTGTCAGCCCGTGACAGGCGGTGCGCAGGGAGAAGCTCCTTGACAAACCCCTTGGGATCACTTAGCTTGTGGTGAAAAGACAGGAATCAGAAGATGACAGAAACGATGACAAAAAAAGTCGTGATCCGCTACAGCGCCGACATCGTCGATCAGCCGATCACCTGTCAGCTCGTCAAGAAGTACGACCTGGATTTCAACATCCTCAAAGCCAGGATATTTCCTCGCCGTGAAGGTGTCATGGTTCTCGAACTGAGCGGGCCGAAAGAAAATTTCGAAGCGGCCGTCCGATTCATGAAAGAAAAGGGGCTCCGTGTGGAACCCCTTTCAAAAAGCGTAACCCAGAATGGTGAAACGTGCGTGCATTGCGGGGCCTGCGTCGCTTTCTGCCCTACCGAGGCCCTTCACATGGACCCGAAAACATCGAAAGTCATCTTTGACCCGGAACGCTGCAATGGCTGTGAGTTTTGTGTTACGGCGTGCCCGGCAAGAGCCATGTCCATCGACCTCCTCTGAAAAAATATAAGTGTCTAAGTGATCAAGTGCTTGAGTGTTTAAGTGAAGAGGAAGAATGAACCGGCAATTCTTCGTCTTAGAACTTGCACCTTTCTTCACTCAATCACTCAGACACTTCTGACTCGTCCCTACCCCCTCGTCCCTGGTCCCTTTTTTTTCACTTCTTCTTCCCTTCCGTTTCCGCTTCCTTCTTGTCGCCGTTGGTGAGGGCTTCATTCATGTGCTTTTGCATCTTGCCCTTTTGGTTGGAGAAAAATTCTTTCGCACTTTCAGTGGCTTCGCCAGCCTTGGCTGCGACCTTGTCGACGACTTCCTTGAACTTCGTTTTCAGTTCTCCTGACGGCGGGCTGAAATGCTGGAATGCAAGAAAGGCCAGCACGATGACGGCTACGATAAGCGTGAGTTTGAAGAAGCGGCTGAGAAGCCAGAACAGACCGATGGCGGCAAGGACGATGAGAAAGACGATTACCCCATTTTCGGACATGAAACCGGCAATGGCATCCATCGCAATCCCTCCACGTACGGTATACGGTTGATTAACACAATTCCGCTGTGATATCCAACAATTATTGCGTCTTGACAAACTACTTGCCGCGTTCTAAATTGCAGCTTCAAGAACTGTGCCGGGAAGATTACGAATCCAGATCTTCGGTACCGGGTAGACTGGTCGCCGGGACTCTGCGCCATGGATAGACCTTGAACAAAAGGCAGGATAAACCCGGCCGGATGGACCCTATGCCGGCACAAACACCCAAAAGAGTCGCCCTCGTAACCCTGGGCTGCAAAGTGAATCAGTATGAGACGGCCGGTCTGGCCGACCGTCTGAAGCAATTGGGTCACACCCTGGTCGGTTTCGATGCCGAGGCCGATGTCTGCATTATCAACACGTGCACGGTTACGGCACGGACGGATTTCCAATCCCGCCAGCTCATACGGAGGGCCGCCCGGCGCAACCCCGGCGCGCCTGTCATTGTCACAGGCTGCTACGCCCAACTGGCGGCGGAGCTGATCAAGACTCTCCCGGGCGTGCGGATCATAGCGGGCAATGTTGAAAAAGAACTGATCCCGGCGATGGTGGGAACCGTCAACGGCGGACCCGTTGATGTCCTCGTCCAGGACATCGGGAGGATCCGGCATTTTTCGGACCTTTCGCCCGAACATTTTCCTGGACGAACAAGGGCTTTTCTGAAGATCCAGGACGGCTGCGATTCCAGGTGCAGCTACTGCATCGTGCCGAAGGCGCGCGGGCCCAGCCGAAGCATGTCCGAGGACGCTGTGCTCGAACGCGCCGCGACACTTGCCCGCGCGGGATACCGCGAAATCGTCCTCACGGGGGTCCACCTCGGCTCATGGGGACAGGATCTTTCCCCCTCAGGGGATCTCCCGTCGCTTATCCGCAGAATCCGGGACGCAAAGGCGATCGGAAGGCTCCGGCTCAGCTCCGTCGAGCCCCTGGAAGTGACCCCCGAACTGATCGAGTGCCTCCGGGAACCGACGGTCCTGTGCCCGCACTTGCACATCCCGCTGCAAAGCGGCGACAACCGGATTCTCGCCGCCATGGGGAGACATTATACCGGGGAATATTTCAGAAACCTGGTGCACCGTCTCGTTGCGGAGATCCCTTCCCTTGCCGTCGGCGTCGATGTCATGGCGGGATTTCCCGGGGAAACCGACAACGAATTCGAGAACACGTTGAGTCTCCTCCGGGATCTTCCCGTAGCCTACCTTCACGTCTTTCCTTACTCGGACAGACCGGGAACGGCGGCATCGAGGATGCCGGGAAAGGTGGAGGAACCTGTCAGGGCAAAGCGTGCGGCAGCGCTCAGGGAACTGGGGCTTGCAAAACGTGAAGCCTTCGCAAGGAACTGCGTAGGTACCAGGCAAGTCGTCCTCGTCGAGGAGGGCCGCGACAGGAAAACAGGCCGCATGAAGGGATTCACCGGCAATTACATCCCGGTTTTGTTGCTGTATGGCGGCAAGGACGTGATCAACCGCATCATCGACGTTGATATCGAATCGGCTGAAGCCGGGACTGCGATCGGAAGGGTCCGTCATGAACCATGATCGTAAGACACAGCTCAAGGTGCTGGAGGAGATCCTGGGATATACGTTCAGGAACTCTGCGTTGATGGACTGCGCCCTCACTCACCGATCCTTCGCCAACGAGAACCCTGATCTCCTGAAGCAGGACAACGAACGGCTCGAATTTCTGGGCGACGCGGTTCTCACCCTGTGCATCAGCGACATGCTGATGAAGAGATATCCGGGAGCCAGCGAGGGGGAACTCTCGAAGATGCGTTCATCCATCGTCAACGAAAGACCGCTGGCGCGGCTCGCCCGCGAGCTCCGCATTGGAGAGTATCTGCTGCTCGGCCGGGGAGAGGACATCTCCGGCGGGCGTTCGAAGAGTTCCCTCCTGGCCAACACGCTGGAGGCCATCATCGCGGCCGTGTACTGCGACACGGGGTTTGAAGGCGCATACGGCTTCATCGAGCTTCGCTTCCTCTCACTCCTGGAAATGGGGACGTCCAAGGTTCGCTACCAGGATTACAAGACGGCTCTCCAGGAGATCACGCAGAACCGCTTCAAGGCAGTCCCGAAATACAGTATCATCCGCGAGTTCGGGCCGGATCACGACAAGCTCTTCCAGGTCAGGCTTGCCGTCGGGGATATCGTGAGCACGGCAGGCCTGGGCCGCAATAAAAAGGAAGCAGAGCAGCGGGCAGCCCAGAAAGCGTTGGAGGCGATCGAAAAGCTTCCGCCGAACGGCAGGGAAACAGTGACCGGTGACCAGTGACCGGTGACCGGTGACCGGTGGAAGATAAAGAGGAACCGGGGACAAGGGTGGGGACGAGGAGAAGTGTATGGTGAAAGAAGTGTCTGAGTGAAAAAAGGCGTCATTGCGAGCCGAGCCTCGCGAGGCGTGGCAATCTACGTTTGAGATCTGATCCTGAGATTGCTTCGTAGCTTCGCTCCTCGCAATGACAGATGAACGAAACGAACGAAATAGACGAATCAACGAAATGAACGAGCCCCCCATGAAGCGATTGATCATCCCTTTTTTCCTCCGCAACCGCGGCTGTCGACACCGATGCGTGTTCTGCAACGAGAGGATGATCGCAGGCAATGCGGACGAGGTCGGCGAAGCGCGCATGCGGGAAACGGTGAAATCGTACATCGCCGGCAGCAGCGGAAAATACGACCGCGTTGAGATTGCCTATTATGGCGGCAGTTTCACCGGCATGCCTCCCGGGGAACAGATGGAGTTGCTCCGCATGGCGGGCGCGCTGATCGGGGAAGGCGTTGTCCATTCCATCCGCCTCTCCACTCGGCCCGACGACATCGACGGACCCTGGCTGGACACCCTGAAAAAGACGGGTGTACGCGCAGTCGAAATCGGGGCCCAGTCCATGGACGATGAAGTTCTACGGGAGTCGGGTCGCGGGCACACGGCGGCCGATGTTCGGAGTGCCGTCGGGAACCTGAAAGACAGGGGATTCGAGACGGGCGTCCACCTCATGGCCGGGCTGCCCGGCGATGACCGGGTGACATTCGAGACAACCGTCTCGGAGATCATCGGCCTGAAACCGGATACCGTACGGATCCACCCTCTCCTGGTTTTCCGGGGCACGGAACTCGCCAACCGCTACGAGCGGGGCGAGTATCGCCCCCTGACCCTCGAGGAGGCCGTCTTGCAGTGCAAGCTCGCCCTCGTTCGATTCGCGAAGGCGAAAATCCCTGTCATCCGCCTCGGGCTGCAGGCGACAGGCGATATGGAAAGAAAGGGAAATATCATGGCCGGCCCTTGGCACGCGGCCTTTCGCAGCCTCGTGGAGGCTGCGCTGTTCCGGGATATGGCCGTGGAATTGATTTCGAAGGCCGGCGGCGTCAGCGCCGGGCAGGTTTTTCATGTCGCCCCGGCAGACCTTTCGAACTTCAACGGCATGGGCCGCGAGAATCTCGCCTTCCTGGAAGGACACTTCGGAAGCGGGTCTGTTGCGGCGAGAAAAGACGCCACCCTGCAGAGGGGCTCGCTCGTGCTTCGGGACGGCCGGCGGGACTACGGGACGTCCATTGCGGAGGCCAGAGTTGTTTAAATCGGGATTCATTGCCATTGCCGGCCGGCCCAACGTGGGCAAATCGACGCTGTTGAACAGGGTCCTGGGCGAGAAACTCGCCATCACGAGCAGCAAGCCCCAGACAACACGCAACCGCATCACCGGGATCCGGAACAGCGACGATGCACAGATGGTCTTCCTGGACACGCCGGGGATCCACCGGGCGGATACGCCCCTGAACCGCTACATGGTCAAGGCGGCGACGAGCACCTTCGGCGAGGTCGATCTGATTCTGCTCCTCATTGAAGCGGATCGCGGTCACAACTCCGACGACGATCTCATCATCGAAAACCTCCGGCAGGCCGGAGTTCCCGTTTATCTCGTCATCAACAAGATCGACCGGGTGGATAAACTGCAGATCCTTCCCCTGATCGACCGGTTCCGCAGTCTCTTCGATTTCCGGGAGATCGTTCCCGTTTCCGCCGTTACCGGCGATGGTGTGGACCGGCTCCTGGAGCTCATCCGGGAGGCCCTTCCCGAGGGGCCGAAGTATTTCCCCGACGATGCCTTCACGGAGAACTCGGAGCGATTCATCGCCGCCGAGATCGTCCGGGAGAAGATCCTCATCCTGACCCATAAGGAAATCCCTTATGCAACGGCAGTTACCGTCGAAGCATTCAAGGAGGATGAGGAGAAGAACCTGATCCGGATCTCGGCCACCATCACCGTGGAGAAGGATTCCCAGAAGGGCATCGTCATCGGCAAGGGCGGGAAGATGCTCAAGGAAATCGGGACCCAGGCCCGCATCGAGATGGAGAAGTTCTTCGCCGCGAAAATCTTCCTGGAACTTTTCGTCCGGGTCAGGAAAGACTGGACAAAAGACGCCAAGTGGCTCAAGGAATTCGGCTACTCGGACAAATAAGGCACGAGGTCCGAGGAACGAGGACCGAGGTACAAAGAAAAAACCTCGATCCTAGAACCTCGATCCTCGATCCTGAACCCTGAAAGGAATTATGAAACCTCTCATTGCCATCATCGGCCGGCCCAACGTGGGCAAATCGACTCTCTTCAACCGGCTCTCGGAACGCAAGAAGGCCATCGCCATCGATCAGCCCGGGGCGACGCGCGACCGCAATTACACCGAAGCGTCCTGGAACGGCAGGTCCTTCACCGTCGTCGACACGGGCGGTTTCGAGCCGGTCTCCACGGAAAAGATCCTCATCCAGATGCGCGAGCAGACAACACTCGCCATGGAACAGGCCGACATGATCATCTTCCTCATGGACGGGAAGGAAGGCCTGACCCCCTCGGACCAGGAAATCGCGAAATTGCTCCGTTCTTACAAACAGCCCGTCTTCTACGCCGTCAACAAGATCGACGGCCCCCGCCACGAGCAGGATGTCCTCGAGTTTTACCGCCTGGGTGTCGAGCCTCTCTACACGATCTCGGCCGAGCACGGCCGCGGGGTCGACGATCTGCTGGATGCGGTGACTGCGACCATTCCCGAAGAGACGACCGTCGATGATGAGGATGAGCAGCGGATCCGGATTGCCGTCGTGGGGCGCCCTAACGTAGGGAAATCCTCTCTCGTCAACAAGATCCTGGGCTACGAGCGGACCATCGTGAACCCCACGCCGGGGACGACCCGCGACTCCATCGACACACCCTTCGAACGGGGGGATCGAAAATACATCCTCGTCGACACGGCGGGAATCCGCAGGAAGAGCCGGATCAGCCAGAATCTCGAAAAATACAGCGTCATCGAGGCCCTCAGGACGCTCGACCGCTGCGACGTGGCGCTTGTTCTCATCGACGCCGAGGAGGGCGTCACGGATCAGGACGCGAGGATCGCCGGTCTGGCGCTCGAAAAGGGGGTAGCGGTCATCCTCGTGTTGAACAAGTGGGATCTTGTCGAAAAGGACAACAGCTCGATCGGGGTCTACGTGAACCAGCTCCGCGACGGTCTCAAGTTCCTCCAGTTTGCCCCTATCGCCTTCGTGTCGGCCCTGTCGGGACAGCGGGTCGGCCGTATCTTCGATCTCGTCGAGTCGGTTTACGACGAGTACACAAAGCGCGTCCCCACGGCGGAGCTCAACGTACAGGTCGAGCGCTACGTATCCGAAAACCCGGCGCCCATGTACCGCAACCGTCCCAACAAGGTCGTCTATGCCACCCAGACCCGGGTGAAGCCGCCGACCTTCGTTTTCTTCGTGAGGGAGCCGAAGGCCATCCACTTCTCCTACGAGCGCTACCTGGCCAACCGGATCCGGGAGGGCCTGGGCTTCGAGAGCGTCCCCATCCGGCTTTTCTTCCGCAAGAGGCACCGCGACAAAGAAGGGGAGCGATAAAGAAAGAAGGTACCGGGGACGAGGGGGTAGGGACGAGTAAGAGGTCCTTCTCTTCCACTGGTCACTGGTCACTGGTCCCTGGCCACTGCCGCGAAGCGGCTGCTTTCACTTGACTTTGGAAAAATTCCTGTGCTAGAGAAAACGCTCATTCCGGATCGTAGGATATGCCCTTCATGTTTTCGTTTTTTCAACGTACGAGGCGATAAAAAAGGAGGAGGACGAATGAAGACGAAGCACGTACTGGTAGCGTTCATGGTCCTGGGTCTGGCCTTTGCGATGCCGACCCCGTCATTTTCCCAGGCCAAATCCGACACGATCAAGATCGGCGTATTCCTGCCGATGACGGGCGGTGTTGCGGCCTACGGCCAGGGTTCCTGGCAGGGTGTCCAGGTAGCCAGGGACATGGAACCCACCGTCCTCGGGAAAAAGGTGGAACTGTTCCTCGCCGATGACAAGAGCGACAAGATCGAGGCCGCAAACGCCGTGACCCGCCTCGTCGAGAAGGAAAAAGTTGTCGCCATCATCGGGTCCTCCATCAGCGGCAACACTATGGCCGGCGCCCCGATTGCCGAGAAAGCAGGCGTTCCCATCATCTCCCCCACGGCCACGAACCCCCTCGTGACGCAGGGCAAGAAGTACATCTTCCGCGTTTGCTTCATCGACCCCTTCCAGGGCGAGATGGCTGCCAAGTATGCCTACGAGACCCTGAAAAAGAGAAAGGCCGCCCTCATCATCGACAAGGCCCAGGACTACTGCGTGGGACTGGCGGACTTCTTCGAAAAGAGCTTCACAAAGCTCGGCGGTGAGATCGTTGCGAAGACATACTGCCAGACGGGTGACAAGGACTTCACGGCCCAGCTCTCGGCCATAAAGGCGAAGAACCCCGACGTTCTCTACATGCCCAACTACTACACCGAGGTCGCCCTTGCCATGAAGCAGGCGAAGGACCTCGGTCTCAATATCCCGGTGCTCTCCGGAGACGGCTCGCAGGACAAGGCACTCATCGACATCGGCAAGCAGAACGTGGAAGGCCTCATGCTGACGGGGCATTTCGAGAAGGAGGCAGCGAGCACGCCCCTGGCCAAGAAGTTCATCCCGCTCTACGAGAAGAAGTTCGGCAAGGTGGGCACCTTCGACGTCATGGGAGCCGATGCCTACTTCGTGCTCATCGACGCCATCAAGAGAGCCGGTTCGACGGACGGCGCGAAGGTCCGCGCTGCGCTCGCGAACACGAAGAACTTCAAGGGCATCTCCGGCACCATGACGATCGGCGAAGACGGCAACGCCATCAAGAGCCTCGTCATCGTGCAGGTGAGAGGCGGCGACTTCCGGTACGTGGCCACTGTCGAGCCCGCCGGTGCGAAACCCGAGCCGAAGAAGCCGGCGGCGAAGAAGAAATAATGAACGCGGGATAGGTTGACAGGAGGGGCGATTGGACCGATCGCCCCTCTTTTGTGAAAGGATTAGTCCGGGGAAGGCCAATTGGAACTGACGTTCTTCCTTCAGCAGATGATCAACGGGGTGGCCCTGGGAAGCCTCTACGGGCTCATCGCCATCGGTTACACGATGGTCTACGGGATCATCCGGCTCATCAATTTCGCCCACGGCGACGTCATGATGATGGGATGCTACTTCGCCTACTTCGGCATCCTGATGTTCAGCCTCCCCTGGTGGGCTTCGTTTGCCGTGGCAATTGTCCTGACGGCCCTGCTGGGGGTGCTGATGGACAAGGGCGCCTACGTGCCCGTGCGCAACGCGCCCCGCATCTCGGCGCTGATCACGGCCATCGGCGTTTCATTTCTGCTGGAGAACCTGGGCCTGGTGGTCTTTGGCGGCCGCCCCAAGGGCTTTGACACGCCCGACATGTTCAATGAGGTCTACGAGGTCGCCGGCCTCATGTTCCCGGCCCTTGTCCTCTGGACACCCCTGCTCACCCTGCTTATTCTCGGCTTCATCCTGTTCATCATCTACCGGACAAAGACAGGGCGCGCCATGCGCTGCATCAGCCACGACATGGAAACGACCAAGCTCATGGGTGTGGATGTCAATCGCATTATCTCGATCACCTTCGCCATCGGCTCCGCCTCCGCGGCAGCAGGGGGGATCATGTGGGCCATGCGCTACCCCGAGATCAACCCGTTGATGGGGATCATCCCCGGCTTCAAGGCGTTCGTCGCGGCTGTCCTGGGCGGCATCGGGAATATCACCGGCGCCATGCTGGGAGGTCTCCTGCTGGGGATAGCGGAGATCCTCCTCGTGTCCCTGATGCCGGAGATGGCCGGTTACCGCGACGCCGTCGCCTTCGGCCTCCTGATCCTGATCCTGCTCTTCCGCCCCACGGGGCTGATGGGCACGAAATTGCCAGATTAAACAGGATCGAGGAACGAGGTTCGAGGATCGAGGACGAAGAAAAAAGATTTTCACTGGTCACTGGTCACTAATCACTGGTCACTGTTTTTATGGATCCCAATCATCGCAGAAACCAGATTCTCTCCATCGCAGGCACTGTCGTGTTCCTGGCGCTGCTTCATGTGGCGAACA
>DASRZY010000059.1:0-4129 GCA_035685905.1 Syntrophales bacterium
GCTTGCCGTCGGCCTTTCCCGTCACCCTGGGCATGAGGACCTTCATGACTTTCCCCATGTCTTTGACACTCGCGGCCCCGGCCTCGGCGATGGCTTTCACCACCTCCGCCTCGACTTCCTCGGCAGACATCTGCTGGGGCATGAAGGCCTGCACGACCTTGAGCTCATACTCCTCCTTGTCCACCAGGTCCTGGCGTTTTCCGGCCTTGAACTGTTCGATGGAGTCCTTGCGCTGCTTCACGATCGCTGCGAGCGTCTGGAGGATTTCCTCTTCTTTCAGTTCCCGCTTGGCATCGATTTCCTTGTTGTGAAGCGACGTCTTGATCATCCGGATCGCCCCCAGTTTGAGCGAATCCTTGGCCTTTGCCGCTGCGACCATCTCGCTGTCGATTTTTTCTTTCAGACTCATGGAGCCCCTACCTTTCGATTTGATTCGATCAGGCACCCGCCGAAGCGGCGGGGATGAAGGAAACGCACACAATCCCGGCAACGCAGCCGAGGATATCCCGCTTCAAAATTCTATTATTTATAGGATAACCATATAATTTGTCAATGAAAACAATTGCACGCGCATCCCCACAGTTTGCTGCGGGGTCAGCGAGCATAACAACAGAATAAAACCGCGTCCTTACGTTTCTAAAATCCTCGGACTCCGTCCGAGGATTTTTAATTTTCCCGGAACCTCCGACTACATATTATTCATCTTTTTCGTGAAAAAGAGAGGGGAATTATTCACCCTCACCCCGGCCCTCTCATAAATGGACGGGAAGCATTCACCCTCACCCCAACCCTCTCCCCTCAAGGGAGAGGGAGATCAGGGAAAGGTATAAAAGGTAGAGGAATTGTCCCCCCTCACTGGCCCTCTCCCTCGGTGGGGAGAGGGAAATTGAGGAAACGGTCGCCATAGGGAAAAGAAAGGGCCCGAATCAGCGATCCGGGCCCCGTTTGCAGTCAATAACTCAACAAAGATTACTTTTCTTCTTCGTCGTCATAAAGGTCGTCTTTCGGACCTTCCGCCCCGACGGGCACGTCTTCTTCAAGCGAGCGCCCGATGCCCCGCGCAAGCAGAGCCGAGATCCCGAACAGCAGGATCACGGAGGCGATGATGATGATAACAATCGTCGAAGTCCAGCCCTTGACTTCCTGGTTGATCTTCTCTGCTGTCGCCGTCGCCATCTCCTGGAATTTCGCGATGTCGACGCCCATCCCGATCCAGCCGAAACCGGCGGGCTCGGGGTATGACTTGGAGACATACTTGATGGGGGCATAGGCCACGAACTTGTCGCGGCCCGCAAACTTGTAATTCTTGGTGCCTGCTTTGCCTGCCGCAGCCTCCTTGGCCACTTCGGGCAGACCCGGATCCATGAACCCGAGCAGATTGAGGTTCAGGACCTCCTTGCCTTCCTTGGTCATGGCCTCGGCGGTTTCCTTGGTCAGCGGCGGAACGGGGGTCCCGTCGGGATTGAGGCCTTCGATGTGATAATCAAGCGGGTGAGAAATCATGAAACCCTTGTTGTCCACCATGTAGGCGTAATTGCCCGTTGACGCATCGGCTTCGAAGACATAGTCCGCCTGCGTCGGGATGATGTGATCCGTGAAGGCCGCCAGGTGCCTGTAGTCGAGACTGAGCACCACGACGCCCGCGAGCCCACCCTTGTCGAAGATCGGGGTGGCGTAACGAACGACACCGGAATACCTCTTCCCCTTTTCGAAATCCTGCTTCGTCACGTACCAGCCGGTCACGTGAGAGACGTAGACCTCACCCTTGCCGAGTCCGACGGCCTTCGAGAAATAGTCCTCGGACTTGTAAGTCGTATTGCCTGGGGCCGCCACGTTTCTCAGCTGGTTCTTCCCTGCCACGGCTCCGTTCAAGATCCGGACGATCTCGTTGCCGGATCGGTCGATGAGGGACATCTCCGAGTAGAGAGGTGCCGCAACTTTCTGGATCTTTCCGTCTTTGTCCTTCACCCAGAGATTTCGCTTTTTCTGATCAACAAAGGACTTGTAGGCAGCCTCCGACCCCGGAAGGATGGAGGCGACGAGGATATCGTCTTCTCTCTCCCGCAGGAAATTGGCCACTTCCTCGGCTGTGTTGATCGCCCGAATCTTGATCTCTTCCTGGGATTTCAGGTCCAGAACGGTGGTTGCGCGCTCTCTCGCGGTATCCCCGACTTTGAAGATGCCGTTGGCAATGAGGAAAGCCATGAGAGACAGGGGAATAACGATAAGCAGGAAGAATATCCTTCCGATGGAGAAGAACTGCTTATCTTTCTTAGTCTCTGCCATTTATCTTTTCCCCCTATTCTGTATTTTTTTTCAGAGCGGATCTTACTTGAGGATCAAGGCCGCGTAGGGGTTGGCATAGAGAATAACAAGACCGATAACCAGTGCGTAGATAACGCAGGACTCGGCCATGGCCATGCCGACGAGCATGGTCGTCATGATCTTGCCCTGCACACCGGGGTTGCGGCCGACGGCCATACAGGCGCCATTGGCTGCATTGCCGATGCCCGCGCCTGCGCCGATCGCGCCGAGGCCCACGCCGATGCCTGCGGCCAGCATGGCGCCGACAGCAAAGAACACCTTGTTATAGGCATCCCCGGAAGGAAGTGCTTCCGCCGCGAGCACCGCCGGAGCGGACACCAGAAGGGTGAACAGTGCTGAACAAATGGTTAACAACATCTTCTTGAACATAACCTCTTTCTCCTTTCATCTTATATTGATACTGGAAATTTCGTCCCTGAGTAGCACAACCGGCCCTCGAGTTAAAGGGAAATCTGCTTAAAACGGCGAAAGAGTTTGCAACCGATATGCCATGGGGTCAGCCCGAAGTCATATTCCCGCAACAGCCTGATATTTAAATATTTATCGGGAGAAGCAAAAACAGAGGGAATCATGAGGCCAGCGGTATCGTTTAACGTTTCTTTCAATTCAAAATTAAAATTGAACGAATCGTGGAATTGTCCGCGTTCCCGCGGACAGGTACGAGGTCCGAGGATGAAATACAGGATCGAGGATCGAGGCGCGAGGTTCGAGGTTTTTCCTTCCTCGGTCCTCGTTCCTCGGACCTCGGTCCTTTATGCAAGGCATTTTTTTCATTGAAATATTCTGCCCGGAAAGCTAGTATCTGTCGATTGCAGATCCAGACTGCCGGGGATGCGAGGGCAGTTCAGCTGGATTGGTCTTCATCGGAGGGAGGGCAGCAATGCAGGAAGTCTTGACGGCCGTCACCTATGTCGTTGCCTGGCTGGTTTGCGATAAAGTCATCGGCATCGAAAGTGGCCTCATCAAACTGATCATCTCGCTGGGTCTGGCAATCGCCGTTTACGTGGCCTGCTGGTACGAGGAGAAAAGGAGAAAGAAGGCAGGACAAGAGGAAGAGGAACCGTGACGGTGTCCCGGACCGACAAAAAGAAGACCGTGCGGCCGGCGATGAACCGGACGGGTCTCTCCGTTGAGAGTATTCTCGAAGGCTCTCCCATTCCCACCTTTGTCATCGACCGGAATCACAAGATCATTCTGTGGAACAAAGCGTGTGCGGAACTGACGGGTTATGACGCCCGCGACATGATCGGCACGAACCGCCACTACAAACCTCTTTACCCCGAACGGCGTCCCCTTGTTGCCGACCTGATCGTTGACGGAGATATCGAGGGCCTCGAAACCTATTACGGCGGCAAGGCCCAGAAATCCACCGTCATCGAGGACGCCTATGAAGCCCGGGATTTTTTCGAGAACCTGGGAGGCAAACGTCGTCACCTGTATTTTCTGGCGGCTCCCGTCTATGACGAAAAGGGGGAGATCATTGCCGCCATCGAAACGCTCCAGGACGTGACACGAATTCGGGAACTGGAGCGTTACCTGACAGAAAGTGCGCAGACCCTGAGGCGCGAGCTCGATGAGAACATCCGGCTGCGCAAAACAATCGAAGGGATCATCGAGGGCTCGCCGATCCCGACGTTCGTCATCGACCGCAATCACAAGATCATCCTCTGGAACCGGGCCTTCACGGAACTGAGCGGCATTGACGGCGCGGCCATGATCGGCACGGACAACCAGTGGATGCCCTTCTACAAGGAGAAACGCCCCGTCATTGCCGATCTGATCGTGGACAATGATCTGGATGCGC
>DASRZY010000060.1:0-19108 GCA_035685905.1 Syntrophales bacterium
GCACCTGAGCGACCGATCCGCCCGGACGCTTTCCGGCGGGGAGGCCCAGAGGACGAGCCTTGCCCGGGCCTTCGCGATCTCGCCGGAGATCCTCTTTCTCGACGAGCCTTTCGCAGCCCTCGACCCGCCGACGCGGGAGGCGATCGTCAATGATCTGGAAAAGGTCCTCGCCGAGACGAAGACGACCACCATCATGGCCACCCACGACCGAAACGAGGCCCTGCGCCTCTCGGATCGCATCGCTGTCATGGAATCCGGCCGGATCGCCCAGATCGACCGACCCGCCGTGGTCATGAACCAGCCCGTTGACGAGATTGTCGCGTCCTTCGTGGGGACCGAGACGATCCTGGAAGGGCAGGTAGGCGATGTCAATGAAACATCCCTGATCGTCAACGTCAATGGATCGGAAATCGAGGTTGTCGGGAAAGGAAAGGCCGGCGAATGGGTGGTTCTCTGCATCCGACCCGAAAACGTCACACTCTCCATTCCGGAGGAAAATGTAAAGACCAGTGCCAGAAACGTATTCCGCGGGCGAATCATCAGGATTGTCCCGCTGGGGCTCTTCCACAGGGTGGAAATTACCTGCGGGTTCCCCCTTGTGGCCTACGTGACGACGCATGCCCTCGAGGAGCTGGCCCTGAGTGAGAGCATGGAGGTGACCGCCGCTTTCAAGGCCACGGCGATCCACGTCATCCGGAAAAGCGGATCATGAAGAAACGCGTTATCCTATTCGGAGGTCATTCAGCAAAACCATGAAAATATATATCGGCTTTGACGACACGGACAACCTGGATGCCGACATTGGCACGGGCAAGCTGGCCCGCCGGTTCGAGGCATTGCTGCCCGAGGGCTGCCGTCTCCGGGGTGTCGTGCGGCAGCAGCTCCTCGTCGATAACCGCATCCCCTATACATCTCACAACAGCTCCGCCTGCCTTATCGTGGAAGTACCCGGCATCGCTCTCCTGGAGACGCTCCGCGAGAGAGCCATCCGCCACATCGAGAAAGAGTCCCTCACGGGAAGCGACCCGGGTCTGTGCATCGCCTGGGGCGACAACGGTGCCTTCGGGCCGCTCATCGAGTTCGGCCGCGGCTGCACGGAGCAGGTGGTCACCCAGGCAGATGCCCTGGAAGCCGCCCGGGGCTTCTACCTCTCCGGTCATGGAGGGACAAACGACGGCATCATCGGGGCGGCGGCCGCCGTTGGACTCACGGCATCGGGGTGGAGCGGGCGGTTTATCGAATTCGCCCATTTAAGGGATTTTCCAATCACTCTGACCGTAGGAGAACTCGAAGGGCGGGGCATCCTCGTCGTCTCCATGGACCGCGACGCCGTCTGCCCGCAGCCTGAAGACAATGTGGACACGAGGGGTTGGCTCCGACCGCGCCTTTTGGGCCACAGGGCTGTCGTGCCTGTGCTACCTTCCGGCAAAGGTCTGTGGTACACTCTTTGGGAGAAGCGCAGCAAGAAATCCCATGGGAGGAAATGATCATGCCGGGAAAAATCTTCTATCGTGAGCGCGGAAAGGTCGGCGAGGGGGAGAAAAAGCCCCGGTTCAAAATCGTCGCCGTATCCGGGGTGGAGATCGATTTTTACTCCTACCATCTCCGGAAGAAGGAACTGGAGCAGATCGCCAAGGCGGTCGGCGCCAAGCTCGTCCTGATGGAGAGAGGCACAAAGGGCAGCGAAGACGAAGTGGAAGTGGGCGAACAGACAAAAGGCAGGAAAAAAAGGTAAGAGAGCAGGCCTGAGATTTTCAGCCTTTATCCACTGCAAGTAAAGGGCATGCCCATCGCCCTGATCATAACCAAATGGAGGAACCATGGCGCTGATACGTGAGCGCGACGGGAAACGATTGCATGTCAAGAGCAAGCTCATGGGGGAAAGCCTCGTCAGCCAGTCCTTCGCCGAGGAATATGAAATAGCGCCGCAGCAGAGGCTCTTCCCGGACGTGCACGTTCTGAAAATCGGCGGGCAGTCCATCTGCGATCTGGGCAAGCGGGCCCTGCCGGCGGTGGTAAGGGAAATCGCCGCCAATAAGAAAAAGCACAAGATGTTCCTCCTGACCGGCGGCGGGACGCGCAGCCGGCATATCTATGCCATCGGCCTCGAGCTCGGGATGCCCACCGGGATCATCGCCAAGTTCGGCAGCTCCATCTCCGAACAGAACGCCCTGCTGGTTGCCACTCTGCTTTCGCCCTGGGGCGGCGTCAAGATCGGCCACGACGAGGTCCTGACGCTGCCGACCTACTTCTCCCAGGGCTGCATCCCCGTCATGCACGGGATGCCCCCTTACGACTACTACGCCCTGCCGTCGCCGAAATGGCGGATCCCCATCCACCGAACCGACGTGGGCACCCTGATTGTGGCCGATCTCATCGGGGCAAAGAGCTGCATCCTCGTCAAGGACGAAGACGGCCTCTACACGGACAACCCCAAGAAGAACAAAAAAGCGAAATTCATCCCCGAGATCAGCGCCAAAGAACTGATCCGGCGAAACCTGGACGATCTTATCATCGAGAGGCCCTGTCTGGAGATCCTCCAGAACAGCGAGGTCATCGACCGCATCCAGATTATAAACGGTCTCAAGAAGGGAAACATCACGAAGGCCCTCTCCGGAAAGCACGTGGGGACCATCATCCACAAGTGACATCCGGCGGGTGCCCCGTGAAAGCACTCTTCGCGGACCGCTGATATGCATAGTGAAAGGAGTATGAAATGAAAAAAGGCTTGCTTGTTCTCACCATCGTTTTCATCGTCACTCTCATCCTGTCGGGAATGCTTTTCGCCCAGGCCAAGAAAGGCCCCGCAGCCGACGGCAAGTCCGTCTGGGACTTCATCCAGAAGGAAAAATACCAGAGCTGGAAGATGTGGCCCGGAACGGATCCCCAGTACCAGGGGCCCGATCCCCACGGCGCCTTTCTCACGACCTATGTGAACCCGGCGGCTTTCGACGCTATCAAGGGCAAGAAGGGCAAACTCCCCGAGGGAGCCATGATTGTCCAGGACAACTTCGGAAAAGACAAGAAGCTCAAGTGGGTCGACGTCATGTACAAGGTGAAGGGCTACAACCCCAAGGGCGGCGACTGGTTCTGGGCGCAGATCAAGCCGAGCGGCAAGGTGGAGTCGGAAGGCAAGGTCGACGAGTGCATCAAGTGCCACGAGGCCCAGAAGGGCAATGACTACACCTGGACAAGCAAGTTGAAGTAACGCACGAAAGTGTCGGCCATGTGAATCAGGGCCGCCCGTCGACTGTGGACACAAAGGATCTCTCCGAGCATCGTGACCTACAGGCCCCAAGCCCACGGCGCGTATGCCGGAAGGGTGTGGCTGGAAACGGCCATGCCTCCCATTGCGGAAAGGAGAGGCCGGTTGCGTGAGCACTGCGCGCGCCTGCCCTCGTCCTGCCGGGGCAGGCTTTTTTTATCCCCCGGCCGGCCGGGGTTGGCCCGTCAGTCCCGTTGACCGCACTCTCCGAAGAGTGCGGTTTTTTAATGTTTCCGCCGGCAGCGAGAATGGGGGAAGGAAGCGGACGGAAACAAAAATCATACGAAGGAGGAGAAGGATTATGAATGGGGCAAAATGGCCGAAGTACACTGTATTATTCGTCGTATTCGCCGTCACCTTGATGACGGCACAGATGGTGCGCAGCGCCTACCATCACGAGGGCCAGGACGATGCGGCTTCCTTCCTGTCGGTCTACCCGGACAGGGCGGGCACCAAACTGGACAATTGCAACCTGTGTCACGTCGGCGGAATAGCCGGCGGTAAGACAGTGGGGAGCTGCCAGTACTGCCATGACGTCTCGAAGTATGGGACGATCCCGGGCAAGTACGCAAGCACGCTTAACGCCTACGGTTTGGATTACAAGAACGCAGGCCGCAATGCGGCGGCGATAAAGGCAATCGAAAACCTTGACTCCGACGGGGACGGCTACTCCAACAAGATTGAGATTGCTGCAAATCGGTACCCAGGAGATGCCAAGGACGATCCAACCAAGGTGCCGGCCCCGTCCAAGGTCTTTACAAAGGGGCAATTGGAAAAGATGCCCCAGCATACCCAGTTCATGCTCATGAATACAACGAAGTCGGGTGATTACTATGCCGAATATACGGGGGTGACGCTGGAGAGGCTTCTCAAGCCACTTATGCTGCCATCGGCAACGGCGGTCCGCGCCATCTCCCCCGATGGTTTCTCCGCGTTCCATCCGCTGAACGCGGATCCCAATCCTTCTTACTATCATGTTTTCGGTGAGTACCCTTCAGCTATCTACTACTATGTTCCGCAAGCCGATCTGGCGAAGAACCCCTCTTGCGGATGGTGCGACTACAGCGCACCCTCAAACGAGGGGCGACACAATGGCCAGCGTATTGTGAATCGTCATGGGCTCAAGATGATCCTGGCCATCAAGCGGGACAATCAGTATCTGACTCCCGGGATTCTGAACGCATCCAACAAGCTGGATGGTGAAGGGCCCTTCCGGGTGGTGCCTCCTCAGAAAAATCCAGGCCCGCCGGACCAGAGCACAGCTGCATCGACCACATGCCCGATCGCAATCTGGCCTGCCGACCCGAATGCCGACCGTAATGCCGGCTTTGCCACGCGGACCGTAACGATCCTCAAGGTTGAGCCCCTGCCGGCCGGCACGACGGACCCCGATCTGCTCGAGGCCGGCTGGCCCTATGCCGACGATCAGAATGCCCGCATTATGATCTATGGAGCCATCGACCCCGTCCCCACAATTAAGGAGAAGCTGGCAAGCCTGTCCTCGACGCTCTGGCACAGCGACAAGAGCGCCTTCACACACTGGCAGTATCGGAGTGCCCTGGCCAACCGCGTGAATCTGATCGAGAAATGGGTGATGCTCGGCTGGTACTGCCATGCCGCCCAGGATCTCAAAGATCAAGTCCTGATACGGACTGACGGTTGCACAGCCGGCGGGGCCGTTGATGGCGACGACTGGGTGGCAGACTGCGAATTCCAGAAGCAGCTCTACTGGTCGATCAATGAAATCCTCGTGCTGCTCAATATCGTAAATTGAGGAAATACAAGCAGATACAGCTTGCGGCCGGCCCCGATGATGAAAAAGGCTTCCCATCGGGTACCGGCCGCTTTATATTGTAATCATGGCAGTAACCCATCGCAGAATCGAACGGGAGCACAAAACCGTGGAGGCCATGACCCGGATCTTCTGCCGGGACCGCCACCATGGGGGAAATGAACCCTGTCCGGAGTGCAGCGAACTTCTGGCCTATGCCGGCAGGCGGCTGGACAAGTGTCCCTTCGGGGAGATGAAGCCTGCCTGTGCCAACTGTCCCATTCCCTGCTACAAGCCGGGCATGCGTGAGAGAATCCGGTCCGTCATGCGATATGCCGGTCCCCGGATGGTTTGGCGCCACCCGGTGCTTGCCGTTTTTCACCTCTTTGATGCGCGCAGGAAAGCGCCGCTCGCGCATGCCCCCAAGGCCGGACGGGAAATAACCCTTGACAACTAGTTGAAAAAGCTTTATGTTATGCATGCTTTGAAACGGTTTTGACACATAATGTCCCCTGGAGCCCGTTGATGGCCGTGGGGATTTTTTTTGGCCTGATCCATGCAGGCCCTGCCGTTTCAAACGAGGAGGACCATGGGAAAGAGAAATCACAACCAGTTCATAAAGCGTCAAAAAGAGCTGGAACGCCAGAGAAAAGCAACCGAGAAGATGGCCAGACGCCAGGGTAAGGGTATGAGAGAACAGGGGCCGGTAGTGGAGTCCGCAGGCACGGAACCCGTACCCACCCAGGCAGAGGCCGAAGCGTAAACGATCCCAAATCAACCGTCCGCCGTGCAGGCGGGCAGACCGGCGAAGCTGCCGGTAGAGATTCCAGAAAAGAGGTTTGTCTGTTAATGAGTTTCAAGTTGTTCGAGTTTCATCCACTAATTCAAGCGGGCGTAGAGGCCATCGGTTACGAGGAGCCCACGCCGATTCAATCCGAGTGCATTCCGCTCATACTCCAGGGGCGCGATGTCATGGGGATGGCCCACACCGGCACTGGAAAAACTGCCGCCTTCGGCCTCCCGATTCTGCAGAGGCTGATGTCAGGGCCGCGCCGTCGCGTTCGTGCGCTGATCATCGCCCCCACCCGGGAGCTGGCCGAGCAGATCCACGAGGCCATAGACCAACTGGGCCGAAAAACGAAAGTGAAGAGTGTGACCGTCTATGGAGGCGTGAAGCAGACCGCCCAGGTCAAGAAGCTTCGCGATGGCGCCGAGATCGTGGTTGCATGCCCGGGGCGCCTGATCGACCTCATGGACCAGGGGGTCATCGACCTCTCACACATGGAGGTCCTGGTCCTGGACGAGGCGGACCGCATGTTTGACATGGGGTTCATGCCCGATGTCCGGAAAATTATGAAGAGAATCCCCGCCGAGCGCCAGACCCTTCTGTTCTCGGCCACCATCCCCGATGAAATCAGGCACCTGGCGAAGGAAGTCCTGCGGGACCCCGTCACCATACAGGTCGGCGAGTCGACCCCGGTGTCCACGGTTTCCCACGCCTTGTACCCCGTCGAGCAGCACCTCAAAACGGCCCTGCTGACAAAGATCCTCGACCGCACCAACACGGATTCGGTCCTGGTCTTCACCCGGACAAAAGACCGGGCGACGCGCGTGGCAAAGCATCTGAAAAAAGCGGGGTTCCCGGTCGCGTCGATGCAGGGGGATCTGTCGCAGAGCCAGCGCCAGGAGGCACTCAACGGGTTTCGCAACGGCAAGTACCAGATCCTCGTGGCCACCGACATCGCCGCTCGCGGCCTCGACATCTCCCGGATCTCGCACGTGATCAATTACGACATGCCCGACACCGTCGACGCATACACCCATCGCATCGGACGAACGGGCCGCGCCGAGAGGACAGGCGACGCCTTCACCTTTGTCACCCGCGAGGACAGAGCCTTCGTGTGGGCCATCGAGAATGTCCTTGGCGAAGAGATCGAGAGACGCACGCTGGAAGACTTCGACTATACAGCGGCGCCGAAGGAACGCTCGAGTGGCGGGCACCCGAGATTCGGGGGCCGGGATCGTGACGCGACCCCGAGCAGTCAACCGATGCGCCGCGAGCTTTCGTCCTTTGCAGCTGCCCAATCGGGCTCCGGCTCGACGGACGGCGCACGGAAAGTGACTCTCTTCTCCACGCCCCGCTCGAGATCACGCCGGGCGCGCAGCGTCCGCTGACCAGAAGCCCCAAAAGGGGGGGCATGATTAGCATTGCAGTCACGCCCCGTCTGTGATAACGATCTTTAAGATTTTGGAAAGCCGGAAGAGTATCAGGGTATCATCACAGGAAACTTTAACTTTTCAGGAGAGGTCGATGAAGATTTACGTCGGGAACATGCCTTACAGTGTCACGGAAGAGGATCTGAAGCAGTCTTTTTCAGCATTTGGCGAAGTAACGTCCGTGACGATCATCAAGGACAAGATGAGCGGGCAATCGAAAGGGTTCGGCTTTGTCGAGATGGCCTCGGCGGAGCAGGGCGCGGCCGCCATCAGCGGGATGAACGGCAAGGAACTGAAGGGACGGAAGCTCAACGTCAACGAGGCGCGACCCCGCCAAGACGACCAGCGCGGTGGCGGCGGCGGTGGCATGAGACGCCCCGGTGGCGGCGGCGGCAGACCCCGTTACTAGACTCCGGCTATTCGCAACGACATTTGAAAAAAAGGGGTCCCCCGGCAACGGGGGGCCCCCGAGATTTGATGGGCTCCCGCCCCGCCATACGACCGCATCTGCACGGCCGCAGATATCGTCCTGCCTGAAAAGGTCGAAAGTCCCCTTGACAAGGGTCGGATGAGGGATTTAATTAGCGGAAATGAACGGGAGTCGTGTCGTTGATTATCAATAAAACGGGCTGCAAGCCCGAGATCAATTATCCCTGCCCTTGGGGCTACAAGGTCATCGGCCAGGACGTGGAGCGCCTGCGAAGCGCCATTGCAGAGGTGATCCAGGAACTGCCCCACACCGTCACGCCGTCACACTCCAGCCTCACGGGCAAATACCTCTGCCTCGACGTGGAGATCGTCGTCTCGAGCGAGGAATGCCGCCTCGAGATTTACGAAAGCCTTCGAAGACATCCAGCCATCAAAATCGTCCTGTAAAAGCAGCCACAAGCCGCAAGCCGCAAGCCACAAGGCAAAGAAAAAAGGGCCTTGGCCGATGTCCGGCAGGCCCCTTTTCCACAGGCTATACGCTGCCCGCTTTTATGGAAAGTAGTATGTCCCCCCGTGCGGCAGCAGGGGGGCCTCCGCTTCCGTCAGACCGCCCATCTCGGCTGCCCTCCGGTAGTCCTTCGGCGGGAGATCCATCGGTTCGTCGGTCAGATCGAAAACACCCCACTGCTGGGGTATGAATACGCTTGCCCGCAGTTCCTTGAAAGCCAGCACGGCCTCTCCGGGGTCCATGTGGTAGACAGACATGAACCAGCGGGGCTCGTAAGCCCCGATTGGCAGGAGTGCGGCATCCATGGGCCCGAACTTCCGGCCATACTCGGCAAATCCCGGGAAATAGCCCGAATCGCCTGAAAAGTAGACTTTGCGGCTTGACGACTCGATCAGCCATGAGCCCCAGAGGCGCCTGTTCGTGTCGAAGGGCGTGCGCTTGGTCCAGTGCTGGACCGGCAGCAGCCTGTAGGTCACCCCGTGCAGCGTGAATTTCTGGAACCAGTCAAGCTCGATGACTTTCACCCCGGGCATAATGTCCTCGAGCCATGCACGATAACCCAGCGGGGTCAAGTAAAGAGGGCCTGTTCCGAGCCTGCGGATGCTGTCCTTGTCGAGATGGTCGTAGTGATCGTGGGAGATGAGGACGACCTGCATGGGGGCCAGTTCCTCTGGGGGCAGGGGAAACGGGGCATGGCGGTCGATGAAATAGACGATGTCCCCGAAGACCGGATCCGTAATGATATTCTGGCCGTTGACCCGTATCCAGAGGGTTGCGTGCCCCAGATAGGTGACAGAGTCGCCGCCATTCATGATGGCTGTCACATCGGGTCTGGTGACGGGGATGTAGGGCTTCTTCTTTTTTTCTTTCGCATAGGGATTGGAGCTAAGCTTCCATTCGATGAGGCGCGTCGTTTTGCCCGCCTGCTCCTCCGACAGCCAGGGGTTGCGGAAACCCGGATTCGAGTGATGCGCCCTCTCCTGCGCCAGTGTCTCGATGTCCTTCACCTGACCCCAGGCCGGAGCGGGGCCGAAGAAAGCAACCAGCAGGAAGATTGCAGAAACGATCAGTTTCGATGACGTTTGCATTTCGTTATTTCCCCTTTACCCGCCTCACCCCGTGCCCCTATCTTCTGCTTTTCAGGCTGAACTCATCGATGAGGGCCATCTCCGTATCGTAGACGCGCACATCCAGGGCCTGCCCCGTTACCTGCAGGACGCAAAAGTGGTGAACAGCAAGGAAGACCTGCCCGTAAGGGTTGTGACGGAGTTGGAAGTGCAGCGGGGCGCCGCCGCCGCCGGTTGTGATATGGGTGATCCCGGCTTTGGACGAACGCTCGTAGACGTGTTCGTGCCCTGCGAACACGATGTCGACTTTGTGCTTTTCCAGCAGAGGAAGGAGGCGCTTCTGGAGGTTTTTCTCGTCGGGGTAAGGCCCCGACGAGATTGCGGGGTGGTGATAAACTGCAGCCACGAATTTGACGTCTTTCGGGACGTTCCGGAGTTCGTTTTCCAGCCAGGCATGCTGGTTCGAGCCAGGTCCGATCAGCGAGTTGCTGTCGAGCATGAAGAAAAGGATTGGGCCCTTGCGGACGGAATACCATCGCTCGTTGCCGGAAAGCTTGAAGTTCTTGAAGTACAGGTCGGCATTGCGCTCGTGGTTGCCGAGCAAGGGATAGAACTCGGAGGTCTCGCGGATCGGGGCGATGATCTCGTTGAAAACGGCCCATTCGCCCGGTACCCTGCCGTCGTTGACCTGGTCGCCCGTCGAGATGACGGCCACGGGTTTAAACGTGATGATATCGCTGACGATCCTCCGATGAACGTCGTGATTGGTTCTTGAATCCCCGTAGACGATGATGGTCTCCGATTGTGCGGCTGGCGCCGGTGCGGCCATGACAAGGATCAGACAAAGGGAGAACATCACCACGAAGAGGAATCGGAAGGATTTCAAACGCTTGTCGCCTTTCTGCCCCGGAATGGGCACCCATCGGCGCCCGCTCATCGTCTACATATAATCATGACGCCCATACAAGCAATAAAAATATTGGGACCCCGGCCGGGACGATCCCTCTATCTTTTTGAATATTTATCCGGTAAAAAGTTCCCATGCGGCAAAACATCCTTCTTGTTTTTATCGCCGCCGGCCTGATCTTTCTTGCCGGAGCGAACGCTGTGGCGGCTGCCGAAGGGACGCCGGCGCTGGACGTGAAGATCGGCCAGATGGTCATGGTCGGCTTCCGCGGGCTTGCCGTCTCCGACAATGACCCCGTTGCCCGCGATATCCGGGAGCGGCACATTGGCGGCGTGATCCTCTTTGACTATGATGTCCCCACGCGCACCTTTGGGCGGAACATCGAATCGGCAAGACAGACCCGGGCCCTCACATCCTCTCTGCAGACGCGGGCTTCTGTCCCCCTTTTCATTGCTGTCGATCAGGAGGGAGGCAGGGTCAGCCGTCTCAAGGAAAAAAACGGCTTCCCGCCAACCGTCTCCCAGAAACAACTCGGGATGTGGGACGACCTGAAGAAAACCAGGCTGCAGGCGGACGTCACGGCAAAGACGCTGGCAGGACTTGGCATCAATGTCAACTTCGTTCCCGTCGTGGATCTCGACCTCAACCCCACAAACCCCGTTATCGGGAAACTCGAGAGGAGTTTCTCCCCGGACCCGGCCGCGGTGACCCGGCATGCCATGGCTGTAATCGAGGCCCACCGACGATACGGTGTCCTGACGGCTCCCAAGCACTTCCCGGGGCACGGGAGCGCCGGAGGCGACAGTCACGAGGGCTTTGTCGATGTCACCGGCCGATGGACGCCTGTAGAGCTTGAGCCCTTCCGCATGCTGATCCATCAGGGGATGGCCGACATGGTCATGACGGCGCACATCTTCAACGGGAAACTCGATCCCGTGTGGCCGTCCACCCTTTCCCGGAAAACACTGACGGACATCTTGCGGCAGCAGATGGGTTTTGATGGTGTGGTGATCTCCGACGACATGCAGATGAAAGCCATCTCCGCGCACTATGGCCTCGAGACAGCCATCAGGCAAGCCATTCTCGCCGGGGTCGACATCCTGATCTTTGCCAACAATTCCGTCTACGAGGAGGATATTGCAGCCAGGGCCACCGCAACGGTACGGTCCCTCGTCGAGAAGGGTGACATCCCCGCGGAAAGAATCGATGCCTCCTACCGGCGCATCATGATGCTCAAGGAACGACTGAAAAAATAACAAGCTGCATAAAACTCAAATCCCCCCTTTTCCCCCTATACCCTATACCCTATACCCTGTACCCTTTACCCGATGCCCTAATAGAAAAGCAGAATCGCATCCAGGAAATAGAACAGCCACCCGGACGTTGTTGCGAGGCCGAGGTACCAGAGCTCCTTCTTCTTCGTCAGGGCTGCGAGCGAGGAAAGCATGATGGCGATCTGCAGAAAGATCAGCGCGTAACCGAAGTTTCCCGCCCGGAGCGTGGCCTCCTTCTTTTCTCTGGCCAGGCTCTCGGCCTTGTCCTTGATCTCGTTCTTCTCGATTTCGTATCGATCGACGTTCTTGCCATAGCGGGCAAGCATCTTGTCGGCCTTCTCCCGGGCCTCCTTCGAGAGTTTTCCCTTATGGGTGAGAAGCTCCTGCTCCACCTTCTCCTTCTGCATTTCGAAGGTGTGCTGCTTGATGCTCTTGGCCTGGTAGTAGGCCCACATGTCCGTTTCCTCCCCCTGGTGAAGAACGGCGCGGGAGGAGTATTTGCCGACATAGAGAGTCGTGATGGCGGCAAGGACAGCCATGATGGCCGTGGTCAGAGCGATCCATGTCATGAAGCGGTCCGGTTTCGTTTCTGCCATTAGTGATTCCCTCCGAACAGGTTGAGTGAGATACCAGCGAGGAACGGCGTTTTTTACTTGATCCGCAAGGGCCTGTCAATTAAATTGAGCCGTGCGGCCCGGCCCTTGCATCGTGACGTCGTACATGTACTCGCGCCGGAAAATACATCAAGGTCGGTGTCCCTTCATGAAAAAATTCCCTGCTGTCCTCAGTGCGGTCCTCTTCTTTCTCGCAACCTCGCTCTTCGCCTCACTCTTCGCGCCGGCTGCCGCCGAAACGGTCGACCTGACCATCCTTCACATCAATGACTTCCACGGCCACCTCATGCCCACCCCGGGCAAGGACGGCAAACCGGGGACGGGGGGCATGGCTTACATCGCAAAAATGGTATCGGAGGAGCGGGAGAAAAACCCCGAAGGGACGCTTCTCCTGTCCGCAGGCGACATGTTCCAGGGCACCCCCATTTCCAATCTCTTCCGGGGCAAGCCCGTCATCGAGGCCATGAACCGGATGGGGTTCGACGCCATGACCCTGGGAAACCATGAGTTCGACTGGGGGATGGATGCCTTTCAAAACCTGAGGAAGGCGGCCGTCTTTCCATTCCTGTCGGCCAACATCGTCGACGACAAGGGGGCCCTCCTGCCGGGGGTCAAGCCTTATGCCGTCTTCCAGAAAAAGGGAGTGAAGATAGCCGTCATCGGCGTCACGACGCCGGAGACGCAGTACACGACGAAAGCGGGGAATATCAAGGGATACCATGTGCTCGCCGTCGAAAAGGCGCTCCCGCCTCTCATCGAAAAAGTAAAAAAGGAAGGGGCCGGCCTCGTTATCGTCCTGTCCCACATCGGCCTCGATGAGGACCGGAATATGGCCTCGCAGGTCGGCGGGATCGATCTGATCGTGGGGGGACACAGCCACACGGAGGTGAAAACCACCGTGGTCGCCGGCTCCACGATCATCGTCCAGGCAGGCTACTATGGCAATTACCTGGGGGTCCTGAAGATCACTGTTGATACCGATGCGAAGAAGATCGTTCAGTATCCCGAGCGCAGGATCTTGCGAAAGGTCAAGGCAGGGCCCAATGATCCCTTTGATGCCGACGTGGCCGGGATCATCAAGAAGTATGACGACCAGATCCGGGGGGAGTTCGGACGCGTCGTGGGCGAGACACGCGTGGACCTGCGCAAACGTCCCTTCGAATCGAACATCGGAAACCTCGTCTGCGATGCCATGCGGAAAGCCGCCCGCTCCGAGGTCGCCATCCAGAACAACGGGGGGTTGAGGACGTCGATCCCCGCGGGAAAGATCACGCTGGAGCAGATCTACACGCTGCTTCCCTTTGACAACAACCTCATGACCATGGATCTCACGGGTGCGCAGATCGTCGACATCCTGGAATACAACGCAAAAACGGAAGGCATGCTCCAGGTGTCGGGATTGAGGGTGGTCTATGACCTCGCGGCACCGGAAGGCTCCCGGGTGAAGGAACTCTCCATCGGTGGAAAACCGGTGAATCGATCGCACATCTACCGGGTGACAACCAACGATTTCCTCGCCGCGGGAGGCGACCGTTTCGGGATGTTTCGAGAAGGAAAGAATGCCGTTGTCGGCGATGACATACGAGAAGCCGTTTTGGATTATCTCAAGAAGCACTCCCCCGTGTCCCCCCGGATCGAGGGAAGGATTGTGGTGACGCCATGAGCGAAGACAAGATGACCGTTTACGTGAACGGGCGGGAAGTAAGCATCCACCGGGGCCTGAAGGTGAAGCACGCCCTTATCGCCTGCGATCAGTCCCTCTATGACGCCGCCGAGGCGGGCGATCTGGCCGTGCGCGACGCCAGCGGGTTCAACGTAGGCCTCGAGGGGTCGCTGCACGACGGGGCAAAGCTATACACCGGCAAGCCCGACGAGTGAAGCAGGCAGGTAAAAAAGGCCCATCTGCTGCGTTGCCCTCGCCCCTTGTCGCTCGACGTACGCCCGAAGTACACCTCCCTCCTCGGGACTTCGGGGGCCTCGCATCTGGGCCTTTTTGACCCGCCCTAAGAGGAATCATCCTTACCGTGGCGGACGGGTGTCGATGAGCAACCGGTTTGACGTGATCATCATCGGGGCGGGGCCGGCGGGGATCGCCTGCGCTCAGGCACTTGCAGGATCGAGCCTCCGCGTCCTGCTGATCGAGAAAAGCGAGACCTTCGGCGCCAAGATCTGTGCAGGCGGACTTTCCCGTGTTTCCGTCGATTTCGGAGTCCCCGAGGATGAGGCGCGCACCTTTCACTCCCAGATGGTGCATATCGATAAGCGGCCGCCCGTCCAGATCATCCTGACCCACCCTTTGAAGATGGTGGACCGCTCCGCACTTTCCCGGCATCATTTACGGGATGTCGAAAAGGCATCCAACATAGAGTGGGTCAGCGGCGCCCGGGTTACGGGTGTGGCCGAAGGCTCCATCACCACGGACGGGGGCGAATTCGAGTTCCGGCAGCTCGTTGCCGCCGACGGCTCGCTGTCCATGGTCAGAAAGCACCTCGGACTTCCCTCGAAGTTCGGCATCGGCCTGTACTATGAGGTGCCCCAGATTTCCAGCGAAGTGCATTTCCATTTCAAGACCGGGATCATCCGCTCGGGTTATTTCTGGGTCTTTCCCCACATCAAGCACACGAATATCGGGGTCTGTTATAATCCCGACACCTTCACGGCCGGCCTGGCGAAAATCGCTCTGCAGCAGTTTATCCGCGAGAGGGGGTTTCAACAGGGCGAGGCCCGCCTGAAGGGCGGCGTGATCAACCACCTCTATTGCGGCTTCCGTTTCGGAAATATCTTTCTGGCGGGTGATGCGGCGGGACTGGCCTCGAGGCCATCGGGGGAAGGCATCCCTTTTGCGCTGGTGAGCGGCCGCGAGATCGGCAGAAAGATCCTCGACAACGCCTATGAAATGAAGGAATTCCGCGGGCTTCTTTCCCTGAAACGCAGACAGGAAACATACTCGCGGCTCTTCGAGAGCCTGCCCCGGTTGCAGAAGCTATTCCTGGCGAGCTACTTCAGGATGATGAGGTTCCCGTGGGTGCAGGCATACATGGGCTATTGACGACCACTACCTTAGTCTTCCTCTCCCCTCCGAGGGAGAGGAGAAGAGGTGGGGACTAATCCCCTTCCGCTTCTACGCTCTCGGCGGCAGTGAAGAAGTGTTCAGTGTTATGTGTGAAGGCCGCTGCGCGGTGAAGAAGTGAAGATAGAAGACAGGGATCAACATGGGTGATTCGCCGGAGAGAAAAGTGCGCTACAAACCTGGCAATTTGGGGGATCTGCTCAAGCACGGATGGCTTGTGGAGATCGTAGGGTTTCTTCACCGGCAGAATACCGGGCGGCCTCTCCGCTATTCCGACAGTTTCTGTGGATATGCGGAGTATGATATCGACGACGAGATGGCAGGGCGCATCCGCGACAGGTTCCACATCCTGCCATTCCAACAGCTGCAGGAACCTTTCCTTGCCCGCGGGAAATATGCCGGGAGCGTCACCCTAGCCAGACTGGCAGCAGAGGGAAATATCCGGGCTTTCATCTATGATGTCAACCCCGAGGCCTGTGCAAGTTTCCCCGCAGGCGAGGCGGAGATTCTGGAAATTCGTTCCGGCTGTGATATACTCGAATTGAAAGATCCCTGCGACCTGATCTTTCTCGACCCCTACGATGATATCTGGACTGTCTGCGAGACGGTCCTCGCAAAGAGCGTGGCTCGGCTCGGCCATTCGTCGATCCTGATTTTCTTTCCCTTCCAGACAGAGGCACAGCGCGATTTCCTGGAAACGGCCGTGGGCCGGCTCGGCGTCAACTGCCAGGTGGGAGTCGTCATGAACCCGGGAAGCCGGCAGGACGGGCAGCATCATTTTGCCGCGGTGTTCATGCCGGGGGGATCCCTCAACGTGGGGGACGTGCTCGGCCTGTTCGGCGAACTGAACATCGTCACGTCGCGAGTCAATGCCCTGACCGTAAAGACCTGACGCAAAGACTCCATCCCGACGGAGGAGGCACATGAACGAATACGAGGTCATTATCGTCGGCGGCGGCCCTGCCGGAATCTTTGCAGCCCTGACGCTTGCCGAGGGGGATGCAAAAGACATTCTCCTTCTCGAACAGGGGAAGGGAATTGCCGAGCGAAGCCGGGAGTGCGCCTCGGACATGCTCTGCGGCTGGGGCGGCGCCGGGGCCTACAGCGACGGCAAGCTGACCCTGTCCACGGAGGTGGGCGGGCACCTGGGGGAGTTCCTCGACGACAAGGCCCTCTTCGATCTTCTGACCGAGGCCGACCGGATCTACGTGGAGCACGGCGCCCCGGACAGGCTCTTCGGCGATCTCTCGCCCGAGGTGGAGGAACTGGGCGAGAAGGCGCGCCTCGCGGGCCTGGAGTTCATCCCGTCGCGGATCCGGCACATCGGCACGGAGAACTGCATCGACGTGTTGGGCAGGATGTACGAGTCGCTTGCCGGGAAGATCGAAATCTGCACGGATTGCCGCGTTCAGTCCCTGCTTGCGCAGGAGGGGAGAATCCTGGGGGTAAAGCTCGCAGACGGTGAAACCCGGTATGGACGCCACGTGATCGTGGCGCCGGGCCGCTCGGGAGCCTCCTGGATGAAAATCGAGGCGAAAAACCTCGGGCTCAGGACACAGTCGAGTGCCGTCGACATCGGGGTTCGCGTCGAGCTGCCCGCGACGGTCCTCAAGCCGCTGACCGACGTGAGCTACGAGTCGAAGCTCGTCTATTACTCGAAGACCTTCGACGACAGGGTCCGCACCTTCTGCATGAACCCCTGCGGCGAGGTGGTGGCTGAGAGCAACGACGGTCTCGTCACCGTGAACGGCCACAGCTACGCATCAAAGAAGTCCCAGAACACCAATTTTGCCATCCTGGTGAGCAGCTCTTTCACGGAGCCTTTCGACGACCCCATTGCCTACGGTCGTTACATCGCACAGCTGGCCAATCTTTTAGGCCAGGGGGTCATTGTCCAGCGGCTGGGCGATCTGCTGCAGGGGCGGCGCTCCACGAAGGAGCGTATCGCCAAGTGCCTCACGCGACCCACGCTGGGGGATGCCACCCCGGGGGATCTGAGTTTCGTGTTCCCCTACCGGCACCTCAGGAACATCATCGAGATGCTCCAGGTCATGGACACCCTGGCGCCCGGGGTCAACTCCCGCCACACGCTTCTCTACGGCGTGGAAGTCAAATTCTATTCGAACCGGATCGAGGTATCGCGCGAGCTCGAGACAAAAATCAAGAATCTCTTCGCCATAGGCGACGGTGCGGGGATCACCCGCGGATTGCTCCAGGCTTCGGCGAGCGGGATCGTTGCGGCGAGGGCGATTGCGGACCGCATCCTCCACAGCGAATAGCACAGAGATTGACGGGCAATCATTCACGGATCATCGGCATGGTGATCGGAATGGGCAGGAGTCCAGCATGTTGATGAAAGGATTGGGCATTCTTCTTGCGGTGTCGGCCCTTGCCGGTCTCTACATGGTCTTCGTGGCTCTCCGGGCTGGCGATGTCAATGGTGCTTTGCTCTTTTTCGGCTTTGCAATGCTTCTCGGCCTTCCCGCGTCGGCATGCCTCCGGAGATGGGACCCGGCGTGCGCAGGCGATGGCGCAGGCAAAAATGCGGAGCCGCCGGCCCCGATCCGGTTTGTTCCTCACGGGTTCCTGATGGGCGCTGTAATCCTGACCGCGTTGGCCATCCTGGCGGCCATCGTGATCCCCCTCGTTTTGCGCTAGGCTGCCCCGTTCGGCCCAGGCTACCCGCGACCGTTCAGGATCATGTCGAGCCTCAGGTCCGTGTCAATGCCGTCAAAGGCGCCCATCATCTCCCCGCTGATGCTGAAAGACGGCTTTTTCTCTTTCTTTTCGTATTCTTCTTCTGTATGTTTCTCGGTGACTGCTACAAATGTCATGGGGGTTCCTTTCTGCCGCTCATTCAGGCGGCGCTGCCCCTGACAGACCCGGCAGTCTTTTGCAACAAAAAGCAATTCTTGTCAAGGACTATCAGGATTTGTCCGGGGAGGGTAAAAATGAAGAAGATTGTGTCCGCGCTCGGGTTGGTCACGCTGCTTTGCCTCGTCGCTTCTGCTGCGTACGCGGCAAATCCGGATGCCATTCTGGGAAAATGGCTCAACGGAAAGCAGACGGCCCACGTGGAGATCTATAAAGCCAACGGGAAATACTTTGGAAAGATCGTCTGGCTGAAAGAACCCGTATACCCCGCCGATGACAAGAAGGGCATGGCCGGACAGCAGAAGGTTGACAGGGAAAACTCGGACGCGTCAAAGCGCAATCAGCCGATCATGGGCCTCGTTATCCTGCGCGATTTCGTCTTCGTGAAAGACGGCCTCTGGGAGGACGGGATGATCTATGACCCGGAAAACGGCAAGGACTACAAGTGCAAGATGACCCTGGAATCGCCCGACATCCTCAATGTCCGCGGGTTCATCGGCATCTCTCTCCTCGGACGGACGGACACGTGGATGAGGGTGAAATAGACAGGCTCGAGGTCCGAGGATCGAGGAACGAGGATAAAAAAATCCCCCTCTTTTCCCCCTTTTGCAAAGGGGGACGAAGGGGGATTTCTATTTCTTTTACCCTATACCCGAAACCCTGGACCCGGTACCCTAATCGGAGACGACTTCGGGCCTCATCGACAACACCGCCGTCTTTCCCTCTTTCGGCTCAGCACTGTATTGCTTGTAAAGGGACATGACGCGCTTCACGTAGCCTTGCGTCTCAGCGTAGGGCGGGATGCCGCCATACTTGGCCACGGCCTTCTCGCCGGCATTGTAAGCGGCAAGGGCCAGCTGCAGGTGACCGTTGTATACGTTCATGAGGTAACGCAGGTACTTGACGCCGCCCTCGATATTGGACTCGGGCTCGAAGCTGTCCTTCACTTGCAGGGTCGAGGCGGTCTTGGGCATGAGCTGCATCAGGCCCTGGGCTCCCTTGGGAGAGACGGCCTTGTGGTTGAAGTTGGATTCGGCCTTGATGACGGCCTTGACCAGGGAGTAATCGACCTTGTACTTGTCGGAAGCTTTTTGGATCAGGGGCCCGTATTT